>DATKLL010000150.1:0-58596 GCA_035542475.1 Syntrophales bacterium
TAGATTTTTGATTTTTCCTGAGTTATAGGATTGAGGATGTCAAGGGTGTGAAATACTATTGAAAATATGATTGCGGATTGAAAGTACAACTTTCAATTTGGATGAAATATTCCCTCCTTTAGAATATGAGGGCTAGGGAAAATTTGATAATACTTCTCATCACACTTACTCGTCAATGAATCTTGTCTGACCAAGATTCAGTCTGTTATTTAAAGTGAGATGCATGCTCAGTAAGCTATGTAGCAACCTTTAAGCTCGTAATTCACAAACATCATCAAATTGAAATTGATTTGAGCTGGAAATGAACTCCACCTATGAAGTGTGAAGATTAATTGATGGTAAGGTTTCATGACTTCCAATTGAAAATTGGCGTCGTGGTATTTTGATGTAACCAAGGATTATGCATGGTGTCACTGGTATTTCCCTGCCTACTTATCCATTGACGTGCATCCGAATCTACCCTATACTCACACGCAATTTTAAGTCTCTATTATGCAAATAAATTTATCTTTTCTTACAATGCCCTTTGGGGAAGCGAAGATATGGTTAAGGATTTCTTCAAAAATAAACGGGAGTGGTCCGAATATAAAGACTTAATACTCTCTTATTACCTGACTCCGTATCTACCGAAGGTGTGCTCATTAGGAAGATCTGTTGTTGTCATTGATTGCTTTGCTGGCCCAGGACGCTTCGAGGATGGTAAAGATGGTTCTCCTCTCATCATCGCTAAGGCAGTTTCAGTATTGGCCAGAAAGAACAAGTCTGTCTCGGCACGCTTCATCGAGGAACGTAAGAAATATTATCGCAAGCTCGAAGCAAATATCTTAGAATTCAATGATTTTTGTGAAGCAAAGCCTGGCACGTTTGAGAGTTCAGTGGCTGAAATTGGCCGCCTGGCAAAGAATAATACAGTATTTGTCTATATCGATCCGTATGGCATCAAATCATTAAAGTTCTCATTACTTGCCTCTATTTACCGGTATATCCAACAAGGATCGAGTGTCGAAGTGCTTCTTAACTTTAATTCGCCATCTTTTGTTCGTAATGGGTTAGCATCACTGAAGGTAGAATCATTAAAAAAAATGGAATACGATATGAATGATGAAGAGCTATCAGATATTGACAGAACGATGCAACCAGAAGACATCGATGAAATTGCAGGTGGAGATTATTGGCGTGCAATCGTAAGGGCTGATTTATCCTTTCAGGAAAAAGAAAAAATGTGTGTTAATAAATACATGGAAGAAATGGCTCGATATTTCAATGGCGTTTGCTCTTATCCTATAAAAGAAAAATACTCCCATGCTGTTCCAAAATACAGGTTGATCTTTGGATCAAGACATCCCGATGCCTTGATCCTGATGAATGACGCCGTTTGTACCGCCCGTGATGATTTTCTTATGACCGAAGTTGTTGATGGTTTCTTATTTGATCTGAGAAAAGATGATGAAAGACATGATCCTTTACGGCTCAAATCAGCCATTATGGATACGGCGCGGCAGATAGGAACGGTGGAGCGGAAAGACCTCATTGTCAAAACACTTGAGATGGTATTCGGTGAGTACAAAATATCCGAACACAAGAAAAAAATTTCTGAAATGTTGAAGGAAGGTACTCTTTTTTCATTGTCGGGAAAGTCTCGCATAAATGATCGCGAGCTTTTATCTACAAAACCATTATGATAGATTATGATGATATGATTGTGGAAATCAGTAATAGACCTTCTATGATTGGCACGGAAGTAACTGAGATGAATCAAAAGCATTCTCTCGTTCAAGAACTTTGGGCACTTGCTGGTCAGGCAAATGAAAAAGAAGTTTATCGTATTGCCAATGAGTCCGGTTTGCCTCTGAATTGGATAAAAAAAATCCCGAAGGTGAATGGGCATAGTGGAACTACGAAACTCATGAGTGAGCGAAATGTTCTTCTACTCAGGGACCGTAAAAGCAATTTCATCGACAAATTTCAGCATCCACTCGGTCGGTGCGCACGATTCTTCAAGCTGTCTACATATAACAATTGTAATTATTGGTGTGAATATTGTTATCTCTACCTGACTTTCCGCACATCACCTATTTCGACTCATTTCGTTAATTATGATCAGATGCTTAATGAGATAGTCGCTTTTGATCGCAAACGTGTTGTATCCTCATTACGTGTCCTCAATCTTGGAGAATTAGGTGATCCCCTTGCCGTCGATGATGTTACCAGTTTCAGCAAAATAGTTGTTCCATTCATGCCCCAAGAGGCACCTAATACTAAACTTTTATTTCTGACTAAAAGCAATATGGTCGATAATCTCCTTGGGCTTTCCCATGGAGGGCAGACAATTGTATCATTCAGTGTCAACACAGATACGGTTCACAGTTATCTTGAGCATAGAACACCATCTCCGATTGAGAGACTTGGGGCTGCTAAAAGAGTTCAAGAAGATGGATACGAAGTTCGATTGAGGATTGACCCTGTATTTTATTATTCATCATGGGAAAAAGATTATCATGCGTTGGTTGAACAGATATTTTCTTTATTTATCCCGTCACGGATCACCATCGGTGAATATAGACCGGCTACCGGACTATTACACCATATTGAAGAACGTTTTCCAAGCACCTCTTTACTAAAGATTAACGGGAGCCTGATTGCAGAAGCGGGCAAACTCCGGTATCCGCATGCGAAAAGGCTGCAAATGTTTAAAACCATCATCGCATCAATAAGAAAACATAACTCGCAAGTTGCAATTGCCCTCTGCAAAGAAGATGCATCAGTATGGCAGGATGTGGGGCTTGGCAACAAGAAACTCTGCTGTAACTGTCTGGGCTGAGTTCATGAAGTTAAGGATTTTTTACCAGCCATTCTCTCCTCCCGACAATTTTATTCTATAATATTAACATAATACTAGATATACTTCTCAAGATCACAGCAAAAGTATACCATGGAATCCGTCATGTCATTTTTTGTGATTCAAAAAACTGCATGCGCACTGTTCGTGGATTCCGGGACACGACCGGAATGACAGAGGGGAGATAACAGGGGAACGCCGGCATTTTTCGACAAGCTCAGGATGATACGCCGGTAAGTGGGAAGTTGCACTTGGGAAAAAAGCGAAGAACAATTCCTGTGATTTATTTCCGGCGTATCCGGCAGGGGAGATTCTTGATATTAGGGGTTCCGAACTCCTTGCCCAACTTTCCGATGGAGGTAAGCATATTAAAATTAGATTTTCGCCAGTCAAACTGCTCTGACGCTTCCCCCTCCGGGAACCACCACCCCAGTGCTACGTTGATAACGCGGGGGTGGACAGAATCGGTGATGCGCGCCACCTGGACGATTTGACCGTATTTCGTTTCAATAATAACGCTGTCCCCATCCTTGATCCCGCAGTCTGCCGCCGTTTCCGGGTGAATATCAACAAAGGGGTGCGGTCGTTTTTGCCTCAGTTTCTCAACCCACCGATAGGAAGAAAGGAGAAAATAGCGGCTCTTCGCGCTGATTAAAATCAGGGGGTATTCCGGATCTTCTTCTTCGGGAAGACCGTTATACTCGGGCAGTGGTTTCAGCTTAAACTTCTCTGCGGTGCTCAGCCTCAATTCCACCTTGCCCGTGGGTGTGCGGAAGCCCTTTTCCTCGTATGACCTGAAACGATCGGGTCCCTTCAGATAGCCCTTGGCAGCCAATTCCTTGTAGATCAGACCCGCCGGTCGGACGAGGTCTTCCATAAATTGTTCGTAATCTTCGTGCCATAATTCAGGCGCAGATACCCGCTTACCCAGTTCGTTCATGATCTTTATATCGGGCCAGCACTCCTCCGGTGGTTCGACGATTTTCGGCCGGGCGAGTATCATGCCGTGTCCGATCCCGTAGTGGCCTATATCATTCATCTCGTACTGGTGGGCGACGGGGAAAACGATATCAGCCATGGCCGCAGTGGGCGTCATGAATATTTCCGCCATGGCGATAAAATCAAGGCTCATAAAGGCTTCATAGGTAACCCGGCTGTCCGTCCAAGTAATCAGCGGGTTGCAGCACATGCCATAGTATCCCCTGACAGGGTAAGGTATTCCCTCCAGCACTGCTTTCCGAAAATAGGCTGATGCTACTGTCATCAATCTTGGGATGATGCCGTGATAGGTGCCGATCATCTCTTTGGCCTTGGTCGGAATGAGATCGGCACGGACGAATTCGCCTAGCCCCATTATTTTCGGATCGTGGGCATTGATATTACCACCAGACACCTCCAGGTTTCCAGTTATGGCCATCAGGCAGACGAGCGAACGAGCGGAGTCAAAGGCATGGACGGAGTGTTCGATGGCATTACCCCACTGGAGGGCGGCAGGCTTCGCCGTTGCGTACATCCGCGCAGCCTGGCGTACCAGATCTGCCGGAACCCAGGTGATTTTGGAAACTGTTTCCGAGGAATACTTTTTCATCTCCCGAGCCAGGCCTTCAAACCCATATGTGTATTTTTCTACAAACTCTTTATCGTAAAGTGATTCCTCGATGACGACATTTAAGAGACCAAGAGCAAGTGCCGTCTCCGTTCCGGGCTTGAGCTGTAGCCATAAATCGGCACGGGAGGCCAGCTCTGTCCGGCGGGGATCGACCACAATCATCCGGGCGCCTTTCTTAAGTTGATCCAGCACCATACTGCATATCTGTCCCTCTTCATTGGATGAGAGGATGTTGCTGCCGAAGGAAAGAATGAGACTGGTTGGGTTGTGGAGTTCTGCTACCGGATAAAACCCACAAGTGTGGATGCCTGTAATCTCCCTTGGGGCGTGGCATACATCCTGGGACGCGATGACATTAGGTGAGCCGAAAATATTGGCGAGGCGGATCAGAACGAAATGCTCCAGACCCTTGGGCATACCCACACCGAACCCGACTGCCCGCACCCCGTATTTCTCTTTGATTTGGAGGAGATTCTTCGCCGTTTCATCAAGCGCCTCCTCCCAAGAAACGCGTTGCCATTTCCCTTCGCCGCGTTTTCCCGTTCGCTTCAAAGGATATCGGAGACGATCCGGATGTGTGAGGCGGTCGGCAGAGACCCGGCCCTTATAGCAAGTGTATCCCTTGTTCAAATATCCCTGCGGATCACCTTTGATCTTGGTGATCCGGTTATTTTCGACGCCGACCATCAGAGCGCAGCCACCGTGATCCATCCTTGCGCAGTGAGTTTTTACCCAGCGAACTTCCTCTGCCATGGAAGCGAAACCTCCTATTGGTTAGTATTAATCCTCATACCGCCTTGGAGGAAAACACGAAAGCATAAAAAATATTCGATTCTACTAAGTCGTCCTTTTATAAAATAGTTTTAGAGTGATTTTTGATGACATAGGGCCACCCCCAACCCCCGCCAGCGGGGGACAGCCCCCAGTCCCCTTCAGAAAAGGGGATATATAAATCTCTTTTCATAATAGAAGAAATATGTTTATTACGTACAAATTCTAAAACACGTTCCATTCACAGGCGGCCATAGGCTGGAAGCCCTTATCCTGCATGATGATATCCAGATGAGTGAGACTAATTGCGGAGATGTCCAGGTCGCGGACAATCAAATCACTCATACGGTTCAGGGTAATCAAATATCTTTTACATTTGTCGCATGCATACGCGCATTCCTTATCCTTACTCTCCACAAAGAAAAAGGGCATCTCCTCATAGGCCTGATCTTCGCAGTAAGGGCACAGGACTCTGCTGAATTTCCACTCGTAGCCGCACTGAGAACAATGCAGCCATCGCTCCGCAATTTTTTCTTTTATCATCGCTATGGAGGGAAATGTTCCGCAGACCGGGCAGTAGCCCTTTTCCCAATTGTCCCCTTTCCATTCTATATGCTGTGATCTTTTTTCGAGGATGATTCTCGTTATGGTTCTCAACAATAAGGCGATGGCTGATGCATCTATATTGAATTCCGAGGCCCACCCGGTGACGATAGCGTCCCCATCAGTAGAATATGATTTGAAGTAATCATAGATGCTGATATTTTTATTTTTTACTAATCCTTCCAGTTTCTCCAGGTCATTCTGAAGAGCCGGGAATCCCTGTTTCATGGCAGGTATCAAGGAAAGGGCAATTTCCTCCCAGGGATCGTCATGTCGGAAAAGCGCTGCCTGCCTTATTACAGGCACTCCTCCTTTAAATTTTATCTTGTCTATCTTTGGTGAATCCGTGTTCTGCAATTCCAATTTCTCAACCAGGCGACACCTCTCCAGGATGACGGGCCGGAAGGCATTGATTATATCCCTACAGTGGGAATTTTTCTCGATGATATCATCCATTAATTGTTCGATATGAGCTATTCTCTCTTCGTGATTCATACTATTTTGACCCCAGTTTCTTCAGTTTTTAAATATACCAGTTCACCACGGCAGGCCTTGCATAAGCCCCGTGACTGCGCGCGATACGCCTCGCCGCAGACAGGGCAAATAGCGATTATATCCTTGTGCTTTTTTTCCAGTCGGTCAAACCGGACTTCTACCTCTTCCATTCCCAGGATGGTCGCCTGCGCTTCGCCGATCTCTTCAAGCAGGGCGTCCGAATCCTGTTGATCCTTCGGCATTATTTTCAAGAACCAGGTTTTGATATGCGGCCACGAATCCAGCTTGCGGACATCCATATACACCCGCACGCCCCTCCCTCCATATTTTTCATAGAGAGTTAAGGCATACCTTCCCAGGTCAAGGATTCTCAGCCATCCATTACCGATAGTGCAGGGCGTCAGGAGCTGGATAGCGTCGGGCAGGCAGTTCCTCGTTTCACAGACAGCATCGAAAAGGTCGCCTTCCGGAAGGTGTTTCAACGCATGATCGACCATGAAGCCGCCGACCAGAAGACCCGGTGCTAAATAGCCGTGGAAGGATTTTACAAGATTCTTATACTCTTCTAATGTGTAAGGACCGATGTTCATAAACTGGATACCTCGAGATTATCGTTAAATGTGTCATTCTGTCCCCAGATATCTTCAATGCCGTCGCGGCGCCTGAAGGACAGGTCTTTGAGGCGAAACTGTAATATCCACCGGGGAACGACTCTGCCCTGTACTACAGGCAGTAGCTCGTCTCCAAGCTGAGTCGCTTCCGATATATCATGGGTGACATGGATTATGGGGATGCAAAGCTCCCCTTTCAATTGCTTGATCTCTGTCCGGAGCGTCTTGCGGGTAACGGCATCCAGGGCAGAAAAAGGTTCGTCCAGGAGGAGAACCCGGGGTTTGCGAGCTAGGTTCTGACAGATAGCTGCACGCTGCCGCTCCCCCCCGGATATTGTGGCCACCTTTCTATTTTTGAGATGCCAGATGTCGAATCGTTTCATCAGCTCTTCAACACAGGCTTCATCATGCGCGGCGAAGGTAACGTTCTTCTGAACATTGAGATGCGGGAACAATGTGTAATCCTGAAACACGTACCCGAGTTGGCGTCTCTGCGGGGGAACAAAAATACCCTTTTTCGTGTCAACCCAGGTCTCGCCATTAAAGGTAATGGTTCCTTTATCCGGTTTATCAAGGCCGGCGATGATCCTGATAATAGTTGTTTTGCCGGCTCCAGACGGTCCAATGATCACCAAAAGCTTATCCGGTGAACAGGTGAAGGTTATATCCAGTTCAAAAGATGGAAGTTGTTTTTTGATGGAAATTTTCAGTTCCATACGCTGTTCCTCTTTGTAATCAGATTTAAAAGGAGAAGAAAGGAATAACTGATAGGAATCAGGACCAGGCACATTAACCCCGCATCCCTGTAAGCGAGGGATTCAACCGCTTCATAGATGGCAATGGAAACCACCCTCGTCTCTCCCGGTATACTTCCGCCTACCATGAGGAGTACGCCGAAGGCACCGATGCTGTGGAGAAAGACAAGGATGGCCGCTGCAGCAAGCCCGCTTACGCTGTTGGGAATTATAACCCGGAGAAACGTGGTCAACGGGGAAAGGCCGAGTACATAGGCGCTTTCCAGCATGCAGCGATCGATCTTTTCAAATGCGGCCTTCATGGGCTGAATGGCAAAGGGTAGACAATAAATGAGAAGGGCAATGGTAATGCCCTGAAACGTAAAGACCAGAGAAGCTCCGGTGACGGTCTCACAGAAGCGGCCGAGAAAGCCCTTTGGTCCCATGACGACAAGGAGGTAAAATCCCAGTACTGTCGGCGGTAGAGCCATAGGAAGATTGATCAGGGCCTCAACAAACGCCTTTCCCGCGAAATGGGAAAGTGAAAGAACATACGCAAGGGGCGCAGCCAGGATAATGAGCAGAAAAGTGCTCACTGCGGCAAGTTTCAAAGATAGAATCAAGGGCTGCCAGTCCATAACTTATTTATACCCGTATTTCCCCTTTATGGAATTTACCTCCGGGGAATTGAGAAAATTCACGAATTCTTTTGCTGCTTCCTTGTCCTTCGCCCGTATCAGCACACATCCACCCTGCACTATAGGGGGCGCTTCGGTAACTTCGAAATAGCAGCCTTTCCTTCCCTGCTCGGATAATGCCGACGAAAGAGCGCAGAAAGCGGCATCCGTACTTTCCGTCACAGCATACTGAAAAGCCTGAGCGATGTTTTCCGGGTAAATAAATTTTTGCTGCAACGTATCCCGGAGGCGGCTCTGTTCCAATGCGGCCATCGCTGCTGCCCCGTATGGAGCTACCTTCGGCGAGGCAACGGCACTTCTTTTCACAGAGGAATGCTTAACGATCTCCCGCCAGCTTGATGCGCCGCACAGCTCTTTTTTTGCCGACCAGAGGACAACCCGACCGCGGGCGTAAACAAAAGGTTTCTCCGCAAGGCCTTTTGTGTAGAGTGCTACAGGTCTCTCTTCATCTGCAGACAGAAAGATATCGTAAGGGGCACCATTCATGATCTGACCGGTGAGATGGCCGGAGGAAGCAAATGTGGCATTCACGGAAACCTGATTTTTGGATTCAAATAATTTCGCAATCTCCTTGAATGGCTGCATAAAGTTCGCTGCAACGGCGGCGTTAAGTGATTCACCTGCTGTTGCAGCAGTGGAAAAAGCGAACAGAAAAAAAACAAGAAAGAATAAAATATAACGCTTCATTGTGTTACGTTTAGCATAAATAAAAACAAAAAAAGAGAATGACTGGTCAACTTCATTCCCGTAATACACTATTTTGCGAACATCTGTTTCTCTTACTTAGCACTAAGATTTTTCAATTAGTCTGACTGTTGATGAGGTATTGAGTTGACGATCCCTTTATGTCATTTGTGGCATAATGTCAAGATAATTATGCCATTATTGACATAATAGAAACATTGCTTCAATGAAAGGAATTACCGCCAAAACAAGCCCTTGCGGCAACTGCATGTACAGCATGCGGGATTATAAGAGATGGGGAGTTTTTCTTACTAGGGTTGGCGATCCTGTAATCAGCCTATTTTCTGACCGGTCTTCAGCACGACATCATTTATTTTCTTGTCCAATTCATCAAATCTTTTCAGCAATGCCCTTGCTTCTGCCGTCAGATGGAGAGCCCTTCCTGCCGGATGAGGTTCGATAAGCTTCATTCCTAACCTCGCTTCTGAGGCTCTGATTCTTCCCCATGCAGCCCGGTAGGACATGTTTAAGCGTTTAGCAGCCGCATGCAGACTGTTGTATGTGTCAACAGCCCTTAACAATTCCCTGCGTCCACTTCCAAAGATGACTTTCCCGTCTTTTTCAAACCAGACTTTGTATTTGATCTCCATGAGCGATCCTTTGTTATTTTTATGCCAGAGAACGGCGGTCAGAGTCAAACTCTTTTCGTAGACCGATTATTTCTTAATTCTGAATCATCAGGAGAATCGGAGATGAATAACTGGATTCCGGCGCTTGCACCGGACACCGATCCAACATTCGCCGGAATGACAAAAAAAAAGAGCGCTGCCCGGAACGGACAGCGCTCTTTAATTGCAAGCTAAATAAGTTGAAGGTCAGTGTGCCTTCTTTTCTTCGCCGGAAACTACAAACTTCCCCTCTTCCTTTGGATTTGTCACTCCCTTCTCATCACAACTACTCATCAATGAATCTTGTTTGACCAAGATTTAGTCCGTTATTTATTGAAAGCAGTAAGTCGATCTTTTCTACCGATATAACAACACTTCACATGGCATTCATCAAGGATGATTTTGATAATATTCATGTTTGGCGGGGCTTTCGTACACCTACTACTTAACAGAATCAAGGTGCTAAAAGTTTGTCGATTACCAATTGAAACATTTAATATCCACTCTCCGGCTGTTCAGACCGCGCGGTTTATTGAATTATCAATGCCCGTCACCGGAGGTATGGCTACCCTAAAGAACATAAAATTGACCTTCTCCCCCAAAACTGGTATAGTTTTTGAGGAGCTCTCAAAATGGCAGAATTCTAAATTAACATGTGGTACATGGTCAGGGGGTAGGCCATGGCTGCATCCGCCCTTATCACAAGAATGCGAGTCCTCCAATGCGAAGTTTCAGATCCGATACGTTAATAAGGATGATTGACATTGGGTGCATTTGTTCTTAAAATCAATTGAAATCCGGCGGGCATCAGTAAGCACAAACTTATTTTATAAAAGAAAGGAGGCATATGAATGAAAAGGCATAAACGCAAAGAGGGGAAGAGGGATGACTTGAATGGTATGGAAACGACCTTCCCATCAATGTCTGTAAGTCGCCGCTCAGTTCTCAAAGGGGCTATCGGTCTTGGGGTGCTGGCTTCAGCCGGCGGTCTGGCAATGAACCTCACGGTTCCGGGATCAGCCGAGGCCGCCGTACGTGTGCTTCCCAAGAAATGGGACGAGGAAGTTGACGTCGTCATAGTGGGTTCAGGTTTTGCGGGACTCGCAGCAGCCGCAGAGGCGGCCAGTGTGGGCTCCAAGGTCGTGATCCTGGAGAAGATGCCAACATACGGGGGAAATTCCATCATAAACGGCGGGGTAATAAACGCGTGGGATGACAGAAATCACCTCCGCAAGAAACTCAATCTCGGGGATGACAGTTGGCAACTGTTTAAGAATGACACGCTGAAGGGCGGTGATTTCTACAATTACCCCGAGCTGGTGGAAGTCATGGTAAAGGACTCTCCCAATGCCGTGGACTGGCTGCTCGACGATGGAGTCAAGTTCAGGAATACCCTGCCACGCATGGGAGGGCACTCGGCTTACCGGTCGTATATGGCCGTTGAGGGTGTCGGCCGGGGCTTTACAGAGCCGATGAAAAAAGTCGCCGAGCAGAAAGGGGCCAAACTTCGCCTAGGCACGCAGGTGTCCTGGATCTGGCGCAAGGATGCGGATAGTCCCGTTCTTGGTGTGGAAGTAACGAAAGACAAGAAGAAGAGAAATATCAAAATTAAAAAGGCGCTTGTCCTGGCCTCGGGCGGATTCAGCAGGGACGTCAAGATGCGGATGACCTTCAACCCCAGCCTTGTGCCGGAGTACAATTGCACCAACCAGCCGGGAGCCACCGGAGAGGTGATACGGTACGCCCAGGCGATCGGCGCCGAAACCATTCAAATGGCTTTCATCCAGCTTTATCCATGTGCAGAGCCGGAGACGGGAATGCTGGATACGCCGGCGGTCTATCCATACACGGGCACGGGCTACGGACTGATCTACGTCAACAAGGCCGGCAAACGCTTCATCAGCGAGTTGGAACGCCGTGATGTCGTTTCCATGGCCCAGATCAAGTCCGGCTCAAAGCCTTCCTATTCGATATTGAGCGAGGAGGTCTTTAAGAAACTGGTTGTGCCGCAAGCAGAGCTGGAAAAAGGCATAGCGAAAGGGCGCATACTGAAGGCGGATACGGTAATTGAACTGGCCGGGAAACTGGGCATACCAGCGGACTCTTTGCAGGAGACAATCAACAGACATAACAAGTTCATCGCAGACGGGAAGGACCTTGACTTCAATAAGCCGATCACGAAAAACATGGTGCCCCTGGTGAACGGTCCTTTTTATGCTATTGCCCAGTGGCCATCCATTCACCATTGCATGGGCGGCCTCAGGATCAACGCCTCGACCCAGGTCATCGACATCTGGGGTAATCCGATACCGCGTCTCTACGCGGCGGGCGAGGTGTGCGGCGGGGTGCAGGGATCGAACCGCCTGGGCGGCAATGCCACGACCGACTGTGTGGTCTTTGGCCGCATCGCCGGCACGAATGCCGGTAAGGAGAAGGCGTGATCGCCATCAATGAGGGTCCATGAATCCTCATGGACCCTCATTCTTCGATGAGGGAAAAAGATCATGAAAAGGTAATTTCATGGCAGCTATACAAACCCGAATTAATTATGGTCTCCCTGGAATTACAATTACTGAAATATGAACCTGTCCCTAATTACTTCAATTAAAATCAACAGATTTTCTTGATGTGAAGCTTCCCTCAATTTGAAATTAAAGAAGGGGCTCATGATATACCATGAGCCCCTTTTCTGTGTATGCCTGTGCAGGAATCTCTCAAATGGAGTCTGTGGTGCTTCAGCGTCAATCTTCTGAAAATCAATAGCAGGCAAAGACCCCTCAGCACATGTCGAATTCATCTTCTGGAATTTTTACGATGCAGCAGCACTCATTCCAGCTATTTTACCCATCACTATACAGTCGGTAATTGCACAGCTACCTAATCGGTCCCCACCATGAACTCCACCGGAAACCTCCCCTGCGGCATACAATCCAGTAATCACCTCGCCTTCTCTATCAAGAATTTGGGCTTTGGTATTTATCTGCAATCCGCCCATTGTATGATGTATAGCCGGCCATTGTGGAACTGCATAGAATGGCGGCGTCTGGACCTTTGCCCTGAGCCTCGGCTTGCCATAATCCTTATCGACACCAGCATCCACAAAGGAATTGTATTTATTGACCGTCTCTACGAGACCAGCAGGGTCAATACCCGCTTTATTGGCCAGTTCTTCGAGAGTATCTGCTTTGAATATTCTCTTTTTTGCGATCCCATCGGTAAGCACTTCGTTCTTTGTGAAATTTGGCCAGGAGGCATTGTCGAAAATAGTCCAAGTGGGTTTTTCTTTCAACACAAAAGCTTCGTAATTGGCAATTGCCTCTCTCGGCGCTAATTCATTGATGAACCTCTTGCCATTCTTCCACACGTATATCGCGAATGCTGGTGAAGTAAAGGGAATGAGAGCCGGCTTGTCGAGGATGCCTGTATATGGATCCGCAAACGGATACAGTTGAATGCGATCCATCTGTGTCGTCGCTGCAGCGATGTCCTGCATCACCCTGATGGCTTCACCCGTTGCCCCTGGCTGATTGGTGGACAGCCACTCCGCAGTGAGATAGGGTACTTCTTTGGTCCTCATCTTTACGTCCCGCGAATAGCCTCCGCTTGCTAGAATGATTCCCTTTCTGCTCTTGAAATATAAGGTTTTCCCCTTAGTTTTGACTTTCACGCCTAACACTTTACCCTCGAGGGGATTTTCCCTTACAATTCCCATGACCTGGTGCGTCAAAAGAACGGGGACACGTTTCTCCTGCGCGGCACGGTACAAAACACTTATTATATCTGAGCCGCTTATATTCTTGGTTTGATGTGTTCGCGCTCTAGAATGGCCGCCCGCCTGGATAATCAACTCCGGTGGGAAAACCACACCCAGATCAACCAGCCAGTTTAAAGCATCGGGAGATCCGTTTGCCACTGTCTTCACCAGATCGGGCCAGTTTAAATTATGGCCCGCTTTCATCATATCCTGGTACATCAGTTCAGGACTGTCCTCTTCAAGATCTGTCCTCTGCTTGCGAATTTTAGATGTCCAGGCAGCCATCTGGCCGCCGTTTATGATAGAGTTTCCACCATGTGTGGGCATCTTTTCCAAAACTATTACTTTGGCTCCGGCATCATGGGCTGTTAATGCAGCAGCCAGGCCGGCAAAGCCCGACCCCACAATAACTACATCCGCCTCTTTATCCCACTTTTTAGGAGGAGGCACCGCCTTTACTTCCTTTATACCGAATCCACTCAGTGCTATCGCACCTGCCCCGACCGCTGCACCCTTGATCAGACTGCGCCTTGTCAGCCCTTTTTTGTTTTCCCGATCATTCATAAAATTCCCTCCTTTCTATTCGGTTTTCTACCGCTTCATATCAATTTCAATTTTATTATTCCTTTTTCATCACCTCCTTTTTGATCCCTGAACAAAATGGAAATTTATAAAAACAGGTTAATGCCGCTGATGACCTGGACCTGACTGACGTGCCACTACTCCATTGTGGACACCATCCTTATCGGTAGCCTAGTCGTCGCCTTGTGACACGAGATGCAGTCGGCCTGAAATTTCGGGTCCTTCAAAAGGAGTGCCTTGTTCACAGGGCTGCCTCGTCGGTACGGCAGCCTACACAACTACCCAACGGCGTTTGAGCACAGGAGATATAATAGAAGGTAAGCTGGAATCAGGCTTGCGCTGAGATGATCGGAGGATGAATATTATATGAGAATAACTGAATTTATCTATAAAAGTAAATGAATATATCATGTCTTGTCAAGGAGAATTTATGATCCATGAGGGCCATCCCTGAGCCTAGAGAATTAAATCAGAACCGCCACCGATGGTTGCCATCAGGATGATCAAATACCTATGTTCAAGGCTATATTGCATCTTTAGCTAATCATTTTCAAGCTTCGTACAGTCGGAACTTCCGGGAAAATTGATTTCCCGGGACAAAATACTGATTAAAGACATAATGTGTCTTATGTCGTCGGAATTCCCCGCTTGCAAATAACAATCGAACTAAGATGTCAAGTACCCATAGCGTGTTAACAAAAATAATATACGACTTTCCAGTACTCTTTGCGAAGGAATATGAAATATTACGGAAGATGCACGTCAGTTCATAAATGGAAAAACCAGCAGTTTGGTCATTGAGTCTTTCGGGGTTCAAATTAATTGATATTGCCTATTGTCAGATAATATCAGTGTGTTATTATAATAAATATTTACATTACGATTACTCCTGAAAAGTTTACGTTTTCCAAAACGTAACTAATAGAGGTCGTTTATTTTCATATGATTTTGTGCTCATATTTTCGAACCTCATTACACTTGGGCAAAAAATAAATTTTTCTATAAAAAAGAGATGATATAATAAATTGTATTAATTTAACGATACGGGTTATTAATGCCATAAAAAAGCCATACAATTCATAGCTCAAAGTTCACGTATAGCAAAGGGAAGCCTATGGATCCCAGACTTCGCATCACAATCATTGTTGCATTTATCTATTTTCTTTCCTCACTTGCGATTCCACATCCTGCCAGCAGTTGGACCCACCAAAATATCTGGATGAAAAACGAACAGGGGCGCCGGATAACACCGGAAGTCAATTCAACCGATCCCTATAGTCCCAGGCATACCTGTGGGGGCTGCCACGATTACTCCGTCATCACACGCGGCTATCACTTCTCGCAGGGTTTTGATGAAATGAGTGATCGATATAATTCGAAGCGGCCCTGGATCCTCTCACCCGGATTTTACGGCAAGGCTTGCTTCTCGGGGACTATGTTTACCCGTGTAGCAAGGAAGGCAAAGTCAGACCCGAAGGAAGGGGGCATTCCCATTTATGACTGGATTGCCGCAGGAGGAAAGTTGAATCTGAAGGCAGGGATCAAATTGGAGGCATGCGGCTGGTACATGCCCGGTGGCGGCCCGCTAGAGTATAGCAGAAAGACCGATGGAAAGGCGGACTTAACAATGAGCCTGATAGAGGGGGAGCGGATGAACATGTATGCTCTCGACGGCGATTTCAGCTCCTTTCTCACACCGGACAGACGGAGCCACTTTAAGGATAGTGGTGTCATAGAGGCTGATTGTCTCATATGTCACATGCCGAATTATAGAATGAACGACCGTAATAGCCAGCTGGACAGCAGAAACTTCCGGTGGGCGGCAACAGCAGGGGCCGGGCTGGGTCAGATTAGAGGGAATATATTTACCTACAAGAAACCATCTGCCGGGTTCGAGGAGGAAGACTTCCTTGCCGGATCGTGGAACTTTTCGAAGAGACCTTATGTTGCTTATCACTGGGGTAAAAAGGACATCTTCACGAACAGTGGAAAACTGAAGGGGGCATTAATATCGAGGTCAGTAAATTCTAACAGCTGCCTTCAGTGCCACGGAAGCCATGATGGCTGGAAAACAGGAATGATTTACTCGCCCCAACATGATGCTCACGCCCGGTGGGGTTTTCAGTGCATCGACTGTCATGGTCTCATGGGCAAAAGGCTGGAGCACCAGATAGCCAGGGGACGGTCACCGGACACTCATGCGCAGGACGATCTGAAAGGTGCCGGAATTATGACCTGCAGGAACTGCCATCAGGAGGGGAAATACAAGCCGACTCGTACCGGAATGCCCAAAGAAGCAAGAAACCCTGCTAAGGTCCATCTGGAAAGATTCAGCAAGGGATTGTTCCATTTGACTCGCATCTCCTGTACAGCCTGCCATTCCACGGCACAGCCCGGCAGGGGGGGATACCTGGGGGACATGAGCATGGGCAGACAATACTGGTACACTGCGGATAACGAGGATGGAGCACTTACTGCGGATGATTTCAGCAAACCTGCAAAAGAGCCGTGGAAACCATGGATGATGCACCTTGACAGGGGGCGCAGCGACGAAAAATACATCCCCCGGGTGCCGAAGGTACTACAGTGGTTTGGCGAAAAAATGGCAAACGGCGAGATTAGACCCATCAGCCTTACGCATGTTCATCAGGCCCTAAAAAGGGCGAAGGGCATAAGTACTGCCGAGATTAATACAACCGACGGACGAAGGATCAAGCGGCCTACAATTGCAACAGAAGAGGACATGAAACTTGGCATAAAGGCACTTACAGACGGAGGCTACCACAATGTGGTCTTCGTGGGCGACAGGGTATACGAGGTCAGAAATGGCGATGTCCTTGCCATGGAAGATCCTATGCGGACGCGATCTCTGTCCTTTCCTGTCTATCACAATGTGACCCCTATCAAGAAAAAAATGACTTATGGGGCCAAAGGATACCCGGAAGGATGTGCGGACTGCCATGCTGGCAATGCGGCCTTTTTCACCAAAATGAACGTGAAAAACATCGGCCGGTTTTTGAAGAATGATTACCCGGCATTGAAGGAACCCGATTCAGAGATGCAGATGAAGGAATGGGGAAAACAGAGCGTGCCGGTGTATAAGTGATAGGAAGATGGGGAACTTGGTACGTTGAGAAGACCCCAAGAATGTGATGGCATAATAATGAAAATGCAGAGTTACAGGCGCCTGTGGGTGGGAATCTTTGTTTTTTTTCTATCAGTCCAGAGTCCGTCTCCTGCATCCCCGCAAAAACCGGGGGATGGGATTTCTCCTGAGGAGCTGTATGCCTTGATGAAGAAAAAAGAGGTATCTGTTATCTGTACGGAAAGTTATCTTGAGTGTATGGACGGCAGAATCCCTGATTCACTTTGCATATCCTGCGAAGAGTTCGGCAAAAAGGCGACTACTCTTCTTAAGGACAAAAACAAGCCTATTGTCCTCTACTGCGGAAGCGAGACCTGTAATGAGGGCTGTTCCGCCGTCGATCAGGTGAAAAATGCCGGTTATAAAAAAATCTACATCCTTTCCGGCGGCCTTTATGCATGGAAGGCGGCAGGTTATCGGATAGAAACGCCTGACCGGGTTCCAAGGGTGCATGTACCTTCAGTCAAGCCGGTGATGCTGGAGAAGTGGCTCAATGAAAAAAAAGAAATCTTAATCCTGGATGTCCGCCCTGAAGCCGTGTTCGAAAAGGCCCACATCGAGGGGGCCGTCAATATACCCCTCTATCAGTTGCATAGGCGCTACTATGAGCTTCCATACAACCGGAAAGTAGTGGTTGTGGATGAAAACGGAGAGCATTCCTACCTGGCTTCTTCCTACATTGCGAGAAAGGGTGTAGATGATGTGACGAGACTTTCCGGAGGTATGGCCGGGTGGAATGCATTTGCGGCAAAGGGAAAGAAGAAGTTGAAAAAATGAACCCGCGCAGGGGATGAGTTCCATGGAAAATTTCCATCGCCAGAGCATCGTCTTTATAGCGGTAACTGTAATGTTCATCACGCTCGCCTGGTTCTCATTTACGCAGGCGTCATCACAAACGGCGATTGTTAAAGGCGGCGCGGAACGAACTTGCCAGGCATGTCACACAGAACCGATGTACGGGAAAGAATTCTTCAATTCCGTCCACGGGAACAACGGCTGCAAAAGCTGCCACACGGGTATCAGGGAGTTCAGAAAACACATGGCCGGCGATGAGAAGTCGGTTATTGCACCCTGCGGGGACTGTCATGGTGAGATAGCAACCAAATTCAGGAACGATTACCATTATCTTCGCCAGAATATGCAATGCAGTGACTGTCACAGTAATATACACGGCCTTAAGAAGAGGGAAGAGAAATTAAAAATTGCCGCAACCGACAGCTGCATAGGGTGCCACAGCAAAGACGAGTACGCCGCGCTGGGACACTCCGCGTCTGTCCTCAAGGGGAACATGGATTCCGCCTCCTGCATCGATTGCCACAGTCTTCATGGAACACCATACTTCCTGGATGATAAACGCGGCAAAGCCCGGGAGCGCATATATTTCACCGGAAAATGTGTGAGTTGTCACGGCAATGCCGAGCTGATGAAAAGAAATAATATTGAAACAAACTCCGTCGCCAGCTATGAGGAAACCCATCACGGGAAAGTGGCCCTGATAGGCTATCCAGAACTGGTGGCAGGATGTGCTGATTGTCACACCGGCCACAATGTCCTGCCGAAGAGTGACCCCCGTTCACCGGTCAACGAGGCCAATCTTATTGAGAAATGCAGGAACTGCCATCAGGTGTTTCATCCACGATTCGTCTCTTACCTGTCCCACCCCGATTATGCTGAATCCACGAGGTATAGGACGCTCTATGTATCGAGTCTTTTTATGATGGGACTCCTGTCGTCTGTCTTTATATTCTTCGGTATTCATACGATTCTCTGGTGGCGGAGGGCATACTGCGATGTGTGCAAGAAAACCGACTCCCCTTCCCCTGAAGCTACACCGTCCGGCTGGGACGAGAATACACCCGTAAGAAGATTCGGGATCACGGAACGCCTTATGCACATTCTTCTTATCCTTTCGTTCCTGACACTAGTGGCGACAGGAATGCCTCTGAAATATAAAGAAGCTCCGTGGGCAGATGATCTGATTCATCTGCTCGGCGGTGGTTACATGGCCGGGCGCCTTCATCGAACTGCGGCTGTGATTCTATGGGCATTGTTCTTCTATACTTGCTGGCTTTCCTACAAGTATCTATTCCCAAAGGAACAAGGGGTAAAAGGATGGTTCGGCCGTCTCATCGGTCCAGAGTCACTTTTCTTTAACCTGAAGGACTGGGACGACATGAAAGGGATGTTCCGATGGTTCTTCAACCGTGGCGACATGCCGAGATTCGATCGCTGGACATACTGGGAGAAATTTGACTTCTTTGCCGTATTTTGGGGGATGACGATCATCGGGCTTTCAGGGCTGATGCTCTGGTTTCCCGAAATGTGGTCCTACATTGTTCCCGGTTGGGTTCTCAATGTGGCGGAGCTGGTTCACTCGGAGGAGGCACTGCTGGCGGCTCTGTTCATTTTCCTCATGCACTTCTTCCACAATCACATCGTTCCCAACAAGTTCCCGCTGGAACCGAACATATTCACAGGAAGGAATTCATTGAAGCAGTTCATGGATGAAAGACCCCTTGAATTTGAGCGTATAATAAAGGAAGGAAGACTGGAATCCCTGAGAGCCGACCAACCATCCATCTGGGTCCGATTCCTTTCATCGGCAGTTGGCTTTGCGAGTCTCTTTATTGGGCTGATCATGGCAGCTTTAATACTATGGGCCATCCTCCGCGGCTGATCATGTGTCAGCCATGATCAGACTGATATCGCAGATAAAAACAAAAAATATTCAGCTTTTTCATTTATCGGTTCAATCTCCGGCAGAAAGAAGAAAGGGGCTTTGGAGAAATTGTCTCCTTAGCCCCATTTAAGAGGTTTCACCCTAAGGATGATACGTTTTATTATTTTGCTTGAGATGCGCCCTTGATTTTCATATTAAACTTCTGGTGACATTCCAGGCAATAGACCTTGGACTCTGCATGGCCCTTATGGCATACCGTGCAGGCAATGTCTCCCAGATGGGACTTGTGGGGGTTGCGATCTTTAAAGTCTTTCGGCTCCGTCTTTTGGGCCAGTTGTTCCATAGGTCCGTGACATTCCAGACAGCGAACGTTTTCCACTGTATCATCAGCCTTGGGCAGATCTTTGCCATGACATCCGGCACAGACAATATCTGCTTTGGCATGAAGGTTATCCATGTAGCCGGACGATGCCCACGAGGTGAAAACCTTCTTCATCAAAGCCAAGTTATCCTGGGTCGGCGCCCCCAAGGAATCTTTCCCCCCGATGACACCGAAGCTCTTGCCGGGAACCCACGTATGACAGACAATACAATCCAGGTTTGCTTTCGAACTCAGGTGCGCCACGTGTATTTTGGCGGAGAAAGGGTTCTTCACCGCTTTCCCGGATACATCAGGCTCATGGCAAGTAATACAAGCGGTGATCTCTTTTTCTTTTACCTCCGGATGATTCTTCGGTAAAACAGAGGCGAAATCCGTGTGGCAGTCCGCACAGGATGCTTTAGCAGCTTTGCCCGTATCAGCTCCTTTGTTCGCTGGCTTGGCCGCCTCGGCAATATGCCTAGCGGCCACGATGTAAACAAGAGCGAATATGCTCACAATGACAAGAACGAATAATAATATTCTTTTCATGTTCAACCTTCCTTGATGAAAGGAAAGGGTCCATGGATGGTCATGGACCCCAGCACTGTTATGCCATTGGTGATTCCTTGGCCGCATTTATTCCTGCAATACGGCCATGTACCACACAATCCGGGATAGCGTTGCTCCCGAGTCGGTTTGAGCCGTGGACACCGCCCGTGACTTCACCCGCGGCATAAAATCTTGGGATAACCTCGTAGAATACATCGAGGACCTGGGCATTCTTATTGATCCGAACCCCTCCCATGCAATGGTGAACAGCGGGCCACTGTGCAAGTCCATAGAATGGTCCCTGAACCATGGGGATCATGACCTTCGTGATAGGCTTGTTGAATTCGGGATCCTTGCCTTCCTCCAGGTATTTGTTGTGCTTGTTGATGGTGTCAACCAGGGCATCAGCTGGAAGACCGAGTTTACCGGCCAATTCCGCAATGCTGTCGGCCTTAACGAAACGTCCTTTCGCCAAGCCGGCCACAATTTCCTCATTCGATCCACCCATCTTCAGAACCATGTTATCGCTGAAGATGGACCAGGTAGGTTTCATGTTGGGACCCAGATTGATCTGAGCGAAGGCACACACATCGCGGCGCTCGAGCTCATTGACAAACCTTTTGCCTAACTTACTTACATAAACGATGCCGTAACCGGGACCATTGAACGGATACACAGCGGGCGTATCCAGGATGCCCGTTTCCGGCTCCGCAAACGGGTAAAGCTGGATGAAGTTAAGCTGGAGTGTGTCAGAGCCTATAGCCTCGGCGAAACGGATTGTTTCTCCGGTGGACCCAGGCTGATTCGTGCAGTTGAATTCCGGGACCAGCCTCGGGTTGTGGGCCATTCTCATCTTGATGTCCCGGCTGAATCCGCCCGATGCGAGGACCACGGCCTTCTTTGCCTTGATATTGAGCACCTTCTTGCCTCTTTTTACTTCAACACCGAGAACAGGGCTCTTGGGATCGGCGTCCTTCCGCCAGATCCATGTAATTTCTGAATTCAGGGCAATCTTCACACCCCGCTTAGCACCAATCTTCCGCAGGGCTTCCGTGTATTCCCGACCGACGCCGGTATTTGCCGCATGGGTTCTGTATGCAGTGTGGCCACCGGCCCGCGTCACAGTCGGGCGGATTATAGCGCCGCCTTCATCGATCATCCAGTTCAGGGCGTCTGTGGCGCCTTTTGCCATATTTTCCACTAATTCGGGTAGATTGTAGTAGTCACCGCCTTTGAGCGTGTCGTTGATGTGTTGCTGCGGGCTATCCTCACCCAGGTTCAGTTTTTGACGCAAGTGGTACTCATCGTCATATGATGCATAAACACCGCCATTGATGATGGAGTTTCCACCATAGGTCGGCATTTTTTCCAGCACGACGACTTTGGACCCGGCTCCCGCGGCTTCCGCTGCTGCCGCCAGCCCCGCGAATCCGGACCCGATCACCACTACATCCCAGGTTTCATCCCACTTCGCGGGAAGTTTCTTCACCATCGCCTCCGCTGACCCGGGAGCTGCCAGGTTCAGGGCAAGCCCACCCCCTGCTGTCAATGTACCCAATGCTACAGCCCCTTTCAGGATGGAACGGCGACTTAAGCCTTTACTTTCTTGTTTATCATTTTCGTCTTTTTTCATAGTTTACCTCCAAATAATTGATTAAAAATTTGATGATGTGATCTGCAGGACAACCCTTGACATCAACCAATACAAATTAACATCTAACATCGCCAGCGGCTAAACGCTTTGTAGTATATTTTCTTATAAAAGTGCATTTTCTGCGTCAATAAGAATAAGTATGAAAATGCTGTACGAATTCCCTTAGGTTGGCTAGCTCGATTTTACCTTTAAACATACACCGGAGAGTGAGGTTACGATATTTATTTTAGCATTGGCTGAGGAATACTAACAAGGATTTTCTTTGCCATCCCGACGTATTCTTCCAATCTCTTGATAAACTTACCGGCAAATGCTTTGATATCATCATCCCGCCCTTTTTCTGCTTCATCCCTGTAAAGGACAACATCACGCTGATGCTCATCGACCATGAGACTTACATAAAGCCTGTCGAAAGCGGCGCCGTATTCCTTTGACATGAAAGTGATTGTATTCTGACGGACTATGTCCCTATCTTCAGACAATGTTATACCTTTACGATCCGAAAGATTTTTCAGATCACGACAGATTTGATCTTGATCAGCTATCATCAGTTCTGTGAATTTTTTAGTTTCCTTACTGGCAGCCTGACGAAGTGCGAGGTTCCCTATGGCAAGTTTCCAGGAGCAACTGGCGAAGGCATCTTGCAGAAACCGGGCGTCTCCATCTGCTTTTATTTTCACACCCGACTGGGCAAGCGCCAAGGCAATGCATAAACACATACTCGCTGCCAACGCAATGAAACATAATTTCCCGGTCCATTTCATGAAACCTTCTCCATCCGCATTCACTGTTCAGTATGGTTCAGAATGTTTCTGATGACTGATCCAATTGTTACGATATATAGTCGATAAGTCTTTTGATTTCAGGATCAGCAGATTCTCCGCATTCATCTCTTCCGATGCCTTGTTAAAATTAAAAGAACCTGTAATGACTACTTCTTTATCAATGATGATAATACGGTTGTTTGCCACTGCATGAATTCCATCCAGATAGATGGGTATACCTGCATTTGCCAGCTGGGCTGCTGGAGTAAATCCTTCCGAGCGTTCAGATTTGTCAAGAATGATCTGAACTTTAACGCCTCTCTTATGAGCTTCGAGAAGAGCCTGGTTTATGGATGATGATTGGAAGGAATAGGCCTGTACAAGAATTTCTGAGTTTGACTTAAGTATCCAATTTAGGATGGCATCAGTGCACCCGCCATTCGGACTGAAATAAACTTCGGCAGGTACATCCCCGCTGAGTGGAAGGTTATATGCCTGGATAGAAACGCAAGGCGGGAGAATCGTCAGCATAAAGATCAAACCTAAATAAAGGGCTTGTCTTGCCATATTACGACTCCTGAAATATCTTTGAAGTCATGTAACTTGACTTCAACATTTTGTCAAGGTATATGTAATCTTATTATTGTTTGTTTTGAAACATTTGTCACTAAATCATAAAAAATGTACGAGCAATTTTGATTAATAATAGCTTCGTTTTTTTAGATTTTGTAATAAAAAATAACGGGATTATGAAATCAATATTGATGAAGTCTTTTGCGTTGTTACTGCTGATAGTGGCGGGCATATGTTTACTTGCTTCATGTTATAGATTTTCAAGTGCAACGTTGTCCGGCAGCTTACAGGTGACGGCGGAAACTTATTACAACCCGATTTCGGGCAAAAATGAGTTCAAAACATACGTCCTTTCCGGAAAGGAGATTACACTCTTACAGTATAATGAAACTCTGATCCAACAGGACAAAGAACTGAGAGAGGCTTGTGCCCAAAAGTGTAATACAGCATATCAGCATTGTGCGGATCAGCGTCAGAAATTACAAAATGAGGAATTACTTTTGGGTATAAAGCCTGTTATTAGACCTTTTCGTTGTGATGAGGCAGCCACCGTGTTACAGAATTGCATTATAGATCGACATAATATAATGTTACCTAATACTGTCCAAAAGGCTGTCGCGGATACGAAAGGTGTTTACGTTTTTCCCGACAAAGTATCCTATGGAAAGTACCTCCTGTTTGCTGAATGGGGACCTCAGTGGTGGGCAGTTCCAGTTGTGATAAATCAGGGTCAGACAAATGTGGACCTTACAGAGAAAAACGTTTTCAGGCTTCCGCTGATTAACAGATTTGTATCATCATATTGACCCTCGTCAATTGATTTAATTTGATCCAATAACCTTTTTAACTCGATAACATAGAACAACCCATTTCATTCCTTATATATTTGTTGTTTTCACGATAGCCTTTCTTTCTTAAGTTCAGGTTGGATAATCCCATACTGGATAAAAGGTAGATTTTAACCTCCTGAAAGAGGCATCCGGAGTAAGCAAGCTTGAACTTGCCAGTGAGAAAGAATTTCAAAACCCATTTCCTGGTTGTGATGTTGGCGCCATGCCACCTTTTGGAAATCTCTATGAAATGGAGGTATTTGTAGAGAATCATTTGACTGAGGATAAGGAGATTGCCTTTAATGTGGGTACATACCATGAATTGATCAAGCTTGCGTATAATAATTTTAAAACATTGGTGAAACCAAAGGTTATAAAATTTGCCACAAGAATTAAATAGACATGTATGAACAATTCGACAACCCGTAGTTGATAGACCCCATTTTTGAGAAAGCAGGATTTTTCATCCTTCCCGCGAATGGGGTCTGCGTGATTTGTTTACAGTCAGGGTTTTTTGTTTGATTTGATAAGAACTTTCTTTTAGGAAATGGCGAAATTCAGGGCGATCTTTACCGTGCACCCCGAAATAGTTATGTGTTATGATAGGATGTACTCATTCTAGGAATAATGGGAATAGGCTAATATGTTGATGTGATCATCAACATTCGAAAGAGTGGATGTGTGTCAAAATTGCCAGATGCTCTCTTTCAGGAAGTTCTACATGAATTCATAAATTTAAAACCGATAGCTAGTTTGTAGCGCCTTTCTATCTGGTATCAATGAAATCATCCAGTCACTGGCACTGGCGACTTGTATTTGAAACAAGGTTTTTGCTCTTTATACAGTTCTTATCAATAACAGGAAGAACATCTGACAGGGTGAGGAGATCGAAATGGCATCAGGGAATATTCAAACAACAAATAATAAAAAGAGCGCTGCCCGGAACGGACAGCGCTCTTACCAAACTTGCTAAAAGGTTCTTCGTATTATCTCAGTGTGCCTTCTTTTCCTCGCCGGAGACCACAAGCGTTCCTTCCTCTTCCATCTCCTTCAACCACTTAGGATGCTGCTTTTTCAACCAGGCCTTCGTAACCCAGCCGGAAAACATCGCCGGTGCAGAACCCGGAGAACCTATAGTTCCCAGATACAGATGCACAAAGAAGAACGGAAAGATCACGACGAACCCCAATGCATGAAGAACAAACAGCCATCGTATGAGCCATGCCGGGAACATCAGGGGGAACCACATAATCAGCCCGGTAACGACCATGATCACGCCGAAGATCGCCACTGCCAGGAAGAACATCTTTTGACCGGGGTTGTATTTCCCTACCGCGGGAACTTCATCGACATGCCAGAGATATCCTCCGGCAACCTTTATCCACTCCAGATCTTCCGGCATGGAAAATACGCCCGCTTCATGCCACCACATCTTGATGGCGAGCAGAAGGGCCAACCCGAAAAATAGACCCGTAAAGTTGTGCAGATATTTTGTAACTGTGAGCCCACCCATGATGTTCGCGATAGAGTTGAAGGAATGAAACATCATGGCCAGTCCCGTAAGGCATAGGAACAGGCAGGAAAGCGCCAGACTCCAATGAATTAATCTCTCATACCAATCTGTTGCCTGAATTAATCCTTTTTTCATGATTATTCACCCCCTTCCTTCTTTTCCGTGCCATTCTCATCAGGGGTCTTCGGCCCATGGATGATATAATGCAGGAATGATCCTGCTAGAACGCCGCCTGCCGCAAGCAGGCTGAGCGGTTTCAGCACGTCTTTCCACAATACAATAGAGAGCGGCACTGAAGGACTAGCTGGAAGAGCAGCGTAGACATCCGGCTTTTCCTGAAGAACATAAACCAGATGAGTGCCGTTTACGAACTTATCCCCGTAGACATTTGCCGTACCGCCAAGATCTTTTGCCCTCCTATAGGCTGCACTGACCAGACGATCCTTGTCTCCCCATGTGAGGGCGCCGGTAGGACATGCCTTAGCACAGGCAGGCTCCATATTATTGTAAATCCTGCTTTCACACATATCGCACTTATAGACCTTGTCTGTCTCGTCATCATATTTCGGAATATCAAAGGGACAGGCGGAGACGCATTCCTTACAGGCAATGCATATTTGACGATTCAATCCAACGGTTTTCATATCCGTATAGTAAAGGGCTCCTGACGGGCAAACTTTAACACAGGCCGCATCAGTGCAGTGCATGCAGGCATGATGTCTGTAAAACCACTTGACACCTGTCTTGGGTTCCTCCATTTCCTGAAATCTCATGATCAGGTAAGTATTCGGCTGGAGGTCCGGCGGATTCTGATAAGTTCCCCTATGCCTTGTTTGCTTTGCCTTTAATTGATTCCACTGCTTGCAGGCCAGTTGGCAACTGCGGCAGCCGGTACATTTTGATGTATCAAAGAGTTTAATTTTCTCTGCCATTTATCTCACCCCCTTTTCACCACATTGACCATGAATGCCTTGCTCTCAGGTATCATGGTATTGGCATCACCAATCGTCGGTGTCAGCAGGTTGGCCGCGTCCCCGAATGTAAATACCTCGGGCTTTTTGTCAATCTTGCTGTACTTCTTTTTCGGCCTTGCCTGGGTTATCCATCCAAAGTGCCAGGGAATACCCACTTCATGAATAATGTTCCCATCTATATTAAAAGGTTTAAACCTTGGTGTGACAATGGCCGTAGCCTCAACTTCACCACGCGCGGATTTCACGATAACCTTCTCGCCATTTTTAATATCTCTTTCTCTGGCGAGCTCCACGCTCATCTCTACAAACATACCCGGCTGCATCTCCGCGAGCCACGGGCACCACCTCGTCAGTACACCCGTCTGCCAGTGTTCACTGACGCGATACGTACTGCAAATGAAGGGGAATCTCGGGTCACACCCTGTAACACCGGAGTAAACATCCATCTCGGAGCCAACGCCCGGTTTATCGAAACGGCGGATCGCAGGATTATGCTTCTGCGGTGACATGAGATTCTTCTCCACTGGACATTCGAGAGGCTCGTAGTGCTCCGGGAAAGGCCCGTCCACCAGACCCGGTCCGAAGAGACTGGCCACGCCGTCCGACTTCATTATAAAGGGCGGTCTTCCCGAACCGGGATCGCCAACGCCGTCCGGGACATCACCCATCCATTTCTCGCCGTTCCATGTGATGACGGCCCGCTTGGGATCCCAAGGCTTTCCGCTCGGATCCACGGAGGCGCCATTGTAAATAATCCTACGGTTGACAGGCCAACTCCATGCCCATTCGGAATAGAGACCGAGACCGGTGGGATCACTCTGCCCACGGCGGGCGGGCATATTGCCTTTATCGGCATAGGACCCGCAGTAGACCCAGCAGCCTGATGAGGTTGAACCGTCATCCTGGAGCCATGCGAATGTGGGAACAGGGTCGCCTTTCTTGAACTCCTTGAAGTCGCCCTTCTTCGTGGGATTCTCAACCTTCTTGTCCGCGAGGAAGAACCCGTTGATCTCTTTGGCCACCATATGAGGATCATAGTGGAAGTGGCCGGAAAGTGTCTTCTTACCATAGGGCCAGGTAAGCTTCGTCAGGGCTTCTGTATGCGGGCCGCCCTGCTTTTCGTAAAGTTCTTTGACCTTGAAGAATATCTCACTCATGATGTCGCCATCGGGCAGGGCCACTCCGGGCGGATTTACCGCCTTGTAGCGCCACTGCTGCAGACGACTGCTGTTGGCGAGGCTTCCTTCCTTCTCGATGGAAGAAGCGCAGGGTAGCATAAAAACCTCTGTCTTGATCTTGGTCGGATCCATACCGGGGCCTCTCCAGAACGAACCGGTTTCATTATCGAAGAGATTGACATTGACCATCCAGTCCAGTTTGCCCAAAGCCTGTCTTACTTTGTTTGAATGGGCGCCGCTGCAGGCGGGATTCATGCCCCAGGCGAAGAAGCCGGTAAACTTGCCCTTGTACATCTGATCGAAGATCATAAGCCACGAATAATTAACGCCGTCGTCCAGTTTGGGCATCATGACATAGGCTTCTTCGGGAGTGGCATTCATCCCGTACATCGAACGCAGAAAGCTGGCAGAGTACTTCGGAAAGTTCTTCCACCAGTTCACGCTGTTTTTCTCCTTTGTGGTCGGTGTCCGCTTTTCATTGAACTCCTTCAGTGTCTTCAGGGATGCCGTGGGAACTCCTAAGTAGCCCGGCCAGATATGGAAGAGGAGGCCGTGATCCGTGGATCCCTGAACGTTGGACTCACCACGCATGGCTGCGACGCCGCCGCCGGCGACACCCATGTTACCGAGGAGAAGCTGGACAATGCACATGGTGCGGATCATCTGTGTTCCGACGGTATGCTGGGTCCAACCCATGGCGTAAAGTTCAACACCGGCCTTATCGGGTTTTCCTGTACTGCCATATATCTTATATATTTCTTCCAGCTTATCCTTAGGTGTCCCGCTTATTTTTGATACGACATCAAGGTTGTAGCGGGAATATTGTTTTTTCAAGAGCTGGAATACACAGTTTGGATCCTGAAGGCTCATGTCCTTCTTGATGACTCCATCTTTACCCGTCTGATAGGCCCAGGTATCCTTGTTGTACTTGTTGCCTTCCAAGCCGGAGTAGACGCCGTTGTTATCGCCAGGAAGTTTAAAAGCAGGATTTACGAGGAAGGAAGCATTGGTGTAATTCTTCACATATTCCTCGAAGTAAAGATTGTTCTCGATGATATACTTGATCATACCGCCGAGGATGGCGATATCCGTACCCGATCTCATGGGTGCATAAACATGGGCCTTCGAAGCAGACTGGGTGAACCTCGGATCCACGCAGAGCACCTTCGCACCCCTCTTGTCCATGGCCTCCTGTACCCATTTGAAGGAAACAGGATGGTTGGAAGCGGGGTTGCTACCCATGATCAAAATTACATCAGCATTCTTAAAATCAACCCAGTGGTTGGTCATTGCGCCGCGTCCGAACGACTCTGCCAGAGCCGGTACAGTCGGGCTGTGTCAGATACGGGCCTGGTGTTCGATATATACCAGACCCAACCCCCGTAAGAATTTCTGATATGTGTAGCATTCTTCAAGATCCATGGCCGCGCTGCCAACGGAAGCGATGCCTTCCGTACGGTTGACTGTTTCGCCCTTTTCATTTTTATCCTTGAAGCTTGCATCGCGACTCTTCTTGATATTCTCCGCAATCTTATCGAGTGCCCATTCCCATTCCACTTCCTTCCATTCTGTGGCATTCGGCGCTCTATAGAGGGGTTTCCCCAGACGGTTCTTATTGACGGACATCTGGTAGATGGATCCGCCCTTACTGCACAGAGAACCCTTATTGATAGGACTGTCAGGATCGCCCTCCGTATTTATGACCTTACCTTCCCGCGTGGATACAATGATGCTGCATCCAACGGAGCAGTAAGGACAAACCGTTGTGGTCTCTTTTGCATACTTGACCTTTAGTGGCTGTGCATGGGCGGAGACGGGCTTCAGGCTTATGCCTATTCCGCTTGCTGCCAGGACCGCACTAGAGATCTTCAAGAAACCTCTTCTGCTAACATCCATAAAAAGTGCTCCTTTCTGAGAGTTTGGTTAGAAAATATGACTCCAGTATCTTTCCTTTATTCTCCTTTCCAAACATGGGAGGCAGGACCGTTTCCAGTCATACCCATCGTCCACCCTTCATGGAAGACTTCTTTAGAAGAAGTGGATCGGAGAAGCATTAGCTTAAAAAAGGCAGGATAATATTCTTTGCATTCGCGTCCATGATTTTTTGTTTGATTGGAACACAGATCGCAGGCATACGCTGGGACCTGAAAAGACGGATTTCGTATATACTTTATTGCTGTTGGTGTCAAGTATTTTTGACTTAAAAATCGAATTATTTCAGCGATATATGTCATTTATGACATAGGTTTTGTGCATCCATTTTATTCCTGGTAATTGTAAAACATTTATGTTAGAAACAAACAAAAATTTGGATCTGAAAAGGTCGTAAAATGGAAATAAAACATAAGATATGGCTCGAAAGAAACGGGAAGACTATTTTCGGCAAAGGCCGTGAAGAGTTGCTGCATGCCATAGAAGAACATAACAGCCTCTATGGGGCGGCAAAGAAATTAAACATGTCGTACCGGGCGGCATGGGGAAGGCTTAAGGCCTCAGAGGCAAGACTGGGTATAAAATTAACCTGTTCAGACGGACAAGGTAAAGGAATGCATTTAACGCCTGAGGCGAAAGATCTCCTGGAAAAATTTGATAAACTGGAACACGACGTAGAATCGTTTCTCGATAATTACAGCAATATCTTTTCGTTAAGCAGGACTAAATTAAGACATGCAGCAGAAAATAAAGATTACAAGGATATTAAGCTTCTAAAGCTGTGTGCAGCACTTTTTCTTTTTTTTGCGGAAGACTTTAATGTCATCACTTTTATTGATGCATGTTCGACTGTTATGTAAAAAACTCCGCTTATCTCGATACACACACTTACCATATACATCACTTGATTGCCTATTAGTACAATTCTACTTTCCTTCCGCATGTCCATGGTTTTTATCGTGCCGGTGAAACAGGTAATGAGAATGGATATGGATGTGGGCCTGATTTCCATGGTAGTGAATATGTTCATGGATGAGATTGACTTTTAACAGCAGAGTTTCATCCTGCAATATCTCCTCAGCGGTACCGATTTTTTCTATGCAGTGATCCTCTGAAAGGACGGCGACCCGACATTGCAATTCGCTGATAAGGGACAGGTCATGCGTCGCAATCACAAGGGTTTTGCCTGCGTTATTGAGAAGAATCATCAGCTCTATCAGGAAGCTCCTCGTTCGGGGATCGAGGCCGCTCATTGGTTCATCGAGGAGAAGGACACCGGGATTCATAGTAAGAATTGAGCCAATGGCTACCCTTTTTTTCTCCCCCCCCGACAGCATATAAGAAGGTCGATCCTGCAGATGTGCTATCTCCAGCATGTCCATTACGTCGCTGGCGCGCTGACCGGCTTCATCGCTGGAAAGCCCTAACTGCAGCGGGCCGAACATAAGTTCATCCAGAACAGAGGGGCAAAAAAGGTGAACATCCGAATTCTGAAAGACATAACCAACACTGCTTCTGAACAATCTCAGAAATGCTCTATCCCGGAGCGAATCTTCAGAAACCTCTCTTCCCTGGAAAAGAAACCTCCCCCTTCGGGGATATATTAGTCCGTTCATTACTTTGAGGAGAGTAGACTTGCCGCTGCCATTCGAACCGATAACGGCAAATCTTTCGCCTTCAGAAAGACCCAGACTTATACCAGCCAGGGCGGGGATTTTATCGTAGTAACTGTAACTTATTTTATCAATTAGTATAATATCTTCCATAAGTTTTTATATCCATAAAATAAAAGTCATAACAATCAGGAAGAAACAGCCGGCAAGACCATCGACCACTCCCAGTTTGCCTAAATCTGAAATCTTCACTTCTTCAGTAAAACCACGGGATACCATCGCCCGGAATACTTCTTCATACCGGGACATCGTTTTTCGAAACATGTAGGCCATTCTTCCGGCAACCCATATCCCGGCTTCGTTGTTTCTTAACATTCCCACCAGCCTGCTTTTTCGCGCCAGGTACATATCTTCCATCGTTTTTGCAAAAATAAAAATATATTTATAGGAAAGCGTAATGATCAGGAGAAACGCATCAGGAATCCGAAAAATCTGCAAGGCCCTGATAATTTTGTGGAAAGGAGTAGTATAAAAGACAAGGAGAGAAACGGTAAGAGAGTTCATGACCCTGAGACAGAGCATGATGACTCCATCAATACCCTGCCTCGTCAATCCGATCTCACGCGGAATATGGTAAATCCAAAAATCATATGAATGGGATAACTCAAAAACGGGAAGAACCACTTCTCCCGGTGTCACTACATTAAGGGCCGCCGGGAAGGAAATAAGAAAGCCGAAAAAAAATGTCAATACTATGATTTTCAGATAGAAACGCCGGATGTCTATGTGTGATACAGCAACCATTAGCAGCATGAATGATGCCATGATTACTTCCGAGAAGATGTCTCTTTTCAGGCTGATAGTAATAACAAAAAAAATGAGGAACAGGACTTTTACCCGGGGGTCCAGATTCCTGAAAAGTCCTTTTGCTGTTTCCTGCCCCGTGTTAATAAACCCTGTTGTAATGACCTCCGACAGGCATTTCATGCCCTTCCCGATGTAGGAGGCCTGGATCGTACCTCGTTTATGTACATCCTGCGTATGTGAGGGTTTTGAAAGAAGGAAATCTGGAATCTTATTTTTCATTCTTGATTATGAGCTTCGATATTATTGTAATGGCAGCGATATTCAGGGTGATCCGGGATGATGCCCGCCATTATATCAGGGAAACTTCAGCGGATAGAGTTACATGAATATTTATATCGTGCTACCAAACTGCAAAAAAAAGTGTAGTGTTATCTTTTTTTTATCCGTAGCACAAATTCATACCATTCGTCAAGCGGAAAAGGGAGCACACGGCCTGCTAATATTTACTTATAAAATCAATCCTTAAGGTGTATTTTCCGTTCTATGAGAAGCAGTTTTACTGGTAGCTTATACCTATCATTATTCTTTTATTTTATCCTCATTGCCCGTTGGCAATAATTGTATTATTTTAAATTTGTTACCGTTCAGGTAATTCTGAGCGGATTACACGCTGGTTTTATCTTTCAAAGCAGAAAGGTGTGTGAAGTATGCTGTTAGTTGCAATGGGTTTCCTGGTCTTGGCCGCTATACTTGGGTTAGTTCTGATTATCAAATTTTTTATGAATAGGCCCATGTCGGTTGAAGTTGCCATATTTCACGGTATGTCTGCTGAGGCAGGATTCATCCTGGTTTTTGTGAAAGCGTATTATATGAACTTCAGCGGGCTCTTCATCCTGGATCTGATCCTTCTCGCCTGTGCCGCCCTCGCCGGATTATCACTCGTCATGTTGTTCCACCTCAGGGGGAAAAAGCTGCCCATCGCCCTGGTTCTGGGGCATGCGACTATAGGACTGGTTGGATTTTCAATGCTGGCAATCAAGACATTAAGCGGCATATAAAATGTAAAAGATACATCACATCATTTGTTCGTCGATTATTCATCAAAACGTATAACAGCAGCATGAGGTGGTTTGACTTTGATATTTTACGGTAACCTGATATATTTTAAATTATACTTGACAGATTGAGCGCAGTCACAGGTAAGGATGTTTCGGATGGTTTCCGATAAAAGAGGAAGCAAACTTCTGGCCTGGCTGAAAATTGCCAGGCTTCAATTCTATCCCATGACCTGGATCGCCTATACTGTGGGTGCTGCCGCCTGGGCTGCTGCCTCAGGGGAATGGAGGTTAACATCATATCTGCTCGGCTACCTCGTTTTATTCCTCATTGAATTATGTACCATTCTCACCAATGAATACTTTGATTACCCTTCAGATCGTCAGAATAATAATTTCAGCATTTTCACAGGCGGTACTAGGGTTCTTGTTAATGGAGATCTCAGTTTCTCCCAGGTGCGCAATGCCATTCTGGTGATCCTGGCAGTCATTACGATATTAAGCTATTCTCTGGTTAAAATCAGTGCTGGCGGTTCTCATGGTGTTGTCGCAGTCTTAATTCTTATAGGTCTTTTTTTCGGACTGGGATATACGGTTCCTCCCCTGAAATTATCCTACCGCGGTGCAGGTGAGCTAGTTGTGGGTTTGACCCACAGCATTTATGTAATACTCTGTGGATATGTTTTTCAGGGCGGACATTGGAAAGACCCACTGCCCTGGTTTATCAGTGTTCCCCTGTTTTTTGCCGTCCTGGGGGGCAACACACTAGCGGGTATTCCGGATCGTCAGGCCGATAATGCCGTTATGAAGAAATCTATTGCCGTTATGTACGGCTCGCAGGTCGCAACCATGCTTGCCATATGGTCCGTGTGTATGGCTTTTCTCTCGGCCCTGTTCTTGTGGTATTTCCAGATCATCCACCTGTCCCTTTTCTATTGGTTCCTGCTGGCCCTTCCCAACGGACTTGTACTTATTATTTTTCTTTTCAGGCTCCTGTGGTCAAACGCATTTGACAGGAGGATTGATAGGGTCATGGCCCTCGCCCTATGTTACATTATCTGGTTCGGTCTGCTCCCATTGATATCATTCTGGCGTTGAGCAGACGCGTCGAACACCTGTGCCCGCTTACGGCTTCTTTATGGCAGGGTCTGCAGGTGATAGAGCCGCAGATACGGAGGGCGGCATAGTATGCACATGCCGTGTATAAGTCTTCCATAAAAAGATGGCAAACCCGAGCAGCGCAAAACTGATCGGCCATGCAAGCGAATATAGCAGGTAGAGCCAAGGTATCTTTTGATTGAATGCACCCGCCACAACAAATTGCATGGGTGCATATGAGGGAAACCACCTGAGGAAATCCTGATTGGCAACAGGATTGCCGAGAGGATTCTGAAGTGAGGTATCAATTAGGCTGACCATAATGATGAGGAAAAATCCCTCGAGCTCTCCCCGCACCAGCAATCCGAGCAGAAGACCCAGACTGCCATAGATAAGAGCCGCACAGAAAAAGCCAAGCCAGACCAGCGGCAAAGAATCGGGCCGCCAAAAGGCAAGCAGTACGATGCTGGTATACAGGGAAACCATCACAGCAACTGCAAATAAGCTGGTTGATTTGGCGAGGATCAACTGTGATTGCGGATAGCCGCAAAGCACCAAGCGGCGGTCGAATTGTGTATTTTTGCGGGTCGCGGAAAAAATCATAAATCCCACAATGAGGGTGATGGCATAAAGCCCCGCTGTCAGGAGCGTGAGATCGCGCCCGCTGACCTGGATAAAAACATTGGTGGCGCGGACCAAGAAGCTGAGGGGATCTTCAGTTATCACAAGCCAGAACAGGTAGTCCCAAGTTGGAACGAAAACGACGAGGAGAAAAAGCGCCATACGATTGCGCAACTGTTCGTACAATGCATATTGTGTAGCAGTCAGATAACGATGCCACAGAGAAATGAACACTTTATCTTCCCCTTCTATTGCGAAGACCTTCCTGTTAAATATCTATCGCGTCTTCAATCCGCATCCGGCCTTCACGCAAACGATACAGCTCATCAAAATGCTTCTGCTCGAAGAACAGGTGTGAGATGATCAGCACAGAGCAGCTGTGTTTACGCAACTCGGTGACAGTATCCCAAAAGCACAGATAGGCCTCCCAGTCAAAACCTTGATACGGCTCGTCGAGTAGAAGCAATTCCGGCTGGTGCATAAGTGCCAGTGTAAGATTGAGTTTCTGTTTCGTACCGCCACTGAGGTTGGCTATGAACTCTCTGCGGTAATTCCCGTAATTCAGTTTCTCGATGAGCTCATCGGCACGATGCAGATTATCGATATTGTATGCAGCACGAAAAAAATCAAGATGCTGGTCTACCGTGAGAGAATCGTTCAGGACAACCGTCTGTGGACAATAACCCACCTTACCTTGACGGAATACGTCGCCCCTACCAGGCTGCAATTCACCTGTCAGAATGCGGAGCAAGGTGGTTTTACCTGCGCCATTCTCTCCAACAATGCCGACGAGTGTTCCCGGGGCGACTGAGAAACTCACGCCCTGCAGTACCTTTCGCCTGCCAAAGGACTTATATATCTCCTTCGCCTGCAGCACTGGTCCCGGCATGTCTTACTTCTTCCTCCTCACGTCTTCTCGCTTATAATAATTGAAAAGATTTTAGTTAATTAAAAAATTTTTACCGGTAGAAGGCAATAAGAGTTTTTTGTAAGACTAATGTCAGGTCATTGCCATCGTTGCTAAAATATTTTCTTTCCATTTTACGTTCTGATCTTAAAAAAAGTAAGGGCACGTAAAAATAAATTGCCCCTTGAAATTGTAATTTCCCTGTGTCAGCAATTATGCTAAATTTTACTAAGATGGCAGATCAATAACTCAAACCATAATTCAGGTATTGTTTAATGGGAGTAGATAAATTTCATATCGAAGAAACCACAATCGCTGATGTCCATAAATCCTTCCTCTCCGGTCAACTGACAGCCAGACAGCTTGTAAGATATTATCAAAAGCGGATTGACACATACAATCAGAGCGGACCCAGGCTTAATGCCATAATTTACGTAAATCCTGAAGCCATGGAGGTGGCCGCTGTACTCGATGCTAAATTAAAGAAATCAGGTCTCGCAGGGCCGCTGCATGGTATACCTGTGATACTTAAAGACAATGTAAATACCATGGATATGCCCACTACTGCGGGTTCTCTGCTTTTGAAAGAATACGTGCCGCCTTATGATGCCTTCATTACTAAAAGGCTGAGGAATGCGGGGGCTATACTCATCGCCAAGGCTAATCTGCATGAATTCGCCGTCTGGGGAGAAACAATCAGTTCCATCCTGGGGCAGACATTGAACCCCTATGATCTGACGCGTACCCCCGGTGGCTCCAGCGGCGGGACGGGCGCCGGTTTGGCGGCAAACTTCGGGATTCTCGGTGTGGGAACAGATACAGTAAATTCCATCCGTTCGCCTGCTTCGGCGAATAGTATTGCTGCTATCAGGCCAACCCTAGGTCTCATCAGCCGTGCGGGCATCATCCCTTACTCACTTACTCAGGATACAGCCGGTCCAATGGCACGTACATTGACGGATACAGTCAAGATGCTGAATGTCATTGCCGGCTATGACCCGGACGATCCTTCAACGGCCTGGAACATCGACAGAGTGGAAAAAGACTATACGAAGCACCTGAAGAAGAATGGTCTCAGAGGAAAAGTGATTGGCATCTTAAGAAGTTTGTTCGGAAAAGATCCGATTCATCAGGAAGTGAACGAGATCGCTGATAAGGCAATTAATGATATGAAATCCCTAGGTGCTATACTTGTTGAACTCCAGACGCCCGACCTCGATCCCGATAAAATTACCTCAGAAATCAGTGTTCATCTCTATGACCTGAAACACGACCTCAATGGCTACCTCTCAGATCCGAAAAATAAAGCGCCAGTGAAATCGCTCGGAGAGATAATTTCGTCAGGGAAGTATTCTCCCAGCATCGAAAAAAACATCAAAGAAGCAGGGGCCTTGAGTACCGATGATCCCGAGTACTGCCAGCGCCTGATGAAACGTTCGGACTTGCAGAGGCGGGTGATGCAGCTCATGGCAGAGCACAAGCTTGATGCCCTCGTATTCCCGCACCAAAAAAGACTGGTTGTCCCCGTGGGTGATACTCAGGTGGAGCGTAACGGCAGTTTAGGTTCCGTAACAGGTTTTCCATCAATCATAGTGCCGGGCGGATTCTCAAAACCAACTGCGACGGCAAAGATCGGAATCCCTGTAGGCATCGAATTCCTCGGGAGACCATGGAGTGAGGGAACCATTATAGAAATTGCTTATAGTTACGAGCAGGCAACCCGACATCGCCGTGAACCACCCTTGTTCTCTCTACCGTTTGGCAAACTATAAGATCATGATCGTGATTTTGGAAATCAGATACCTTAAGTTCACGATGGATATGAGGAGCTGCATGTTGACAACCTGCTGCTGAAAATGATACACGGCAGCATATTGTAAAAATCCTTCTATCTCCTTTAACACAGGGGCTTTTTAGATAGAGATTATGACACAACTTTCATCAAAACTGAAAGCGCTGGAAAAGATATTGACTGACATGCAGAGCGTCCTTGTAGCCTACTCAGGCGGCACGGATAGTACCTTCCTTCTCAAAATTGCCTCAAAAGTTTTGGGTGATAAGGCGATGGCAGTTACTGCGAGTTCGGAAACATACACACCACAGGAACTCCAGGAGGCCAGGAAGAATGCTGAAACAATCGGCGCAAAGCACGTGGTCGTATACACAAATGAACTGGACGATCCGAGATTCTCATCCAATCCCCCAGAAAGATGCTACTACTGTAAGAAGGAACTCTTCACCGAGCTTTCCAAATTGGCAAAGGAGCATAGTGTAAATCATGTGATTGACGGATCCAATTGCGATGATGAAAGAGACTTCCGCCCCGGTATGAGGGCTGCCACCGAGTTCCATGTCCGAAGCCCGCTCAAGGAGGCCGGGTTCACAAAAGAGGAAATCAGGGTATTATCGAAAGAAATGAATCTCCCCACATGGGACAAGCCCCCCCTTCCCTGCTTGTCATCCAGGTTTCCTTACGGAACGAAAATAACCAGAGAGAAAATCTCGCGGGTTGCCAGCGCGGAGGAATTCCTGGCAAACCTCGGAATCCGACAATTGAGGGTCAGAGACCATGATAACATCGCCAGAATAGAGGTGCCGCGTGCGGATATGCCCGTGTTTCTTGATGAGAAGATTTCAAAACTGATCGTGGAAAAATTCAAGGCCTTGGGATACATGTATATAACTCTTGATCTCCAGGGGTACAGGATGGGCAGCATGAATGAACCCTTGAAAGAAACGAGATAGAAATGGACAGAAAAAAACTAAGGAAACTTTTAGAAAATGTAAGAATCGGGAAAACCGGTATCGACGAAGCCCTCAGGGCATTAAGATCGTTTCCTTACCAAGACTTGGGCTACGCCAAAATCGATACCCACAGGGATTTGCGGAGAGGATTTCCGGAAGTGATATTATGCAGGGGTAAATCCATCGAACAAATCGAGAAAATCGCAGGAAGCCTTTCGGAGGCCGACTTTATCATGGCAACAAAAGCCGATAAGCGAGCATTCAAAGCCATCAAGAAGGTGAGGAAAGACGCAGTCCATTACGAAGCGGCGAAGATCGTGTTGGTAGGCAAATACAGGAAAAAGAAATCCAAAAAATCAATCCTCGTAGTCACCGCCGGAACCTCTGATATACCAATCGCTGAGGAGGCGGCAATCACTGCGGAAATCATGGGGAACGCGGTCGACAGGGTCTACGACATCGGCGTCGCCGGAGTACACAGACTCTTCGGCAGCAGGGAAAAACTGTTCAAGGCAAACGTCATCGTGGTGGTAGCCGGCATGGAAGGGGCTCTGGCAAGCATCATCGGGGGACTGGTGGATTGTCCGGTGATCGCGGTCCCGACCAGCGTAGGCTATGGCGCCAATTTCGAGGGCCTGTCCGCGCTGTTATCCATGCTCAATTGCTGTGCACCGGGTGTGGTGACCGTGAACATCGACAACGGATTCGGAGCCGGGTACTTCGCCAGCTTCATAAACCAGATGGGTGAGGAAGAATGCGGATAGCGTACTTTGACTGTTTCTCTGGTATAAGCGGCAACATGATATTGGGAGCTCTTATAGACGCTGGACTTGATTTCCATCAGCTCAAGTTGGAGTTGGGCAAACTCAAGATATCCGGATATACCCTCAAAGTATATAAGACCACCAGGAAAGGTATATCCGGGACCATGTTCACCGTTAATACGGAGGAAGACCATGTCGAGAGGCATCTGAGAGACATTGAAGAAATTATAGATCACAGCGATCTGGGAGATGATATCAAGTCATCCAGCAAGGCAATCTTCAACGAACTGGCGCACGTCGAGGCAAAGATTCACAACAGTGATCCCGGGAAGGTTCATTTCCATGAGATCGGCGGATTAGATTCCATCATCGATATCGTCGGGAGTCTCATCGGCATGAAGCTGCTGGGCATTGAGGCTGTATATGCATCAAAGATTCCCGTGGAGACAGGATTTGTGGAATGTGACCATGGAATCCTGCCGCTCCCCGCTCCCGCAACTCTCGAATTGCTGAAGGGCATACCTGTATATGCAAGCGGTATGGAAAAAGAACTTGTCACCCCCACCGGGATCGCCATCCTCAAAAACATAGCCAAAAGTTTCGGAACTATTCCTAATATGAAAGTAAATCACATCGGCTATGGGGCAGGGAGCCGTAACTTGAAAATACCGAACCTGCTCCGGGTATGGTTGGGCGAAGCCAGTGAAAAGGGAGAATATGAAGAGGACGAGGTCATCCTCGTCGAAACCAATTTGGATAATATGAATCCGGAGTTTATCGGCTATGCCTCGGAAAAACTCCTGGAAAGGGGTGCCCTCGACGTCTTTATGACACCCATCTTCATGAAGAAGAACAGACCGGGAACACTCCTCAGTGTTCTAATCACACCGGACAAACTTGAAGAAATAATATCAATAGTCTTTGCAGAGACGACTTCCCTGGGGATCAGGTTTCAGCGCCTCAAAAGGAGAAAACTCCTGAGAGAGCTGGTCGCAGTGGAGACGCCCTTAGGAAGTGTGAGAGTGAAAGTAAGCCGGACAGGCCGGGAGATAAAGAATATCTCTCCGGAATATGACGACTGCAAAGAGATTGCCATCAAACAGGGAATTTCTCTGAGGAAGGTGTATGAGGAAGTTAAAGCCGCTGCCAGAAAAATATTGAGTGGCGAAAAGTAACGTGCCTAGTAAATCATACCTATAATTTCATACCTTCTTGACTTATTATACTTTCCTACTTTTAATGTCATTAAAACATCAATACCTGGCTTGGGTTAAACAGTAACTGACGGAAAGTAGTTTATACCTACCATTGTTCTTCCATTTAATCCTCATTGCCTTCCTCTAATAAGTCCATTAAATTGCATGCAAAAGTTCACGTTTGAATCAAAATCAAAGAATATATTGTTTCAGAAATATTCTAAAAATTTTTGATAATTAGTAACCAAACAGTAACTATGTGCAACGTATATATAAAAAGAAGGCGGGACAATTCAACTATCTCATTTTATCAATTAATTTAGGACAATTAAATTATACCTATAGAAGGAACGGATTATGAAACAAATGGATAAAGAAGTGACCGCGGATCCAAAAATAGAGACGACGTATAATGTTGAAGAAAAAATTCTTGGCTCCAGCCTATCGAAATATTTTAGAGGCAAAGCAGACTCATTGCCCCTTAAAGGCCTGGAATCTTCCATTATTTCTGCATTGTCCATATATTTTCAGGGTCACGTGAAATTCTGACGTATTTGATACATATATTTCAATTTTATTATATGAATAATTGAAGAAGAAATATCTGGGATCAAAACCGAAAAGAGAAAGAGAATCACATGTTGTGGGTAATTGCAGGGATATTGATAATTTTATGGCTGTTGGGTCTGGTAACTGGTTATACTTTGAGTTCGTTTATTCATGTCCTGCTGGTGCTAGCCATTATTATTGTGTTGATCAGGATCGATGACTCTGAGGAAGAACCCATATCTCGCACTAATGAATAGAAGATTAAACGCATGAAAAACAGATATATGAAAAAACATGTGAACAGGATGCATTGTACTGATTGAAAGTGAAATGAGAGCGATTTTTTTCAAACCAATGCCCCATGGAGGTCCAATATGAGATTGCTGGTAGTGGATGATAGTCCAGAGATCGTGGAAATTCTTTCTTCAGTAATGGAGATAATCGGTCATGAGGTGACCAAGGCGTATGATGGGACTGAGGCAGTCAAACAGCTGCTTAATAATAGGTATGATATTGTTATTACTGATGCCAAGATGCCCATAATGGACGGTATTGAGCTATGCAAATTTATAAAATCGCAATTTCCGGACATATATATCATAGGAATAAGCGGCTACCTAGACGCCCTGAAAGAGTTCAAAGAAGCCGGCGCCGACATCTGCCTTTCCAAACCTTTCACATTTGAAGAAATCGAAGAGGCTGTAAAGCTTCGATTTAACACATCACCTACTGCTTTTGGCTCTATCGCATTGCAGATTATTGTTTAGGCCACCATTCTTTCAGTTTTCAGTTCACGCTCTGACCTAAATGTATCTCATCACCTATTTATATTTCCCATAGCGACTGAACGACGTCTTCAAACTCTTGTCTTAATTGATCCGATGTAGAAGATAATACGCTTGCAGGAATTCCGCTGATTTCCCACACCCTTTCGTCTAAAGGCGGTACATACTGCTCCCCGCTGTCTCCCAGCTGCATTCCATGGGCTATATAGTCAGCTATGTGAATCACGCCCGCCTCGACAGGGTATTGTCTGGCTTCCCATGGAAAATGATGGCAGGCTAATACCTCCTCCAGGCTCGGAGGCAGATTCCATGATTGCGCCAACAGGCGACCTAAATCAGAATGGTCAAAACCGAGCACTTCTTTTTCAACCATATATAATGGTTCCTTATTTGCCTTGCAGCGAAGGATCATCTCCTGTGCCGTCTCCGGGATTCTTTTGTATATAACGAGCCGGCCTATATCATGAATAATACCGGCCGTAAAGAATAGCTCAACATTAGTACCGCTCCGCAGCCCTGATGCAAGCATCCTTGCAGCCAGGCCGCAGGCCACACTATGTCTCCATAGCGATTCCATACTGACGATGTGTCCCGGTATCCCTTTAAACAAACTCATTACAGAAGTCGCCAAAGCAAGATCACGTATCTGCTGCGTACCTACCATAAGAAGGGCACGATTGACCGTGTCAACTTTCGACCGAAAACCACAAAACGCGCTGTTCACAAGCCGGAGTAACCGGGAGGTAAGTCCGGGGTCACCGCTTATTATATCGCTTATATCCTGTATGGAGGATAGGGGATTATTAACTGCCTCATTAATCTTGATATATATGAAGGGTAAAGATGATAATTCTACCAGACCCTTCAGAAGGGTTTCCGGTTTCTTACGTTTAACTATACGGGCCTCTTGTGTTTTACCGAAAATTCGAAACATTTATGTATATTTTTTATGTAAAAAATCTTTAATTTTCAAAAAATTAAGCTTTACCCCCATGGGCCTTTTTATCCCAGGGATTGGGCATATACGCGCTCGCATTTACCTTTCTATCAGGTATAAAGAAAGATAATACAAATATGGAACATACAAGAACTATTACTATCTCCAAGCATATTTGTCAATAAATCGAAAATCCTTTTTTTGCTTTAACCAGTATTGTTAATCGAGGCCGCCACAAGATCTTTTCAGTTACTCAACACTTTTGAAATATGAACAAAAGCAACTTCTGTTTTCTTTAGTTCCTCCGTGAAGAACCTGAGGGCATTCGCTGTTTGGGGAAAAGGATGGCCGATGCCGATGGCATTGCCATGTTGCATGGCACATTGCTTTAGTTTGCGGAGCTGAAAAAGGATAGCCGGTTCAAAAGGGACGTTATCCAGAAAAATATGCCTATAAGCTGCAGGCATCTGCATTGTTTTGGCAATCTTATATGCCTGTGAATGCATGGAGGTACGGCTGTCCACAAAAAAGAATCCTCTGTTTTTAATTATCCTGAGGGTTTCCGTCATTTCTTCCTGTGATTCTGTAAACCTTGAGCCCATATGATTGTTGATTCCTCTTGCGAGCGGTAGCTCGGAAATATTCTCTTCAATGATTTCAGTTATTTTGTTTGGATCATCTCCTGTATAAAGGGCCCCAGGTCCCGGATCAATTCTCTGGTCATAGGGTTCCATAGGCTGGTGAAGCATTGTCTCGTGTCCGTAATCATTAATTTCTAAAGCCAGAACATTGGAATATTTTAGCCGGGGCAGGATTGAAAAGGTAATAGGAATGTCCAATTTCAAAAAATGCCTGGCTCGGGATACACTACCACCGATATCATCGATAATCAAAGCAATGGAAGGGATCAGAGAAGAGTCGGTGGTTTGTTTCTCCAAGGCAAAGACTTGTGAGAAACTGTTGAAACCTAAAAGATACCCTCCTAGCAGAGAGGCACCCTTTAATAGAAAGCTCCTTCTATCCAATAGTCTTCTCTTTTTCAGACCTATAAATTATTGTGTGCCTTTTTCCAGTTGCCTGCAAAATTATAAGAACCTTCGCATTGCACACCCTGTTTAGAGAATTTTATCCGACTAGGAAGTATTTTGGAGCTAATACAATATATAGTGGTTAATGTCAAGGATAAATACAATATATTGTCATATTCTTACTTGAAGAATTAATTTTTTAAATAAGAGACAAAATTTTTGCTGGGCATTACCTTGTGATACCTGGAGATGTAGATGTGATTCAGGTACGCCCCGATTATTGAGATTAGCTTAGCTTTGATTTACTGAGGAGGGTGAATGAATTATTGTATAATTATGATCCCTGCCAAGGTACCTTTGGGAATGTCTTCCGGCTTTGCGTCACTGCCTATAGGGTAGATATCCCATCCCAATGCGGCGACCATTTTATAAACATCAATACCTACAGCCTCCATAGATGGTCGCGAACGGAGAGAAATTCTACATCTTTTCCCTTCCATCGCCTGACAACTATCCTGTTGGCTGCAGAAGGTGTGGCGACAGGAACCTGCAGCAAAGCCAAAGGCCAGATAATGGCCATCATAAAAGGCCATAGATTCGATCTGGTTGACAATATGAAATATTTTCTGATAAGCGGCTTCTCTTTCCCTGATCGTAGACTTGTCTCTGACGATAACCTCCGGCGGAATATCTGATGTGAAAAAAACAGCCCACTGGTATCTTTTCAGTATGTCACGGAGTTCCGCCGGCTTCATTGTGTTAGGCGGGCAATGAGCGCAGGTACCGTATCCGAAGCACCGTGGGATCTGACATTTCAGGACGATTCTTTCATCTACGGGAATCTCGTGAACTCTTATTATCGCGGTGCGGCTGGCTCCTAGCTCCAGTGCCTTTGCCTTGTATCTCTCCAGATCTTCCGGCAGACGGGCTGCATTCATATCGGTGGTTATTCTGTCCACGCTCTTCGCCATGTATGATGTCCCTTTCAATTTACTAAATGTATCTCAGATATCGATGTTTGATAATATAATTTGATAGACGTGAAAAGTATAATGAAAAGTTATTTGTGTCAATTACAATCGGTCTAAGGAAGTGGTAGGCACCAATAAAAAAGACCCCGGTGAACAATATCACCGGAGTCTTTATTCCTCTATGCCGTCGGTATTTCAACGGCTCTTTTATAGACCGTTTCTCGGGGCACGCATGTATGCCCAGTCGATCTGATACAGATGTTACCGGGGGTGGGACACTATTTACAGCTCATGCAGACCGCAAGCTCAGTCAGCGGAGTACCCGTCTTTTGGCTGATGAACTTCAACTGGTCAACCGGAGCAAAATACCTGCCGCATTTTTCACATGCCTGCATCTTAAAGGTGCGTCCCCAGATCTTCCGTTTACCATCTGTTGCTTCCATCAGGATATGCTCTGTCGGGCAGATAAACGCGCACGCACCACATCCTATACACGCCTTGGAATCCTCCATGAATGGAGGGCCAACACTCTTGTCATGTCCTCTGTAAGACGACCCAATGGCACTTACCCCTACGGTTTCCTGACAGGCCCGCACGCACAGACGGCACAAAATACATTTTCCCTTATCTGTCTCGGGTTTGAACCTGGGTTCCGGCTGAATACCCATTTCTGCCGCCATATCCCTGATTACTTCAGACTCGGGACATCGCGCCATAAGGAGTTGCATCACCAGGCGCCGGACATTCATTACTCTGTCCGTCTTGGTACTTACTTCAATACCTTCCGTAACAGGGTACATACATGAGGTGACGATTCTCGTCCGCTTCCCAGATTTCACTTCGACCACGCAGAGACGGCATGCGCCTGATCTACCGACCGACTCATGTGTACAAAGGGTTTGAATCACGAATCCGTTTTGACGGGCAACGTCGAGGAGCATTGCCCCTTCCTCTGCCTCAACCTTCTTTCCATCTATAATAAAGTTTACCATTTCCCCTACCTTCATTCTACGATTATTGCGTCAAATTTACAGCTTTCTCTACAGACACCGCATTTGATACAGATCGTTTGATCAATTGCATGTGGCTTCTTCTTCTCACCCGTTATACAGACAGAAGGACACTTCTTGAGGCAAACGCCACATCCCGTACATTTCTTCTCGTCAACTTTGAACCTGATCAGGGCTTTGCATACACCGGCGGGACATTTCTTGTCCCGAACATGAGCGACATACTCATCCCGGAAATACTTGAGTGTACTCAAGACCGGGTTCGCAGCAGTGCTGCCCAAGGCGCACAAAGCTCCATCTACGAGTCCCTGCGACATGCTTTCTAGAAGCTTTATGTCATCTTCCGTCCCTTTACCGTCGCATATATCGTGCAGGATGCTATTCATCCTGTAAACCCCTTCTCGACAGGGAACGCATTTCCCGCAGGATTCAAATTCGAGGAAGTCGATGAAATACCTGGCAATATCCACCATGCAGGTGCTTTCATCCATGACGATCATACCACCGGAACCCATCATAGAGCCAGCTTGCACCAAGGAATCAAAATCAACAGACGTATTTATCAGCTTGTCGGGCAGGCATCCACCGGACGGACCACCGGTCTGGACCGCCTTAAACTTCTTGCCGCCAGGAATCCCACCGCCGATCTCATAGACAATATCCTTCAGCGGTATCCCCATGGGCACCTCAACCAATCCGATATTGTTGATCTTCCCGACAACAGAAAAGACCTTAGTACCTGAATTATTTTTACAGCCGATGCTGGAGAACCATTTCCCCCCTCTGCTGATAATGGCTGGCACATTCGCCCACGTTTCCACGTTATTGAGGTTAGTAGGTTTATCCCAGAGGCCTTTGTGCGTGGCGTGTATATACTTGATACGCGGCTCACCCGCGCGACCTTCCAGAGAGGCAAACAGCGCCGAGGATTCACCGCAGACAAAGGCACCCGCACCCTTGCCGATTCGTATATCGAAATTAAACCCAGAATTAAAAATATTTTTTCCGAGGAATCCATACTCCCTGGCCTGCTCGATTGCCCTCTGCAAGTTGGCTACAGCTAAGGGATACTCGTTTCTCACGTAAATAAATCCCTGGCTGGAACCCATCGCAAATGCACCGATGATCATACCTTCGATGACGCTGTGGGGATCGCCTTCCATAACGCTTCTATCCATGTAAGCGCCGGGGTCACCTTCATCACCATTGCAGATAACAAATTTTGGTTCGCCGTGCGCTTTGCGCGTTTCGTCCCATTTCCATCCCGTCGGGAAACCTCCACCACCACGTCCTCTAAGGCCGGAGGTAATGATCTCATTAACAATTTCATCAGGCTTCATCTTGGTGAGAGCCTTATAAAGGCTGAAGTAACCGCCCTTCGCGATGTACTCATCTATACTCTCAAAATTAATCAGCCCGCAATTTCTTGTCGCCAGCTTCATCTGCTTCTTGTAGAAGTTCATATCCCATATACTGGGAATACCTTCCATGTCTTTCGGAATAGAACCCTTGAAATAAGGCTTCTTTTCATTCAAACAGATGAATTCTTCTTCATCCATTCTGTAAGCCGGTTTCGTACCATTCACGGCGCCTTTCATGATCTGATCGATAACTTCCGGTACCTTCTTGGCGGTCATTTTACTGTAGGCCAGACGTGGTTTGTTCGGCTGCAGGACATCCACCAGGGGCTCTATGCAGTCCATCCCCATAGCTCCTGTTTTGCTCAGGATAACATCCAGCTTCCGTTTCTTTATTTCTTCCGCCAGGGCATTGTAAACCTCCTGTGCCCCGGAGGCAATCCCGCTCGTCGCCATCCCGACCATAATCTTCGTCTTTGACGGGATGATTGCTTCCAGCCCTCTCTTCGCTGCCTTGTTTAAATCTTCAAGCGTATTGATCTTACTCACTTTACCACCCCTATTATTTATAATTCTTCAAAATCTTCGGAATTTCGTCCTGAGTTAAGTAAGGATGAACATCACCGCTTATCCGCACAACAGGGGCCAGACTGCAACATCCGAGACATCTGACCTCTGTAAGGGTAAACATCTTATCTTTCGTTGTTTCTCCACAACAAATCTGCAGATCTCTCTCCAGCCTGCTCTCCAGATTGGCTGCCCCCTGGACGTGACATGCCGTTCCGGCACACACTTCAACCAGGTGCTTGCCCCGTGGCTTAAGGCTGAACGCGTTGTAGAATGTTGCAATCTCATAAATTCTGGTGAGGGGCACATCCATCTGTTTACTTATAGAGGACAGAGCTTCCTTTGGTAAATATCTAAATTCTTCCTGGACATCCTGAAGGATGGCTATCATTGCCGCCTTATCGCCATCGTACTTCTTTATGATGTCTTTAACCGATTTCTTTTGGGTCTTCGCTGTCTTCATGCTTTAATCACCTTATCCTGTTAATTAACACCTTAACTATTTCAATTCTGACCAGGATTTGGAACACTTCACATTGTTCAATATTTTATTATATTCGAGTGTGGCCAATTCCTGGAATATCTGGCGTTCTTCCGCTTTCAGATGACGGAATCGCCCCTGAAGCTTCAGATAATCATCCACGGGTCTCAGCTTCTTGGGCATATCAATCGTGATTCTGTACTTTCCGTTTTCCACTTCGTAAAGAGGGAAGATACCTGTTTCCACAGCAAGACGCCCTAACTTAATGCATGTATCCGAGCCCGACCGCCATCCTGTAGGACAAACCGCAAGACAGTGGATATAAGCAGGACCCTTCACTTTTCTTGCCTTCTTTACTTTGTCCATAAAGTCGAACGGATAGCTATGACAAGCAGTTGCGACATAGGGCACGTTGTGGGCTACCATAATAGCGGGCACATTCTTCTTCCATGTCTTATTCCCGACGCTGGCTGCACCGGCCGGGGCCGTGGTCGTAGATGCCCCATAGGGGGTGCCGCCGGAGCGCTGGATACCCGTATTCATGTAGGCCTCGTTATCAAAACAGATATAGATCATATCATGGCCTCTCTCCATGGCTCCGGAAATTGCCTGAAAGCCTATATCAACAGAGCCGCCGTCGCCACCGATGGATACGACCTTCACATCGCGGTCAGCAATCTTCCCCTTGCGACGGAGCGCTTTCAACGCCGACGAAACACCGGCACCTACCGCCGCGGAGTTGGGAAACGCCACATGGACCCAGGGCAGCTTCCACGCTGTCGTAGGATAGAGGGTTGATATAACCTCCATGCAGCCTGTGGCATTGGTGACTACCGTATCTTTACCTAAAGCCTTGCACATCAGACGAATGGCAAGCGCCTCTCCGCAGCCTTGACAGGCGCGGTGCCCTGAGCTGAAATATTCTTCTTTATCGACAAGCTTTGGGGCGTACAAGTCAAAGTTTTCTATAATACCCTTCATGATGACCTCACTCCATAAATTTCAAATGTTCTTTCAGGTTTAACCTTATCAGCCGTCGCTGCCTTCTTAAATATTTTGACGAAATCCTCTACCCGCACATCTCGCCCACCAAGACCGATGATTTCATTAAAAATCGCGGGACGAACCGGCTCGTCATACAGTGCAGATTGAACCTCTGCACAAACAGGGGCCACATAACCTCCCATCATAATGGCTCTGTCTGTGACGATCAATACCTTGACCCCCTTTACCGCAGCCTTAAGTTCCTCTACCGGGAAGGGTCTCCACAGCTTCAGGTTCAGCATGCCGGCCTTGAAGCCTTCACTGCGCAGCTGATCAACTGCTATTGAGCAAGTCTCACCCATGGATCCTACGGTCAGCATGACAACATCGGCGCCTTCTGTTTTATATGATGAGATGGGCTCATACTTCCGGCCGAACACCTGCTCCCATTCCTTCCATACCTTAAGGATGGTCTTCTTGGAGTTGAGGAGGGCCTCGTTAATGGCCATACGCGCCTCGGTATATATCTCTGGCAGACCCAGAGTTCCCATGGAGACAATATTATCCGGATGCACAGCGCCGTAAGGCTTGCGCGGTGGGAGGAACTTATCCACTTCCTCCTGATCCGGCATCAGCATTACCTCCACCACATGGGTAAGCTGAAAACCGTCCAGATTAACAAGAATAGGAAGCATGACATCGTGATCCTCGGCAATTTTAAAGGCCTGGATCGTCATATCGACCGCTTCCTGACCGTTGGCAGCAAACAACGCAATCCAGCCGAGATCCCTCACACACATGATGTCGCTGTGATCGTTCCAGATGTTAATGGGACCTGATATCGCCCTGTTGCCGAGAGCCATGACAATAGGAAGCCTCATGGCTGGTATAATCGGAACGATTTCATACATATAAAGAAGCCCCTGGGAGCTCGTTGCCGTGTAGACACGCGCCCCTGCTGCTGATGCACCGGCGCAGGCGCTCAGAGCGGAATGTTCAGATTCTACAGGCAGATATTCACAATCAAGATGTCCCTCTGCTACGATTTCTGCCAGATGTTCGGGGATATGAGTGTTCGGCGTAATGGGATAAGCCGCTATTACATCAGGCCTGCACAATGCGGCTGCTTCTGCTACGGCAAGCGCAATTTCCATTCCAATTCTTTTAGACATAGCCTACCCCTCCCTATTCCTCTACCATCTTTATGGCGCGGGGCCAGCATTCGTGATAGCAAATGCCGCAGCCCTTGCAGTAATCTAGATCTGCCATGAAAAACCCTTCTGCGTCTTCTGAAATACAGCCTTCAGGACAGAACAAATAACAGACTCCGCATTTAATACATTTTGTGTTATCCCAAATAGGCTTTTGAGCCCTCCAACTTCCGGTTTTGAACGACCTGGCACTCGCAGGCTCGAATACCATCAATCCCGGTGTACATTCTTGCCAGGTTTCTGGCCATTTCTTTTTTGCCTTTGTCATTATGATACCTCAAATGTTTAGTTTACTGTGCTGATTTTGACCTCGTCATAAGCCCTTTTCATGGCTGCAAGGTTTTTATTGGCTATCCTGCCAAACCTGTGTTCCACCGGACCTTTTGCTGAATCGATCTTGACCTTCTGAAGCACCTTGATCAGGGCTCCGAGCATGGTAGTATTCGTAATCGGAACGCCCAGTTCTTTCCAGGCTATTGACGATCCGTCGACTGTCGCAATCTTGCCCTTGAATTTTGTTATTTCCGAAATTTCCTGCGCAGACTTTGCCGTGTTAACTACTAGTATGCCATCCGGTTTCAACCCGTCGGCAACATTTACCAAACCAACGAGGCTCTCATCCAAGACGACCACTATGTCCGGAGTGTAGACACCAGACCTGACCCTGATGTGATGGTCATCTATACGATTAAATGCCGCAACCGGCGCTCCTCTTCTCTCCGGACCGAAGCTCGGAAACCCCTGAGCATACTTACCCTCTTCGATCGCAGCCAGGGCGAGTAACTCTACGGACGTGACCGCTCCCTGACCGCCTCTTCCATGCCATCTTACTTCTATCATTGGAAAATCTCCCAGATTGGATTGATGTAGAAAAGTTAACGACTGATGAACAAAAACGACGTCCGGCTACGTATTACAAAAATTTTTTTCTGTCAAGTTTTTTTTTAAAAATTATTCACTACAAATTTTGAAGCTCTCCGCAGCTACTGCGGAAAAGCTCCGATCCACAAGGAATAACTATGTTACCCATTCGCTCGCTCGTCCCCGGCCTGCTATTAGGTGCGACTCTCTGCCGGATTCAGAGACCCCGCCGGTATTCCATGGATTTTGATAAAGTCATTCTGTCCATGTACTTAAGATCACCACCAACAGGCACACCAAGGGCGATCCGGGTTACCTTGACACCCAGACTCTTGACGAATTTATTTATGAGGAGTGCCGTAGCTTCACCCTGCACGCTTGGATTTGTCGCTATGATAATCTCTTCCACCTTGTTGTTCTCGATTCTTTTTAAGAATTCCTGCAATCTCAGGTGATCAGGCCCGATACCATCGAGTGGGGACAGGGCGCCGTGGAGCACATGATAAGTGCCCCTGAAACTCCCACTTTCCTCTATGGCAATGAGAGAATCAGGTTCTTCGACAACACATATAAGACCTTTGTCTCGTGAGTGATCCATGCATATTTCGCAGAGATTGCCTTCGGCCAGATTGAAACATACGGAGCAAAGACGTATTTTTTGCTTTACTTCCAGCACAGATTCGGCAAGCTTTCGTGCATCCTCCTCAGACGCACGAAGGATAAATGTGGCTAATCTTGTAGCAGTTTTCTCCCCGATGCCGGGTAATTTACTGAGTTCTTTTATCAAACGCTGTATGGGTAAAGCATAACCAGTCATTTGAAACCTGCTCTATATCAGACCGGGAATATTAAAACCGCCTGTGATCTTAGCCATCTCCGCCGAGGCCATCTCCTGCGCTTTGCGAATGCCTTCATTCACGGCTGCTGTGATAAGATCCTGCAGCATATCAACATCTTCCGGATTGACGACTTCTTTATCAATTTTCAGAGATAGGACTTCAAATTTTCCGTTTACCACAACGGTTACCATGCCTCCCCCGGCTGTCGCTTCGACAGTCTTAGATTCCAGCTCCGCCTGCATGCTGGCCATTTTTTCTTGAATCTTTTTTGCCTGTTTCATTATATTTCCAAAATTATGTGTCAATAGAATACCTCCTAAATACGAACATCGATATGGTTGTTAATCATTATTGCCTCTAGTAACGACTTCCCGTACCACGGCGCCATCAAAAACGTCCAGCACCTTCTGCAGAAGGGGATGGTTGAGGGCATCTCTCTTGATATCATTATTCCTGTTATTATTTGCGGAGCCATTCTTCATTTGATTGTTCCTGTTGCCGGAATCCGATTCCAGAGGTTCTATCTTTACCAAGACATCTTCCCCAAAGTATTCCTTTGCAATCTCGGTCAGACGATTTTTGTCGTTCTCGTCAATAAGAAAATTATAATCCTTAAGGATGCCAATTCTTAGACGTTTGTTTTCAAAACTGACGAACTCTCCGGCCTCAATCTTAGAACCTAATGGGGACCATCGCTTTTTTACAAAGTCTTTATACCCTTCCCATATATCCCCTGAATTTTTGCCTTCTCCAGCTTGTGTATCGTATCCGCTATGGACTTCATCAACCATACCCGCCTGTGTGAGGCTGAAGAGCTCCTGAGAAGGAACCGGGCTTGCCTCCTTTATTTCGTATATAGTCGGTTTAGCCTGAATTACTTCCCCTGATGTCAGTCTTTTCTCAAGACCTTCCATCCTGGAGAGAATGGAATCAATCGGTATCATAGGTTCGAGATAGGCCATTCTGACAAGTATAGTCTCAAGGTTAATGCGTGGATTCTGACTTTTTCTCACATTTTCTTCTTCCGCCATCATTATATCTAAAAGACGCTGTAGCGTCTCACGTGAAGTGCCTTCCGTTTGCTTATTCAAACCGGCCCATTCGTCCTCTCCCAAATCAAGCAGATCATTATCCTTTCCTACGATCTTGGTAAGGAGTAAATTTCTGAAATGATTGATGAGCATTTGATAGAAATACTTCATATCAAGGCCGGCATAATAACCTTCTTCAATGATCTTCAGGCAGAGGCTTGCGTTTCTTTCCAATACTGCCTCGGAAAGCCGGAAAAGAAAACGTCTGTCCGCTAGTCCCAAAATCTCTTCTATATCCTGATCCTTGATTTCAAAACCTGCATAAGATATTACCTGGTCAAAGATGCTCTGGGCATCCCTCAAACTCCCGTCTCCCGCTTCCGCAATCCAGGTCAGGCCATTCTCACTAACATTAACCCTCTCCGCCCCGGCAATTTGCCGCAAATTTTGTTTGATCTGTTTCAATGAGATCCTTCTGAATTCAAAGCACTGACACCGGGACAGTATCGTCGCCGGTATTTTTTGGATTTCCGTCGTAGCAAAAATAAAAATTACATGTGATGGAGGCTCCTCCAGGGTTTTCAGGAGGGCATTGAACGCCTCCCTCGTCAGCATGTGCACTTCATCGATGATATAGAGCTTATAGCGTGATGATAAGGGAGAAAATTTAACATTTTCCCTCAATTCCCTTATTTCATCAATGCCTCTGTTTGATGCTCCGTCAATCTCACGGACATCCATGGATATACCTTCCGCGATCTCCCGACAATTGGTGCATACGTTACACGGTATTTCTGAAGTGCCCTTTTCACAATTCAGGGCCTTGGCCAATATCCGCGCTACGGTTGTTTTTCCAACCCCTCGGGGACCGCTGAAGATAAATGCATGCGCAACTCGTCCTTGACGGATAGCATTTCTCAGGGTTTTTACTACATGCTCCTGTCCCACCACCTCTTCAAAGGTTTGGGGTCTGCATTTTCTTGCCAGAACGAGGTATTCCACTTTTGCTTCCTCTAAATGAATGCTTTGAAAATATTGGTTACCGTGCCAGTCCGAGGAACAAAGCGATGAGGAATCTCATTTAGTACCTCAATTAAGATTTCACCGTTTGTCGAAATGACGAAGCAGGAATTTCTCAAAACTCTCAAAGAATAAAATTCGACAATGGCCTTTTCCTGAGGCTTCGCATTGGAAAAGACCAAGTGTTTTTCAAATAACCAAGACCCTTCGACTCATTTCATTCGCTCAGGGTCAATTCGACTACGGCCATTTTCTTCTGCTTTGCCTTGAAAATGGCCAGTCTCATTGAGATAGCCAGGTTTACCCGCAGCACACGTCGGTAATTGCTACCGTTGCTTCCTTCCGGACCTGGCGGGGTTTACAACCCTCCGTTGCACGGGACCCGGCTATCAAATTTCTGGGTATCATAGATAGAGAACAGGCATCAAAAAAATTATGTTTCACCCCTTATTCTCTGATCCTTAATCCCCTGATACTGGCGGAGAGAGGGGGATTCGAACCCCCGGTACACCTTTGTGGGTATACACACGATTTCCAGTCGTGCCCCTTCGGCCTCTCGGGCATCTCTCCACATAGTTTGAAGGGACTCACCTCAGGCTTCCATTAGATTAATATAAAACCCATCTTCGATGGATACTGGCGGAGAGAGGGGGATTCGAACCCCCGTGAGAGCTTTTGGCCCTCAAATCGATTTCGAGTCGATCCCGTTACGACCACTTCGGTATCTCTCCGCAAAATTATTTTTGATTATGAATGAACGTTTTCTGATAACCTCTTTTCACGGAAAAATCTACTCAAAATTTCGGCGCAGGCATCTTTCTTTACGCCGCCTGTTACTTCCACAGAATGATTCAATCTTTCATCATGCAGGATCCTGTACAGTGAAGAAACCCCGCCGCCTTTGGGGTCGTCTATACCATACACTACTCTCTGTATACGTGCCTGTACGATAGCTCCCGCGCACATGATACAGGGCTCCAGTGTCACATACAGGGTTGTTCCCACAAGACGGTAATTACCCACCTTTTCCGCTGCTTTACGAATTGCAAGGATTTCGGCATGGGCGGAAGGATCGCCCGTCGAAATAGGACTGTTGTGTGATTTCGCCAGGATATCACCACCGAGGGTAATTACAGCGCCGACCGGAACTTCCCCTTTCGACAAGGCCAGGAAGGCTTCTTCGATAGCGAGATCTATAAATTTTTCGTCATGATATTTCATAAACCCTCAACAACGGCCGATATATACCAAGGATAGATTTATATCTATCATAAAAGTTGATTTTTATCTCCTCACTGGCGTATGATTTCAACTCTAAAAGAAGGCATAGCATGATGTCAAAAAAAATCCTGATCATATCCATACTGATTTCTTTTACAAGCCATGTGTTCGTATTATATCTGACAGGCTTTGCGGACTGGCGGGGGAAGACCCGTAAGGAGGACGTTTTAACCATTTCCTTGAAAGAACCCATGGCAGATATGGAAAAAAAACAGGAGGAGAAAAAAGAAGCCAAGCCTTACCATAAAGATGAAGAAAACATCAACAATCACAGGATGAAACGGGAAGAGACGGTTGATCTTGGCAGTTCTGACGTCAAATATGTATCCTACCTTAGAAAAATAAAGAGACAAATTGAAGTTATATGGATATATCCCCAGGCCGCTTTAGAACTAGAAGAAGAAGGAACCGCCATAGTCAAATTTTCCATCAGTGAAACTGGTGCCATCCTGGCAAGTGGAATCGTCGAATCATCAGGCTCAAACTACCTCGACCAGGGGGCCCTCGACGTTGTCAGATCGGCTGCCCCTTATGACCCTTTGCCTAAAGAGTTTCAGCTTTCACAATTAAACATTGTGGCAAGATTCCAATACAAATATACTGAATAACTTTGCCGGCGCTTGACACGGGGGAAATTTTTATGCCGCTATTAGATTTCAGAATTGATTTCCATCAAAACGCGGTCCAGTTCAAGCAGCCGGTCTCTGAGCTCCGTTTGCTCCACCCACGGCTTTGACTCCATCTGAGACCTCCGTTCCTTAAGGCGGGCAAACCTGGCGCCTATATCTTCAATAATATAATTCCAATCGATGCGGGGAATGGCTTTCTCCGGATACTCTACCCTCTTGAGCACCTGCCCTAGTTCGAGGGTTGTTTCTTCCAGATATTCCGGTATCAGCACCTTAAAATCGAATCGTTCCTTGATCAAACCCGCAAGCACCTGCTGGGCTGAATATTCCCCGTGTATCAGGAAGACCTGCATGTCACGGTTTTGAAAATGACTCAGCCACTGCAGAATCTGGCTTTGACCCGCGTGGGCAGAAAATCCGTTTATCGTGAAGACTCTGGCCTTTACAGCAATCTCTTCGTTAAACAGACGAATTTTCTTCGCCCCATCAACAATCTTACGACCAGTCGTCCCCTGGGCCTGAAAACCTACAAACACGATACTGGCCCCCTCTCGCCAGATGTTATGCCGCAGATGATGCTTTATCCTTCCCGCATCTGCCATGCCGCTTGCAGAAATAACAATTGCCGGGCCGGAATAGTTATTGATGGCCATAGACTCGTCCGTAGTCGGGGTAAAATGTATTTGCGGCAGATATAGAGGGTCTTCTCCCTTCTTTATCAATTCCCTGGTCTCTTCATCAAGGTACGCAGTGTGGTGGCGGAATATCTCCGTAGCCTGGATGGCCAGAGGGCTGTCCAAATACACAGGCATATCCGGCGGTAGCCTTCCATCTTTGTTCAGAAGATACAGACAGTACATTATCTCCTGTGTCCTCTCCACGGCAAAGGCAGGGATGATTACCTTCTCTTTATTGCCATAACTGTATGCAATGGCCTCTGCCAGTTCATTAAGGCTGTCATCCTCGTTCTTGTGATCCCGGTCGCCATATGTTGATTCCAAAAAGAGAAAATCAGCAGCGCTTACAACACTCGGATCTTCCATCATCAACTGGGCGGGGCGGCCGATGTCTCCTGAAAATACCACCTTGATCGGTACCCCTTCTTCTTTGATCCGGAGTTCGATCATGGAAGCTCCGAGGATATGGCCTGCATCTTTAAAAGTTGCTTGAAGGCCGGGGAAAGGCTCAAGAACTTCATTATAAGAAACCACATCAAACATCGGGAATGTGGATTCCGCATCTTTCTGTGTGTACAGGGGCTTGATTTTGTTGTCTCCGGAGCGAAGATGTTTCTTGCTTTTCCATTGTGCTTCCATTTCCTGGATATGGGCGCTGTCGAGAAGTAATATCTTTAATAAATCCCTGGTCGGTACGGTGGTATAAATCTTACCTCTGAATCCCCTCTGAACCATCCGCGGCAGAAGGCCTGAATGGTCGATGTGTGCATGGGTAATGAAGAAGAAGTCTATTTTTTCAGGCTGATAAATATCAACATCCCAATTTCTTTTTTCAATCTCCATGTTACCCTGGTGCATCCCGCAGTCAACGGCGAATCGGTGACCATTCGTTTCAATTATATAGCAGGAACCCGTTACGGTCCTTGCCGCCCCCATGAATTTTATCTTCATTTTCAAATCCTTAAGTCATGATATAATGCTCAATCTTTTATATACCGTTTAAATCAGTATAAGGCCCGTCCATGTCACCCTGTTGTTGATGGGAAAAGATAACAGCAAACCCACCTTTTCCGCGGTAGCGATTACATCAATACCCATGGCCTCCATGGAAGGTCTGGCCCTGAAGGGAAAACGGCACGATACGCTGCCCTGCACGGCAACGCACTCGTCGCAAAGACGGCAGCAACCCCCAATAAAGCCGGCGGCAAAACGCAACCCCGCCGTAAATGCCTCTTTCTCACCTAAATTAATCAGCTCGTGAAGTTTCCTGGCAGGAAGAAAGACTTCTTCAGACGGAGTATTCGTATATTTTTCATCCAGTTCAGCAGAGACCTGAAGAAGAATCGCCTGACTGTAATTTTTGAGGGCTT
>DATKLL010000151.1:0-32466 GCA_035542475.1 Syntrophales bacterium
AGCAGATTATCCGCCATGACGAGGACCAGCATGGAACTGACAAAGAGATCCATGTAGGCAAAGAAGCGCCTTATGCCTTCCTCACGGGCCATGTGCTCTGACGAGTAGAGGAGGATGAAGAAACTGACCACGGCAACAACAACAATCATAACGACGGAAAGGGCGTCCAGATAAAGGGAGATGACCGGCGCAAATCCCCCTACAGAGAGCCAATTCCAGAGAGACTGCATGTAGGCGTCTCCGGCTGGCGGCCAGAATATGAAATTGACCCCCGTCAGTACGGACACTACAGCCGACAAGCCCACGGAACCGGTGCCAACAACAAATACGCCTTTACGGGAAAGATGGGATCCGGCCAGGGCCAGGATAACGAATCCGGTAAAGGGCAAAGCGGGGATCAACCAGATAAATTCAAACATCTCAACCTCTCATCTTGCTCGCACAGTCCGCATCAAGCGTCCTGTTCCAGGAATACATCCAGAGAATCAGGGCAAGGCCGACGGACACCTCTGCCGCTGCCACCGCCAGTATAAAGATGAACATGATCTGACCGTCGGGCTGGAGCCATCTTGCGCCGGCCACAATGAAGGCCAGCCCGGAGGCATTGAGCATAATCTCCAGGGACAGGAGAACAAATAGTATATCCCGTCGTATCAAGACACCGGTGACGCCCAGAACAAAGAGTACAGCCGCTACTATCAGACAGTGCTCCATCGGAATGGCATTCGGGAGGGCATTCATCTTTCATTCCCTCCTTCCTGTTCCCGCTCCCGCCTGCGGCCCAGATGGTAAGCCAGGTGGTAGGCGCCTACAAGACCGGCCAGAAGCAGCACAGAGGCCATCTCCACACCCAGGATGTAAGGCCCGAAGAGTGTCATTCCCACCGCCCTGGGGGTCACAGTCTCCATCGACGATCCGGCTTCACCTCCCCCGGTCATGACCCAGGCCAGCTCGGCCATCAGGATGGCGGTCAGGATTACAGGTCCGACCCAAATCCCCGGTGTAAGCCAGTGCTGCTCTCTCCGTACAGTACGGGGGCCTGGGTTCAGCATCATCATGACAAAGACAAACAGAACCATTATGGCGCCCGCATAGATGATCACCTCTAGGGCAGCGGCAAAAGGCGCCCCCAGGATCAGGAAGATCGTTGCCACGGCGAGCAGGGATACGACAAGATAAAGGAGGGCATGGACGGCATGAGTCCCTGTAATAACCCTGACCGTCGCCGCAACGGCAACAAAAGAAGCTATGTAAAAGGCATATGTCATAATTGGATCTCCAGCAGGCTGTTGAAAAATACCCATCTGCTGCGTTTCCCTCATCCTTCGTCGCTGCGACATACGCTAAAGTACGCCTCACTCCTCAGGATTTCGGGGGCCTTGCATATGGTCATTTTTGAACAGCCTAAAAAAGCATTTTATCGCTTCTAAGGAAGGAGGCCTTTCACATCCACAGGCGTGGCCTCATCTTCGGCCTCCCCCTTCCCCTTGCCGCCGATGGCAATACCGGCGACTCTGTAATAGTTGTACCCCGGGTACTTTCCCGGCCCGTTGATGAGCAGGTCTTCCTTCTCATAGACCAGGTTCTGTCTTGCATATTCCCCCATCTCAAAATCGGGGGTGAGCTGGATCGCGTAAGTTGGACAGGCCTCTTCGCAGTAACCGCAGAAGATGCAGCGTGAAAAGTTTATTCGGAAAAATGCCGGATAACGCCGCCCATGCTCATCCTCTGCGGCCTGTAAGGCGATACATGCCACCGGACAGGCAACGGCACAGAGGTAGCAGGCAACGCACCTCTCTCCACCATCGGGGTCTCTGGACAGTAGGATCCTTCCCCGCCAGCGGGCTGGTATGTCCGGCTTGACCTCCGGATACAGCACTGTTTCACGCCTTCGCAGGGTATGCAGGAAAACAAGCCAGATAGTCCTCAGGTGACTCCACATGGTTTCAGATCACCCCTTTGCCAGCAGTATGCCCCCTGTCACGAGCACATTGACAAGCGCCAGAGGAAGCATCAGTTTCCAGCCCCAACCCATGAGCTGGTCGTAACGGGGCCTCGGAAGGGAGGCCCGGAGCAATATAAAAAATCCGATAAAGAAAAAAGTCTTCAGAATAAACCAGACCGGCGACGGCAGCCAGGGCCCCATCCAGCCTCCGAAGAAAAGGGTCACGATCATAGCTGAAATCAACGTGATGCCGAGATACTCGCCCAGGAAAAACATGCCGAATTTCATCGCCGAATATTCCGTATGGAAACCGGCCACCAGCTCACTTTCCGCCTCCGGGAGGTCAAACGGGAGCCTACGCGCCTCAGCGATCCCGGCGATGATAAAGATAACCAGGCCGAGACACTGGGGGATGCAGAACCAAAGATGCCTTTGCGCCTCTACGATCTGTCTGAGTTGGAATGATCCGGCGATCATGACTACGCCCATGACGGAGAGTCCCATATAAACTTCGTAGCCCAGCATCTGGGCCACCGCGCGGAGACCACCGATAAGGGCGTATTTATTGTCTGATGCCCAGCCGCCCAGGGCAACGCTGTAGACGCCCAGGGACGACATGCCAAGAAAGAAGAGGATGCCAATGTCGAGTCCGGACACCTCTACACCCGGGGCGAAGGGGATGACTGCATAGGCGCAGAGCACGGTAACCACGATGATACCCGGGGCAATGACGAAGACATGTCTGTCGGCGAAAGGTGGTATCCAGTCCTCCTTGGTAATGATCTTGATCATGTCCGCGAAAACCTGGAAGAGTCCGAAGGGACCTACACGGTTAGGTCCGTAGCGGTCCTGCCAGAGGGCAAGCAGACGCCTTTCAAGCCAGATGTTCCCGGCGGCAGCAACGAGGGCGGCCACAAGGACGCCAAAAATGATGGCGAGACCTCCTATACCGTTCACTTCTCAGTTATCCTTTCCTTGTTGTCCCCCGCTGGGGGGACTTTCCTCACTATTTCCCACTGGCAGTGGTTTCCCTCATTGACCCCCGCTGGCGGGGGCTGGGGGTGTTTCTATATCATCAGTTAATTCCCCCCACACCGGCAGTATGATTCCCGCAAGTCCCGGGATACCGACCGGTATCCCTGCCACACCCGGCGCGAGCGAATTGTCAATGCGGACAGGAAGGCGAAGGTCGAAGCCGGAAAGAGATATCCCGACTATCTGTCCCTCTTTGAACCGGTATATCTGTGCATCAAGGGTGTTCAGAGCGATATAAGGGGCAGGACATAAGCCGGCAATGCCCGGAGATAAGACACTCAATTCCTCGGAACCGAAGACGTAATAGACAGGAACTGCCAGAATCTGCCCATGATCGGGCATCCTTCTGAGTGGGGGTATGCCCGGAAAGTAGGAAGGTTTTATTACGTCTTCGGCATTCAGGAGGCGGATACCTGGGTCACCCCCTTTGAGGGATCCCGCAACCTCGCCTTGGAATTTGTTGACGGACTGCACTGAGTTCCACCCGGGCGCCCAGTATCGCTGGATCAGGGCCGACGGCGGCTCTCCTGCAAAACCCTCCATGGAAAAGGCGAGCGCGGAGTCAGGGTCATCGGACGGCTTCGGTTCGTGGACGGTCACATTGGCCGTCACGGCTGTCCTTCCACTCGCACGATGCGGCTGTCTCGGTATCTTTTGACCCGCAACACGAAAGTCTGCCCCTGGAAACCCGTCCCGCAGGATCTTCAGGGCAGGTATGTCTTCGCCCATAGCAGCTGTCACATCATCCAGATTCTGCCAGGATGGAGCACGAACATTGACCGTCGCCTTCATGACATCCTGCAGCCAGCGCCAGCTTTCCCGGATCTCCCCGTCGGGAACAAAGACACGGTAATATCTCTGGGCCCGTCCTTCACCCGATACATAAGTGCCGCTCCCCTCGGCAAATGTCGCCGCGGGAAGGACCACGTCGGCCCTGGCTGTAGTCGCATTTTCCAGGTGATCTATGGCGATGACATGCTGTGCTGCTTTCAGGATACGGTTTATCAGTTCGGGAACGGCGCGGCGGTAAAGGTCATTTTCTACGATGACGAGCGTGTCTGCCGATTTGCTTTCAAGGATTTTCACAGCCTCCTCCAGGGGTTGTCCGCCAAAAAGCCCGAGACCCATACTGTTGCACTCCGGCACGACATAGTAAAGGGATGCCCTTTTCCCGGAGGCGCAGAGCGCCCATGCCACATTGGCCGCTGCCTGGATCACTGCCTCACTCCTGAGGCCTGTCCCTGAAATGATCAGAGGATGGACTGCATCCCGCAGGGTCTGTGCAATTGATTCTGCGCGAGCCCTCATATCTTCTGTTAGACCGGTGGCGGCTGGGGTCTGTCCATGTACTGTATCTGCCACGGCAAAACCCAGACATGCCAGTTCGTCCGGTGCGGCGCGGAATGTGTTCATTGCCAATACATCGAGGCGTGTTTCCGCCGGTGTCGCGACGAAGAGGGGCCCCTTCTCATCCTGAATCGCTTCCCTGACGGCGGCATCGTCCCAGTACGGGATATGGAGGTTTCGCGCGATGGCTATGGACTTCTGTCTTACGGAGCGGGTGAGTGCCAGGGCGAGTCTGGGGGCGGTATTGGAAACATCCTCCCCGAGGATAAAAACAGCATCGCATTCTTCCACATCTTTAATGGACGGTGGACGGGACGGGCCTTGGGAGAGGATTTGGAGGACCACAGAGATCAGATGGTGATCCGCTTGTCCGAGACCGCTGCAGAAATTTTCCGGTCCCACAAATTTCCGCAGGGCGAAATTAGTCTCGAGGGAAGCCCGGGGAGAACCGATGCCTACAACATTTGATCCCCCTGTGTGAATGAATGAAGAGATGACTTGGAGAATTTTCCCCCCGTTCAGTTGTTCCACCATCGTCTCCGTACTGGAAACCTTCTGACGACGCAGTGCCTGACTGATCCGGTTGTTGCCGTTGACAAATTCGTACCCGTAACGTCCCCGGTCGCAGAGGAAGTAGCCGTTTACCTCGCCATTATAGCGGTTCCAGATCCTTCGCAGGGTGCCGTATCTTTCTCCGGCAATGGTGTTGCAACCCACGCCGCAGTGGACGCACACTGAGGGTGACGTCTGCATATCCCACTTCCTAGTATAATGCTTTTTAAGGGTCTTGTCGGTGAGGACCCCCGTGGGGCACACCTCCACCAGGTTGCCGCTGAATTCACTTTCCAACGTACCGTCCTGATGGCGGCCGAAATAAACGGAGTTATGAGAGGCGAAGACATTAAAGTCCCTTCCCCCAGCGTAGTCCCGATAAAACCGGACGCAGCGGTAACATTGTATACAGCGGTTCATCTCGTGATTCACGAAGGGCCCCAGATCCTGGTTCATGTACGTCCTCTTGCGGAAGCGAAATCTGCGGTAGACATGGCCAGTCATGACCGTCATGTCTTGAAGGTGGCATTCACCGCCCTCATCACACACGGGACAGTCATGGGGATGATTTGTCATCAGCCACTCGATGTTGCTGGCGCGGAATTCTCTAGCTTCAGGATCATCGATGGACAGGCGTGTACCATCAGCGGCAGGTGTCATGCAGGACATGACTATCCGCCCGCGCCGGTCTTTTTCATCCCGGAATATTTTTATGGCACACTGACGGCAGGCCCCCACGGAATGCAGGGCCGGGTGCCAGCAAAAATGGGGTACATCGAAGCCCAGCGACAGGCAGGCATGGAGGAGATTCTGTCCGTCTCTGACCTCATAAGGTTTGTCATCTATGTAAATAGCGGCCAACAGTCACCTCCAGGGGCACTTTCTTTCTTTGATGTGACGCACAAAATCGTCACGGAAATATTTCAGGGCGCTCTGGAGCGGCTCCACAGCACCCGGAGCTAGGGCACAAAAAGTATGTCCCGGTCCTAGAAGACGGCACTGTGCCGAAAGTATCTCCAGGTCCTCCTCGCTGCCTTTTCCCGTCTCGATTGCATGAAGCATCTCCGCCAGCCACGGTAGCCCTTCCCGGCAGGGTGTGCACCACCCGCAGGACTCGCGGGCGAAAAATCGCATCAGATTTAATACAATGCCCACTGGGCATGTCCTGTCGTCGAGGATGATCATGGTACCGGTTCCCAAACGGCTCCCGGCCGTCTGACACGAGTCATAGTCCATCTTCATGTCCATATTGTCCGGGAGAAGGAAGTCCGTCGATGCCCCGCCGGGGATAATCCCCCGGAGGCGGTAACCATTCTTCATTCCGCCTGCGTGCCCTTCCAGGATCTCACGGATTGTCGAACCCATCGGCAACTCCCATGCCCCCGGCCTGTTGACGCGGCCGCTGACTCCGTAAATTTTTGTTCCACCGTCTGCCGACCTGCTGATCCCCCTGTACCACTGGGCGCCCTTCGCAATAATGTGGGGAATGTTGCAGAGGGTTTCGGCATTATTCACAACCGCCGGCCTTCCCCAAAGACCGGAGAGTTGAGGAAAGGGCGGCTTGGACCGGGGGATGCCCCTCTTTCCTTCCAGGGCATTAAGAAGCGCTGTCTCTTCTCCGCAGATATAACGGCCGGCGCTCGTGTGGAGGCGCATCTCCAGGCTGTACTCCGTACCCAGGATTTTTTTCCCCAGGTATTTTTTCCCGTATGCTTCCTCAATGGCCGCAGCCAAACGTCTTGCCGATTGCAGATATTCCCACCGGAGGAATATATAGGCACGATCAGCCTGGACGGCATAGGCGCTGATAATGAGACCCTCGATGAGCTGGTGCGGGTTTCCTTCCATGAGAAGGCGGTCCTTGAAGGCCCCCGGCTCCATTTCGTCGGAGTTGGAAATAATGTACTTGGAGCGTGGGGCAGTCTCGCCCATGGGGACAAAGCTCCACTTTGCACCGGTTGGAAAACCGGCCCCGCCCCGGCCTCTCAGGTTTGCAGCCTTCACTTCTTCCTGTACCTGGCCGGGGTTCATATCCCGGAAAACTTTTTGAAGGGCCTGATACCCGCCGGTCCGCTGATATTCATCGATGGTAAGCGGTTGTCCGTTGTTTTTGATGTGCTGAGTTAAGGGGCGCTCCATTGTTCCCTCTCTACTTGTAGTGGTCAAGGATACTATCTATCTTCTCCAGCGTCAGATCCCCATGCAGTTCCTGATCGACCATCATTGCCGGGGCATGGTCACAGGCACCGATGCAGGAAACAGGAAGCAGAGTGAAACGGCCGTCCGCGGTTGTCTCGCCCATAGTTATCCTCAGGCGTTTTGTCAGGTGGTCCAGCATGGTCTCATAGCCCATGATCCAGCAGCTCACTGTGTCGCAGAGATAGATGACATGCCTCCCCACGGGCCTGCGGAAGATGAAGGGATAGAAAGTAGCAACTGCATCGAGTTCGTCAGGGGTCATTCCAAGGAGCGGCGCCAGTTCCCGTATACCCTCGTCAGATACCCAGCCTCGATATTTTTGTGCGATCTTCAGTGCTTCAAGACACGCAGCCTGCGGGCGTTCGCTCTGTGCTATCTCCGTCATGATTTCTTTCTTCTCTTCTTCGGTCAGCATGTCCTTTCCTCAATCATCGTTATGTCCATTCCCATCTCACCGGTCCACGTCAGCCAGGACGTAGTCAATGCTTCCCAGGATGGCGATCAGGTCGGGGATCATAAGCCCCCGGCAAAGCAGCGGGACCGCCTGGATGTGGGCAAAGGAGGGTGTGCGTATACGTGTGCGGTAGGACATTGTGCCGCCGTCGCTTATCAGGTAATAGGTCGCATTCCCTTTGGCGGCTTCGATGCCGCAGGCCGCCTCGCCCGGCGGGATAACCGGTCCCCAACTCACCGATAGAAAATGATCGATGAGCGTTTCGATGTGATGCATCGTCTTCTCTTTCCTGGGCGGTGTGGCCAGAGGATGGTCGGATTTGTAATGACCTGCCGGCATGTGTGTGAGGCATTGTTCAATTATCCGGAGACTCTGACGCATCTCCTCGATACGGACGACGGCCCTGCTGAAACAGTCGCCGTCCTGCGCCGTGGGGATCGCGAATTCCAGCTGGTCATAGCCGGAGTAAGGCCGCTTTTTCCGGAAATCCCATTCCATCCCGCAGGCTCGGAGGTTGGGGCCGGTAATGCCCCAGTCTATGGCCTCTTCCAGAGTGCATACTCCGATACCTTTCGTCCGCAATTTAAAAATGCGGTTTTTCATAATCATCTTTTCATATTCATCTAGTCTCTTCGGAAAATAATCCAGGAACCCCCTGATGAGTCCGTCCCACCCGCGCGGGAGGTCCTGTGCCACACCGCCGATGCGGAACCAGGCAGGATGCATCCGGCCCCCACAGATTGCCTCGACAATATAAAAGGCCCGTTCCCGGTCGTTGAAGGTATAGAAGACCGGTGACATGGCGCCCACATCCAGGGCGAAGGTCCCGTACCAGACAAGATGGCTGATGATGCGGAAAAGTTCCGCCATCATGATCCTGATCATTTTGGCCCGGTCGGGAACCCCAATACCCGCGAGTGTCTCCACCGCTTGGACATACGGAAAGTTGTTCATGACGCCGCTGAGATAGTCGATGCGGTCCGTATAGGGAATAAAGGTGTGCCAGGACTGCCGCTCCCCCATTTTTTCAGCGCCCCGGTGATGGTAGCCAATATCCGGGACGGCGTCGCAGATCTCCTCACCATCAAGCGCCAGAATGATGCGGAGAGGGCCATGCGTGCCGGGATGCTGCGGTCCGAGATTGAGAAACATGAATTCCCTGTCTTCGATTTGACATGTTATGCCCCAGTCCTCAGGACGAAACTGAAGGGCCTTCTCCTCTGTTTCCTCCTTCTCGAGAGGAAGCTCGAAAGGACCCATCTCAGTAGCCCTGGCCGGGTGGTCCTTCCGTAGGGGATGCCCATGCCATGTGGGAGGCATGAGAATACGCCGCAGCCGGGGATGCCCATCGAAGCAGATGCCGAACATGTCCCACACTTCACATTCGTACCAGTTGGCCGAGGGCCACAGCGCGATGATGCTGGGGATGGTAAGATCGTCTTCCTTAAGCGGCGTCTTGATCCGGATGTCGGCATTTCTTTCATAGGACAGGAGATGATATACAACCGCGAAGTCGCCCCGGGGCTGGCCCTGGCGGTTTGACCGGAAGCGCTCATCGATGGCGGTAAGGTCATAGAGCGTACCGTACGGTGAAGATATCTCATTTTTCAAGTAGTACAGGATGTTGACAACCTGTTCGCGCGGAGCCCAGATGGTCAGTATATCGTCCCTTGTTGGCTGAAGGGTGATATCCTTTTCACCAAACCGGTCGCAGAGAGCCTGGAATATGCCGGTGCTTGCGTTCATGTGTTTCCTCAGAATTAAATCTCGTCAGGAGAGCGGAAAACGGTGCGGCTCTTTCTCATGTCCCTTTTCTCGTCCCGAAGTGAGGGACGTACTCCTCTTTCCACAAGCTGGGACCCTGCAATCCAGCTCAGTGGTCTCTTTTCATTGCCTACAGCCCTCCGGAGCAGGAGAAGCCCTTCCAGAAAGGCGTCAGGACGGGGCGGGCATCCGGGGATATAGACGTCCACCGGCAGTATCTTATCCACTCCCTGAACCACGCTGTAGATGTCATACATGCCGCCGGAATTGGCGCAGGAACCGAGAGATATGACCCAGCGTGGCTCCATCAACTGGTCATAAAGCCTCTTGATCAACGGCGCCATCTTGATGAAGGGCGTCCCTGCAACGACCATCACGTCGGCTTCACGAGGAGAACCCCTGAGCACCTCTGCGCCGAAGCGCGCGATATCATAGCGGCTGGTCACACTGGTTGCCATCTCCACGTAGCAGCACGAAAGGCCGAAATTGAAAGGCCACATCGAGTTCTTCCGCCCCCAGGCCACAAGGTCCTGGAGTTTTGCCAGTACGACACTGCGTGTGACAGCGGCTTCCCCTGCATCTGTTTTCATGCTTTCTACCTCTTCTGCTTCAATGTCCCCCAGTCAAGAGCGCCCATTCTCCACAGATAGAACAGGGCAGCCATCAGGATTACGATAAAGATGACGATGGCAAGATATCCGCTCCAGCCGGCTTCCCTCACTGCTACACCCCAGGCAAAAATGAAGATGGACTCAAGGTCGAAAATGACGAAGAACATGGCAATAAGATAGTATTTGACATCAAAACGAATCCAGGCTGCACCTGTGGGCATAAGACCGGATTCATAGGGTTCACCGGTAGACCTGCCCGTATGCCTTTCGCCCAGGATGTATGATAATCCGATCATAGTGACCGCCAAAAGAAGGACCGCCGCCACGTAGACTGCCAGAGGCCATAGATTATGGCATTGCATCGCCTGGTGCTCCAAAACATGCCTCCTTAGAAAAATAAATGCCCAGAACTTCAATAATTTGTGTGGACATCTTCCCAGGTATTTATGAACTATCCTTACAGTTTCGCGCTTTTTTTTCTATAGGCGTAAGGCGCAATATTGCCTATCTGATGCCTTAATTCTTATCAGGAAATGGATGAGAAGAAATTCATTATAAAAAAATAATGATTCCCGATTGAACAGACTAACAGGATGGACGGGAAGTAGTTCGGGATTGGAGGGAACTAAGATGCAGGCGAAGCGAATTATTTTGAGGCTGAGTGTAAAAGGAAAAATGCCCACAGCAAGGCAATAAAATATGATATGATGATATCACTCGGCCAGTGAGCACCCAGGGCAATGCGGGCAAGGCCGCCGGTTATGAGTAGAGCACAGCATAGAAACAGCAGGATTGTCCACAACACACCGGACTTTCGGACAGCCTGAATTGCCAGATACCCAAAGGTAGATCCATAGGTCAGGGCAAATATAGATGGGAATGAATAACCGGATGGCGACCCGACCACGTGCACCAGTGCCGGTGAAGGCCGAGGCCGGGCAATTACGGGACTGATTAATGTGCCCAGGATCCACATCCCTGCAAAGCTGAGGATGGAGAATACAGCGACACGCCATCCGGCGACGGCCCAGGAAATGAAGAAAGTGATTGCCAAAAGCAAGATATTCCAGGGAAAGGCCGCCGATTTTGTGACCCATAAAGCCCAACTCATAGGTTTTGGCGACAGGGATTGTACAAATCTTTCGGCCGTCACATCACCGGGGAAGTACGCATAACGGCAAGCTGCCAGCATGGCGAAGACGGCAACAAACAATAGTACTAAAAGCAGGACATCTTTTCCCCGCATTGCGGATTCCTTATTTTTAAAGCATCAAGAAACAGACAGAAGATTTTGATTGAGATGCATTATATTAAAAATCAAAAAAAATAGAAAGCATGAAGAACATTTTTTCTGCCCTGGAAGTGTGCCGCATATTTCTAAAGCTCGGCCTTACCTCCTTTGGAGGCCCGATTGCGCATCTCGGCTACTTTCGTGAGGAGTTTGTCAATCGCCGTAAATGGCTTGCGGAAAAGGCCTTTGCCGACCTTGTGGCATTGTGCCAGTTTTTACCGGGACCAGCCAGCAGTCAGGCGGGTATTGCCATAGGCACCATGCGGGCCGGGTTATGGGGAGGTTTTGCGGCATGGTTAGGTTTTACCATGCCGTCCGCGATAGCACTAATTATATTTGGCTATGGCACCGGCATATTCGAGAAAGGCGCCGGCTGGATTCATGGACTCAAGGTGGTCGCCGTTGCGGTAGTTGCTCAGGCGGTGTGGAATATGGCCGTCAATCTGTGTCCTGACCGGTCACGCCGGACCATGGCTATCCTTTCCGCCCTCGTGGTCCTGTTATGGCATTCATCTTTCAGTCAGATCTCCGTGATTGTTGTTGCAGGGATCGCGGGCTGGAAATTCCTGCGTTCAGACAACAGCGATACTGTATCATCATCGGTGCCTGAATCCTCGATAAAAAGCCATCCGGGGGCTATTTTGGCTCTAATAGCTTTCTTGGGATTGCTGATTGTTTTGCCGATTTTTGAAACGTTGTATCCGGAATCAACCCTGGCAGTTATCGCCAGTTTTTACAGGGCCGGCTCACTGGTATTCGGCGGCGGTCACGTTGTTTTACCCCTGCTTCAGGCAGAGGTCGTGCCGCCGGGTTGGGTGACCAACGATGTATTTCTTGCAGGCTACGGAGCCGCGCAGGCTGTGCCGGGGCCGCTTTTCACATTTGCCGCTTACCTAGGAACGGTAATGTTGCCGCAGCCGCGAGGGTGGATCGGCGGTATAATCTGCCTGATTGCAATATATCTGCCGTCATTCCTTTTGTTGATGGGAGCCATGCCGTTCTGGGAAACACTGCGGACCCGAACCGGTGTTCAATCCATTCTCAAAGGTGTTAATGCTGCGGTAGTTGGTCTGTTGCTTGCTGCACTGTATGATCCGGTGTGGACCGGTGCGATCCTTTCGACAAAAGATCTTGCCCTTGCATTGACATGCTTTGCGTTACTCACACTCTGGAAGATACCGCCCTGGTTGATTGTTGTTTTTGCAGCTGCCGCGTCATTCCTGATAACTTGAAAAAAAAGTAAAAAAGCGGCTGAAGAAGAAACTTCAGCCGCTGGAATATCAAGGATACGTATAGGCATTATTTGTCGGCATATCCCAAGTATGGCCATCTTTTTCTATTTCACGGTGTAGCCGCGGCCTTCGAGACAAGCCGACATTGCACGTCGGAAGCTGCGCGCCTGTCCTTCATAGCGGGCGTCGAGTGCCTGGTCGCGCCTGTTATAGGCCTCTTCCATTTGCTGGGCATACTGCTGCCTGGATGCGTCTGATACGGCACCGGCAACAGCCCCGCTCCCCGCACCGATCAAGGCGCCTCCCCCTGCATGTCTCGGTCCGGCTATTAACGCGCCCAGTACCGCACCGGCAATGGCCAGAACAGCCGTATCATGACCAGGCGGAGGCATCGGCACCACTTTTACGCGACGCTCAGGCGGAATCGACGACTGGCTCGGATCGAAGCCGGTTTGCTGCATCGCCCAATTGTAACACTCATAGTGGTCCCGCGACTGCTGCGCGGTTGTCTGACCTTCTTTCGGATAAAAATAAACCTGTGTAATAGGAGCCCTTGGGCCTGGGCCTGCGGTCGGGACCTCCCGGTAAGTAGCGGGATAACAAGCACCCAGCGCAAGGATTAACAAGAGAAGCAATAACCGAAGTCCGGTTCTTGCCACCGAGCGTTTTGATATATGTTTGCTTGTTGTCATCTTCCAGATTGACATCATCATTTATGACCTCCTTCGCAGTTAAACATCAAAGAAACGAGAGGATAACATCGATTCTGGTGTTCTGCTAAAATCTAAATTCCGGGCTGATAAGTGTTGTATTTCATCTATACATAGTCAGCCCTTTATTTTGGTTAGTGTACTCTTCTAAAGAAGTCAATGAATATAAAATAGTAGAATAATGACAGGCATAAACTACCTGCGTGTTACTCCTCGGCAACGTAAATTTATATTAATTGATTTTAGTCTATAATTTGATATAGTTTTTTTTAAGCGGGAGCTGATATACATCAGGTATCTCCAAGTAAAAAGAGGAAGGAGTTGGGCTTATGATCAGGAACGGCATAAAGGGCTTTCTGCTTATTTTTATTGTTTGCCTTTGGGCTCTCCTATCGATTCAGGCCTGGGCGTATGATCCTTTCCCAACAGACTCATCACAATTTACGGATCAGGAGCTTGACAACATTCTCGCGCCCATTGCCCTTTACCCAGACCCTCTGCTTGCCCAGATGCTTCCGGCCTCGACGTATCCGGATGAAATTGCCGATGCTTATGATTGGCTGAATGGAGGCGGGCCCGCATCGGCGATCGACTTGCAGAATTGGGACGAGTCCGTTAAGGCGATTGCCCATTATCCGAATATTCTGAAAATGATGGCTGAAAACGGGGACTGGACTGCCGATTTGGGAGATGCCTTTCTCAATCAGCCGGAAGATGTGGCAAGATCAATCCAACTCCTCAGGTGGCAGGCGAGAGACAGAGGAAATTTGGAGAGTACCAGTCAACAGACCGTAGCCATCGATGGAGATTATATCGAGATTATTCCAGCCCAACCTCAGTATATATACGTCCCGCTGTATGATCCTTCAATCATCTATGTCCAGAGATGGTATCCAGGCAGAGCGCCTTTCATTACATTTGGCCTCGGTCTGATGATCGGGGGCTGGTTGACCATGGATTTCGACTGGGGTCACCACCATGTGATCTACCACGGCTGGAACCGCCCCGGTTGGGTCAATCATGCAAGGCCCTACGTTCATGTAAGAAATGTTTATATCAACAGGAGCAGACCCTTCATAAATCAGGCATGGAGGCATGATGCATCACACGGCAGCCCTGATAGCTACCGGGCATCACATCCGATCAGCAGGCCCGGCATCGGCAAGCGTGCACCTATACCGGAAATCAAAGGGAGGGCTTCAACACCGCCCAAGCCTCCTACAGGGGTGTTCGGCCCCAGGGGTGATACCCGTTCCTTCAGCAACCGCGGCAGGGAAAGCCGAGGTGTAGGTTTGGCACCGCCGAAGGCGCCTACTCAAGATATCGGCAAGCGGCCGACAACACCGGCCCCCGGCGTCAGTCAACGTCCCGCACAACCGGCTCCGAGTATAAGTAAACAGCCGTTACTGCCGGGGCCTGGTATCGGTAAGTCCCCACCTCCTCAGGCCCGTCCCGCCCGCGAAAGCGTGCAGCCTCCCGTGCAGCCTCCTAAGACGCCATCAGTTACCTTCGGTGGCTACAGGGGAGCCAATGAAGCCAGACAGCAGAGTCTTCGCGGCCAGGCCAGCCGCCAGAGCAACACAGTTATACGTCCTTCGGCCGCCCCTCCAACAAGAAGCACTGCCCCTGAACGGAAGGATGGTGCTAAAGGCGGTAGTCCAGCCGGGAAGGATGACACCAGAGGCAGATCGCATCGATAGTATGGACAGGAAATATTTTTATAACAGGGAATTAATGAATAAGGAAAGGAAAGAAACCATGGAGACAATTCAGCAGAAACCCGTATTTCGTCCGTCACGGGGTATGGCTTTTACCGCTGTGCTTTTCACAATAGCGATGTTCATCTTTGCCTCGAATATAGCGGCAGTCGGGGCGCCGTCGCAGAGACTCTTCTCCTCTCCCGAAGATGCCTTAAAAACCCTCACTGAGGCCGTCAAGGCAAACGACAAGACTATGCTTGATCAAATATTCGGGCCTTCCGGAAAGGAGCTCCGCTCGGGTGATGAGGTACAGGAAGCCGCAGAATTTGCGGACTTCTCCAAACACCTGGCAGAGAAAGCAGACCTCGTTAAAGAGAATGATTCGAAAGTTGTCCTTCACGTCGGCAACGAGAACTGGCCCTTTCCCATTCCCATCGTAAAATATAATGACCAATGGTTCTTTGATACTGATGCAGGCAAGGAAGAGATCCTGAACCGCCGTATTGGTGAAGATGAACTCACTGCCATACTGGTCTGCCGGGCCTATGTCAAGGCACAGCGGGATTATGTACTTAAGGACTGGGATGGCGACGGCATATTTGCTTACGCACAGAAACTTCGGAGCGATCCTGGTAAGAGGAACGGCCTTTTCTGGAGGGCTGCTCGGGGCGAAGAAATGAGCCCCCTTGGTGAGCTCGTGGCACGGGCCTGGCACGAGGGCTACAAGAAGAAACAGGCCGCCTTCAGAGAAGTGGAGCCTTCACCGTTTCACGGTTATTATTTCAGGATACTAACGAGGCAGGGAAAGAACGTTCCGGGAGGCAGCTATAACTACATCGTTAACGGCAACATGGTTGCTGGTTTCGCCCTCGTCGCATTTCCCTCAAAATGGGGCAAGTCAGGTATAATGACATTTGTCGTCAATCAGCATGGGAAGGTTTATCAGAAAAACCTCGGAGCGGAAACAGCAAATATTGCCCAGAAGATGAAGTCGTACAATCCCGACAAAACCTGGACGCCTGTCAAAGACTGATCGGGTAATATGATAACGAAGGATTGATATAAATGGAATAGTATCCTGCCTCAGGCCATTTTTATCGACAGCTGTTGTTGAATCGTTTTGGCTTCGGCAATGATCCGCTCAAAGAGCTCCGCCACCTTGGGTTCATCGTGAATGAGTCCTGTTACCTGACCAACAGGAAGTACCCCTTCCTTTGTATCACCCTGCTCTGTAGCAACACGAATTGCCCTGAAGGCATTGGCCAGGAAGGCCATCTGCTTGACATTTCTCCATCCCGACGCCATAACGCCGAAAAATAGTTTCCAGTACGGGACCCCGATCTGTTGGGTAATCTCGCGGGAATTGAAGAAGGCCGCAGGGAGATCAATACCCCGTTTGATGGCCCGAAGGGCCGCATCGGTCTTCAGTACCCGGCAGAGTAGACCGTCAAAACGATCAGAAAAGAGCGTATCCTCGGCCTTCTTTTCGACGGAAAGTCTTTTATAGACTTCATGAAGGGGACTTTCTTTCGTCGTCATGAGTCGTGTCCCCATGGCAACCGCATCCGCGCCTAATGCCAGGGCTGCTGCTAAACCGCGGCCGTCACCAATGCCGCCGGCAGCGATCACGGGAATATTTAAGGTATCGACGAGCGTAGGGATTAAAATGAATGTGGTCAGGGCTTCGCCGTGAGCTGCCGCTTCATGACCGGTGGCAACTACAGCATCGCAGCCGTAGTCCTGTGCCCTCCTTGCATGATGGACATTAACGACGGTGGCAATGACTTTACCCCGGTATTCGTGTGCCCTCCTGACAAGCCAGTCGCCCTTACCCAGGGAAAAGTTGATGACGGGCACCTGCTCTTCCAGCAAGACCTTTGCATTTTCCATGGCACCGGGAAACAGGAGAGCCAGATTGGCGCCAAAAGGTTTATCGGTCAATTCCCTGATTTCATGGATGCCCTTCCTTGTATCCTCGGCACTGAGGGGACCTGTGGCCAGGATTCCCAGACCTCCAGCGTTGGATACGGCTGCCACCATCTTCGGTACACTGATCCAACTCATGCCAGAAAGGAGTATCGGGTATCTTATATCAAAAAGTTCGGTAATCCGCGTTTTCAAGAAAGCTCTCCTTATTTAATTTCTTATAATAATCTAACTGTAAAGCGCTTCGATTTGGTCCTTATACCTATCGAACACAATACCGTTTCAGTTTCAGTGTCGGTGTCAGCATGCCGTTTTTTTCCTCTTTTGAGACGAACAGTACTTTTATGTCGCTGTCTTTTACGATATTATTCCCAAATGTGAGGAAGCTCGACTTCGTATATGGGAACGAACCTGCCTCCGAGACCGAGGGTCGCAAATGGGCGACTGCCCATTCCACGCGATTGTTAGCGATGATACCCACAACGTCATCTTTGCCGATGCCCAGCCCGGCCAGGCCGCCGCGGAGATTGTCCATTCTTTGGCCAAATTCTTTATAGATGATCCAATCGTAGGTTCCGCTTTTATTCTTTGTGCCGAATAAAGGCCTGTCAGAAAATTTCTTTACGCTGTTTTCAAAAAATTCTACCAGATTGTCCGGTTTGTCCAGTTGATACATAGTCATCTACTATAAGGTTTGGTACGTGCATCCAAGGCATGTATTCCATTCGGCGCTGCCCTATACCGTGAATTCACCTGAAGAGTGAGCCTTTATTTTACAAGATTTAGTGGCAATAATCACGCAATTTTCTTTCATTGGACTGTGGAATAGTCAATAACTGTTGGTGATTTTCGAAATATTGCATCAGAGCAAAAAAGAAGAAATTATCGACTTCAGGAGAAACATCAGTTATGAGGATGTAAAAAACCCCCGGAGTATTAATATCCCCGGGGGAAGTAACGAAATCCACCTATGCCGTTTTGTCATGGGTTGGAATTAATCTTCCATTAATTTATGTGTCCCACGGACGATGAACGAACATCGCAGACCCTTCGTTAATTTATGTATCGACATCCTTGCCCATTATCTTTAATCGATAGACAGAGGGTCAATCATTTCATTAACATATGCAATTGATGGTGAGAAATATAGGCAAAGGAAACTTGGACGGCATTTCATTCCAAATATCAATATGTATAGGTAACAGCGCATCCCGCGGATAACCTTTCGGAGTACTGTCCTTCCACATTCAGACGGAAGACCTTTGAAAGGGGTATATCGACTCCTGTAAATCCTCCAATATTTGTTTTATTCTTGATTGTTACATCTCCGGCTGTAAATTTAAGGCCTGAGATGTTCGCAGGCTGAGACGCAGTCGCCTCCGAATAATAGAGATAGGGTCCGATGTACAGCTTTATTCCGAATGGGATCGATGCTTGAAAACCAATACCGAAATTCACATCCCATAAATTTTCTACCTTTATTTCCACTATAAAAGGAACACCATTCTGAATCCCTGAAACATCATCCGTGAAGTCGCTGTGGGTATAGGTCCCCTGAATGAAGGCCCCAATTCCAAATACCTTGTTAATAGGATAAAACCCCTTTACCCCCAGGGTGCCGGAAAACTTCCAGTTTTCTTCAAAATCATTTTTGGCAGTTGTTGTCGAAGCATTAGTAGAACTGAAGGCATCGGAGATTTTCAAATCTGATACCCCGATACGTGCATATATTTCCCAATACCTGGCACCGTAGCCCACATGCGAATAAACCTGATTTTGTCTGATTACGTGTTCCGTACCATTCTTGAATTTATCCTCATGAAACCAGTAACCAATCGCCGTATTTAACCCCCCGTCCTCTTTGGAAACTGGCTGAGGCGGACCAAATAGCCCGCCCGCAGCTGCAACTCCCGGGATGGCAAGTATGATAAATACCAGCATCACTATTACTTTACGATTTTTCGTAGAATTTCTTTCTTTCATTTCAATATAATTTATGAATGCAGACCCTTTTATGTGCAGTCACTTCTCCAATATCACTCCCGGGGGCATGGTTTGATCCGGTTTAAATCCTCTTGCTTTAACCTTCTTTAATCTATATTGAATATACGCATTTCGTAACGCGCTATAGGGGTCTATGGCCGCTTCTTTAAAGGATTCATAGTCGCCGATCCTCAGAGAGGCATCATTCAGCACCTCGAATGACCTGACTCCCAGCCAGGCATACCAGGGTTGAATATAAGAGATAGGATACAGAAAATATTCACCGGCTATCTCGACTGAATCCCGCGCACTGGAAGGGCCGAGTACCGGCCAGACGATGTAGAATCCATGTCCTACCCCATAGACTCCCAGGGTTATACCTAAGTCCGTGTCCTGTTTTACGAGATTAAGTTCCTTATCCGACGAAGGATCCAAAAGTCCCCCTACGCCCCAGATTGTGTTTACAGTAAAACGGCCGAGTTCTGTGGCGGCACCGCTGAAATCTGCCTGGAGTAGACAACTGGCGAAGCGCGTCGGGAATCCAAGATTGGAAAAGAAATTTTTCACACTTACCCGGGCTCGTTCGGGAACGACTTTGTTATACCCTTGCGCCACTGGCTTAAGAACCCAGAAGTACAGCTTATCATTGAACTGGAACATGGCCCGGTTGAAGGGCTCAATCGGGTCTGCGATTGTTACCGTCTCTTCCTCTTTCCCCTCTTCTTCTTCCTCTTCTTCCACATCACCGTAGTCTTCCTTATCAATGCTTCTACTTTCAGATTTTACTGACGCCTCCGGTGATTTTGAAGATTTGACAGACTCATTATCAACATTCACCTTATCCTCAGCTAGCTCGTTCTTTTTAGGTTCCGTCGGAAGCTCCGTGGATTTCAAAAAGTTCTGCCCGGAGTCTGATGAAACCATCATTAGCTGCGTCTCACGTGGTTTGTCTGACTGTGCAAGGGAAGGGCTGTACGCACAACATACAACGAAAAAAACAAGTAGAAGAGCCGGAAAGGAGAAGTATTTCATGAGGCGGGTACCTCTTCTAGTCGGTCTTTCCTGACAAGGGGCACATCCCGCATGCCCCGCTTTAAGGTCGGAAATAAGCGGTGCGATGTCAGCATATCTTCCTTTCCTGGAAGTCCCGCTCTGTGGGCGGGGGCTTCATAAATATTATACCGGGATGATTTTTATAATCACTGCCGAAAGAGGCTGAGTGCCGGGCAGTTTTTCACGATCTCAAAGTTTCGGCTTCCTGACTCCTGATCTCCTATTGTTCCTTTACTTTTTTTCGCAGGATCACAAGCAATTGTTCGGGTGAGTTTTGCGCCAGAATATCGTTGAATTGACTTCGATAGTTCTGAACCAGACTCACATTCTCTACAACAACATCGTACACTTTCCAGATGTTGTCCTTCATGATCATTCTGTAGAATATGGGGATTTCCTTTGACGACATTATTACTTTTGACTGGACTTCAACCTGATTATCTGAAAGCTTAATTTCCTTATAAAAAATAATTTTCTCGTTGGTGTAAGAAAGTATCCTGTCTATGTAAGCCTTCTCCAATACCTGCTCATAGAGATGGACGAACTCCTGACGCTGACCAGGATTCAACTTATTCCAATTCCGCCCCAAAGTGCGCCTGGAAAGTTCGATTTCATCGAACATGTCTCTGTAAATAGCCCGGAGTTTTTCCTTTTTGATCTCCTTGGCCGACACCGGCTTGAGCTTTGGGTCCTTCAGTACATCAATCACTCTATTGGCATTCGCCTGAGCAGAGTCGAGAGGCGTGACCGCATGAGCTGCGAGGGAAGACATCACGAGCAAGAGGATACTTAATCCGGCGATCATTTTCTTCATGGCTTTGCTTTCCCACTTTCATTGTTTTCCGGTTTTTTCTTTACCTCGCCAAAGGCATACTTGCCGATAAGCTCGGAAATGTCCACAGCCGGTTGCGTCTCAGTAACGGTCCCACCGGACGCAAGAACTGAGCCCGCACCTCCAGGGTCAATACTGAGATACTTATCACCTATCAGCCCTTCCGTTTTGATGGAAGCGATGGCGTCATCATAAATCTTTATACCCTTGTGGATACTCATCACAACTACGGCCTTCTGGTTTTCCTGATCCATGGTCAGTCCTTCCACCCGACCGACCTCGATGCCTAATATTTGCACGGGGCTACCGACTCTAAGGCCGGTTACAGAGGTGAATGCAGCGTTAAGTGTATATGAGTTGTCGCCAATGAAGGCAATGTGCCCCAGCTTCACAGTCATATATCCAACGCAGAGCAGTCCGAAAACGACAAAGATGCCTACTATTGTCTCTATGGAATATTTTTTCATTTTTTACTCCTCGGCGGCGCAGCGAAATTGGCCGATTTCTATTTGCTGATTCTTTGCAGACTCTATAACAGAGTCTATTTCTGAAATGGGTTGGCCCTCGGCAAGACCGGCAAGGATAGTGAACTCGACACATTCCATAGAAATTGCCTGCTTGCTGGCCTCAGTCCAAATTTCGCGAATTCCATGCTCTCGGAAATCCTTGATAAAATCCATCAAAATGTCCGCAGCCTCAGGCTGATCCGAATAAGGAAGCACTGTAACAAATTCGTTGGTGTTATTCCTGGTAGAAAAGCCGCCTATGGCACCGAAGTGTTTATCAATATATAACCCCATACATCGAATTGCCTCCTGTGCCGCGTCATGACCTAGGCTTGCGATAATTTTGTCCAACCCGACTAAGGTAAAAACAGCAACTACGTAAGTTTCCTTGAGTGTCCTACGGTGCATTTGAGAATGATACATAACCTTGAACTGCCTCTTTGAGTGCAGACCCGTTAATTCTTCCTGAAGTCTCTCCAGACTGCGGATCACTTCATCCTTGAATGGATGGTCAAAATCTTCAAGTTCTTCGGGAGTGCCTTGAAATACAATGCTTCGACCATAGAGGGCGAGAATGCGGCTTGAGATAAAATACACATCGGGAATCTCATGGCTGACCAGTATCGCAGTAAAACCGAATTTTCTCTGGTGCTGGGCAATCATACTAAGGATTGCATTTTTCCTGACAGGATCCTGACCGGAAGTCGGTTCATCAAAAAGTATAATTTGAGGATCTGTTACCAGTGCACGCGCCAGGGCTGCCCGTTTTTGCATGCCCCCTGAGAGTTCTGAAGGGTACTTGTAAATCGCATCGCCGAGTTCTGTTTGTTTAATTCTCTCCATAACCCTGTGGTCGATTTCATCTTTGCTTAGATTGGTTGTCTCCCGAAGCGGCAGTGCAACATTCTCGTAAATGTCCATGGAATCAAAGAGGGCATTGTCCTGAAACATATAACTCATCTGAGCGAAGGAAGAAGCCATCTCGCTCCTTGTCATCTCGCTGAGAGGCTTCCCACGGAAGAGAATTGTCCCTTCATCAGGTCTGATCAGCCCGATTATGTGTTTCAGGAGTACGCTCTTACCCGCACCGGAAAGTCCGATAATAGTGGTGACCTGCCCCTCATAGATCTGAAGGTTAACATGGTCCAGTATTGTTCGGGATCCGAAACGTTTGGTAACATCTTTAAATTCGATCAAAGGAGTATTCATGAATCCTCTATATCAAAAGGGAGGTAACCACATAGTCCGCCACTAGGATAAGCACGCAGGACACAACAACAGCCGAGGTCGTGGAGAGACCTACGGCCTTGGCCCCGTGGCTATCCGTGCGCATATGTGCGAAATATCCCTGGTAGCAGCAAACGGTGGAGACGATTACTGCAAAAACAACAGCTTTGATAAATCCGTCAGTAACATCTTTCATATCTACGCTGTCCTGAACACGATAATAATAGGTACCGGCGTTGGCACCCAGGAGCAGCACACCAGAGATATAACCGCCTATAATACCGATGAGGTCAAACAAAGCAGTGAGCAGGGGAATGCTGATGACGCAAGCAGTGACCCTGGGGGCAATAAGGTACCGGAGTGAATCAATGCGCATGGTGTCCAGCGCATCAATCTGTTCAGTAATTCGTTGGCTGCCTATCTCCGCCGTAATAGCTGAGCCTGCCCTCGCCGTAATCATGATAGCTGTGAGAACCGGCCCCATCTCCCTGACGAGGGACAGGGCTACCAGCGTACCCAGCGCCCCCTGTGCGCCGAATTTAACCAGGGCATGGTAAGATTGGAGGCCCAGGACCATGCCGGTAAACAAGCCTATCAGCAGGATAATCGGTGTGGATCTCGCCCCGATGTAGTAGAGCTGCTGAACTGTCTTGGATAGCTGCTTGTGACGAAAGATCTTCAGCATAGCCAGGATGAGAAAAATTGCCGAGGCTCCTAAATGGTTGACCCATGTTATAACCGCGGCACCAATAACGGCAAACGGCCTGGTCAATAACAAGCCAAACTGCAACTTATCTTCGCCTTTAGAGGGGTTTTGACTATCCGGAGTGTCTGTCATTTATAGAATCCCCGATATCTGTAAACATTGTAACCGGTTCAGGCTCCGATGTCCAACGGTTAAATCCGGTTAACACTTAATTTTACACAGCTTCTTTGTATTTAATTTTTGCATCTCGCAAGATCAAGGGCTATATACATGAAAAATATAAAAAAGCAATACGTTTGTAATACTGCTAGGATTACCACTACCGGAACATCAGATAATCCTTTCACTTCTCCCAGGTGAATCTTTCCTGTTGCACTGCTGATTGATCCACGCCAAGACTATCCAGTTCGGTGAGCGCAGACTCCATCATGGGGGGAGGGCCGCAGAGATAAAAGGCTGCATCTTTAGTCACCCTATACCTTTTTAAGATATCACCGCTCAAACGGCCCTTCTCATAGAATATGCCGGGGTATTCCTGCCGGACATATTTTTGCACATCATCTTCACGGCTAAAACAGTAAACAGCAGAAAGGGCAAGTTCATTGGTCATTGCCCCGATCTCTGCTGAAGAGAAGACGTCTTCGATGCCCTTGTTTACCCAGAAGAGTATTACCTTATTGCCTGCCTTGATATTTCTAAAGTGCCGGAGCACGCTTAGAAACGGTGCTACGCCCACGCCGCCAGCCAGCATGACGATCACAGGCTTGATGTCAGCATCCTTACAGAAAATGCCGAGCGGCCCTATACATTTTACCGGATCTCCCGGTTTCAAATCCGGGATAGCAGAGGTAAACTTGCCTACCTTCTTAATTGTCAGGCGCAGAATGGAATCTTCGGGAGCACTTGCAATGGAGAACGAATGCGGTTCACTCCATCCTTCAGGTCTCATAATTATGAGAGACGCGAACTGGCCCGCCTTTCTGCGGCTAAACTTCTCATCAGACCCTTCCAGACATAAGGAGTTGATGTCATGGTTTTCAGGCACGACCTTGACTACTTTCCAGATGTTCCTCTGATCCTGATCAATACTTTTTTCATCCATTCTGTATTCACCTCACCACTTTTTGAAAGGTCTCATGAAATGACAGTTATCTATTCACAAATCACCAGGAAAGGCTGTTCACTTTACCAGTTCTCCAGCCTTCTGAAAGGCCCGCTCCATGTCGGGAAGATGTGTGATCTCCGGAACCACCTGAATATAGCGCACCTTTCCTTCCCTGTCTACGATGATGACAGAGCGCGCCAATAGCATCAATCCATCCATCAAAAGACCGTTAGCGCGTCCGAAGGCACCTTCCTTGTAATCAGAAAGAAACTGCATGTGCTCCAGTTTCGCCTCCTTAGCGAATCGTTTCTGCGCAAAGGGAGTATCACGGCTGATGGCAATCCTGATGATTTCAGGCGCAAGTTTGTTGCCCTCCTCGCCAAGGTAGTGTGTCTGCGCCTCACAAACAGGGGTATCGACAGAAGGAACGATACTCAAGAAGAGGATCGACCCCTTAATCTTGGAAAGGTCCACGGGTTTCATGGTCATCGCATCCACCAGGTCAACAGATGGGAGTGAATCACCGACAGCTATGGGTTTACCGAGCAGTTTCATGCTCTTTCCGCCCATCGTTACAGATGTTCCAGGTTGAATCGAATCATTATCGATTGGAATCTTGGCCCGTGTTATTGCGCAGCCATACAATACAAACAGACACAAGGAAAAAATCATTAAACGATTCATCTTCGATATCATGGTAAACCTCCTTTCGTTGCTTCCAGCAACCATTGGTCTATCTCTGTTTACGCAGCATTACATTTTTCAGAATCGCATTCAGGACTGCCTTCCTTTGCGCCCGCGGTAGCGCCGGATAAGCGTGTTAGTCGATCCGTCATGCCGGAGTGCAGGCTCCTCGACACTTTCCAGCTCAGGGATGATGCGCGCCGCCAGTACCTTGCCCAGCTCAACACCCCACTGATCGAAGGAATCAACTTGCCAGATCACCCCCTGGGTGAAAACACTGTGTTCATAGAGTGCAACGAGCTTCCCGAGCGTCTCCGGGGTCAGCCTATCTGCGAGAATGGTATTCGTGGGACGATTGCCTTCGAAGATGCGATGCGGTATCAGTTCTTCCGATACACTTTCTGCCCTGACTTCATCCTTTGTCTTCCCGAAGGCCAGCGCCTCCGTCTGAGCGAACAGGTTTGCCATGAGAACGTCATGATGATTGCCGAGCGGGTTCAAAGTTTTACAGAAGCCGATGAAGTCACAAGGGATCAGTTTGGTCCCCTGGTGGATTAGCTGGTAGAATGAATGCTGCCCATTGGTGCCCGGCTCGCCCCAGTAGATAGGGCTCGTCTGGTAATTGACAGCCGCACCCCCTGAAGTTACGTGCTTGCCGTTGCTCTCCATCGTCAACTGCTGGAGATAGGCCGGAAAGCGTTTGAGGTACTGATCGTAGGGCAGGACGGCAATAGTCTCGGCACCGAAGAAGTTATTGTACCAGACAGAGAGCAGCCCCATGAGTACGGGCAGATTCTTATGGAAGGGAGAGGTTCGGAAGTGCTCGTCTATCGAGCGGAAGCCTGCAAGCATGGCTCGGAAGTTCTCCGGGCCGATGGCAATCATGGTCGAAAGACCTATGGCCGAATCCATCGAATACCGGCCGCCAACCCAATCCCAGAACCCGAACATGTTCGCCGTGTCGATGCCGAACTTCGCCACCTCGTCAGAGTTTGTTGAAACAGCCACGAAGTGCCGGGCCACGGCGCCATGATGATGCAGTGCTTTCAGCGCCCATACACGCGCTGTGTGAGCATTGGTCATCGTTTCCAGGGTAGTAAATGTCTTCGAAGAGATAATGAACAGTGTTTCTTCAGGATTGAGATCATGAACGGCCTCCGCGAAGTCTGTACCGTCCACATTGGAGACGAAGCGAAAGGACATGTCTCGCTTACTGTAGTGCTTCAACGCCTCATAGGCCATAACGGGACCGAGATCGGAGCCGCCAATACCGATGTTGACAACATTACGAATGGGCTTCCCCGTATATCCCAGCCACTGACCGCTGCGAACCCGCTCCGAGAAGGCAGCCATTTTTTCCAGAACGGCATGAACTACTGGCACGACATCTACCCCTTCGAATATGATCCGCTCGCTCTTCGGCGCGCGAAGGGCAACGTGGAGGACAGCGCGATTTTCCGTTACGTTGATTTTCTCACCCCGAAACATGGCCTCAATGCGCTCGGGCAGTCTGCTCTCCTCGGCAAGATCCAGGAGCAGCTTTACCGTCTCGTCAGTGATACGGTTCTTCGAATAGTCAAGGTAAAGTCCGGCGCCCTCGGCCGCCAGACGATCACCGCGCCCGGGATCACCGGCAAAGAGTGTCCTCAGATGAACATTGCTGATCTTACGGTAATGTTCCGCAAGCGCCTTCCATCCCGGGCGCTTGTTCAAAGGTTTCACATCCGGTGTCCTCTTTTTCGTCATCGTCGTTATCCTCCTTTTTCTAATTCTCAAGTGCGCACCCTTTATATACCAGATATTTTTCTTAAAAATAGAGAAATCATTCAATCGGGTAATGTCTTATTTATCTCTTCAAAATGTCTTAATTCTAATTGACATAAGGTGTCATGATTATATGTCTTCACAAAAATATATATTGTCATAGTGTGAAATTTATATAAAAATACTTTAGAAATTAGGACACACTAGTATGGTGCATCCGACGCTTCTTTACTAATTCTTCTAAGGGTCATTTCTGCAAAGAGGCTGTGTCACATTCACTTCTTTGTCATTGCGGTGAGTCGAAGCCCCGAGCAAAACGTGGGGGGATGAAGTGAGCGCGGCAATCTCTGTATTGTCAATGTATTGTGAGATTGCTTCGGTCGTTTCACTCCCTCGCAATGACATTGCGACACAGTCGCAAAAGCGGGAAGCTAGCGTTTGTTAAAGACAATATGTAAGCATTTCAAATACAGGAGGATAAACACAATGCCGCTGAAGATGAGATTTACCTCTAGAGACGGGCGGCAGCCGGGGATCGTAGGCACCTGGATCCAGGCGTTCCGTCTCTATTACGTACCCACCAGCATCTTTCCCGCCCTGCTGGGAAGCGTCATTGCCTGGGCGGCATTCCGGGAATTCAACTTCTGGTATTTTGTCCTGGTTATCGTCGGCGTGACTGTGCACCACATCGGTCTGAACATGATCGATGATGTCTTTGATTACCTCCATGCCGTGGACAGCTCCCATGGTGATGAGAAAAATCCCTACACTGGGGGCAGCGGTGTTCTGACGGGGGGACTCCTTCCCGCCAGTTACGTCCTTGCGGCATCAATTTTATGCTATCTGATAGCTATATTTATAGCCATTTATTTCTCCATCTTCATAGGATGGCCTGTCCTCATATTCACGATCATCGGTGCATTCTCTTCCGTCTTTTATACCATGCCACCCATACGGTACGGCTATCGAGGGTTCGGAGAACTGAGCCTTCTCATTAATTTCGGACCCGTCGTCTGCCTTGGCGCATTCTATGTGCAGACACGTTCGATTGCCTGGGAACCTTTTATCGTTTCACTGGTTCCGGGATTCCTTATGTGGTCCATGATCGTCATCAACGAGATACCCGATTATGAAGAGGATCGCCGGGCGGGTAAGTTGAATCTCGTCGCCCGCTTTGGAAGAAAGGCAGGCGTTGTATTATATGTCGCCGGTCTGATTTGCGCATACGGCACTATGTTTCTGTCCGTATCCTTCAGGATAACCCCTTTCAGTATTCTCCTGGGGCTCCTCACAATTCCTATCGCGTATAATTCTTTCCGGATACTTAGTGCTAATTACATGGATAAGATGAAGATGGCCCCCGCAAACCTTGCCACAATAAAAGTCCATGCGCTGACACTCACCTGCCTCATTATAGGATATCTCGCGGCCGGGATTATGTCATAAAGAATTTATGAAATCTGCTGATAAGTGGATTCAGTGGATAGTTTTATAAATTTTATCATTTTGTCGGGTAATACAAGGTTTATACTAGTAAAGTTCCCATATTTTTTTAATATTGCTTTTTTACGGAATTTTAATGAAAATGCCACGAATTCATAAATAGTTCTTGTACTGTTTTTTAATAATTTAACGATTCTGGAGATGCAGCATTAACATATATACAGGAAACTAAAATCTGTCTGCGGAACTCCAGCATCCAGGTCTTTATGGCCATGATTCCGGAAAGTTAAACATGTCGAGGATTTTCTTTTTAACAAAAATTAATAAATTTTGTAAAAGGAGAGTTTAGTGCAAAAATTGCAGAAGGAGTATGTCGGTTCATTTATCGTAGAACTCTTTCCAGGAACTGAAATATGGCGCATCCCAACTACCCCAGGCGTACATTTTCCCGAGGGGGGCAAGGTAATGAAAGTTGATTCCGGGATAGTAACCCTGGGATCTGATGGCGATCTCCAGCTTTTTGTCCATAACAAGCCGTTAAAGAATTTGAGCGCGCGAGATATCTTGTGTATCATGGATAGTGAGGAAAAGATCTTATATTTAAAACAGTCTCCACCGGGATTAGAAATGTGATGCGGCATAAAAAGAACCGCTTCGCAATAATAATTCCGCCCTATCTGACTTAACAAAATATAATCATTTAATTTTCAAAATAAACGGGTAAAGATACTTCTGTGTCCAATTTGCCTGAGCGGCTTACCTACAGCAAGCTGTAACAAAAACTTATTCAATTATTTTATCCCTTTAATACTCCCTTTCCCCTGAACTAAATTCTTCCATTGACGGATTATGAAATATTGATAAAATCACCGCTTGCAGTTATCATTGACAGGCCGTTTTTTAGGGGCGCTGCAAACGGTAGCAGATATTTCGTCCATCAATACGACGTGTCTTTAAATATGTAAAAGGAGATTTTATATGCTTTCCCGACGAATTAAATTGATGCCAATTCTTTTATTCTGCCTTTTTCTTGGAGGCACAGGGGCGTATTGCGCACCGCAAGATTTTGCCAGCGTTCAAATCCAAACGGTAAAAGTCGCGGATAACGTTTTTATGCTCATTGGAGCTGGGGGAAACATCGGCATCTCTGCCGGGAAAGACTGCGTCTTAATGATCGATAGTTCATATGCCCCTATGACGGACAAGATCAAAGCCGCCATCACGACTATCAGCGGTAAACCCATTCAATTCATTGTAAACACGCACTGGCACCAGGATCATACAGGCGGGAATGAAAATTTTGCGAAGTCTGGCGCTATCTTAGTGGCGCATGAAAATGTCCGTAAGCGTCTGAGTACCGCTCAGTACATCCAGTTTCTGAAACAAACGATATCCCCACTGCCTGCATCGGCCCTGCCTGTCATTACCTTCAACGAGCACGTGACATTTCATTTGAATGGAGATGAAATATACATCTTCCATATTGATAAGGTTCATACCGATGGGGATGCTATCGTGCATTTCAAGAATTCGAATGTCATTCATATGGGTGACATCTATTTCAATGGCATGTATCCTTTCATTGACCTTTCTGCGGGCGGTTCCATAAACGGAATGATTACGGCGGTGGAGAGGATCCTCTCGCTCTGCAATGACAACACGAAAATTATCCCGGGACACGGACCCCTATCCGACAGGACCGGATTAGAGGCATACCGCAAGATGCTGGTAGCTGTTAGAGACGGGATTAATCACGAGATCAAAGCGGGGAAGAATCTGGATGCCATTATTGCCTCCCGGCCGACGCTTGATTTTGACCCGGCCTGGGGGAATGGTTTTCTGAAACCTGATTTTTTTGTCAGAATTGTCTATGATAGCTTAGTGAAGGAGAAATCTCAGGTACAGTATTATAGAAAGAGTGAGTTTGCACAATGACATTCGGAATGAAGTACGCCGTTCTTCGCCTGATAATTCTGGCTCTTGCGATGCTTTCCCAGATATATATCTTCGTCCACATTCATCGCATCATCCGGTCATCGCATAAATCCGGACGTTTCAAAACACTGGCCAGCCTGGCAGTGGGCACAGTAATTTTCTCGCTCTTTGCTCTTAATCTGTACTTCCTAGTCATACCTGTTCCATGGCCTGACCCATCCAGAGCAGTTCAGTACATGCTCTTTTATCCATCTGCCGTATGGGGCATTGGATCTGTCTTCTCTGCCTTGCTTCTTTGCCTATTCCAGGCAACAGGTGCAGTGGCAAAGGCAGCCGCACGCACCTATCGTGATCTGGCCGGCAAGGAGATGCCGGAGACTGTGAATGAAGGACGCCGTCATTTTCTCCAGGCCGGGTTAAGTGGTGTGGCAGCAGCGCCGCTGCTTCTTTGCGGATACAGCGCAGTCTCTACCGGCAGGGATTGCGATGTGCAGAAATTGACTCTTCCATTCGGTCGTTCCCTGCGGGCTGTCCAGCTTACGGACATCCACGCGGGCATTTATATGAACAGAAAAGAGATCCAGTACTACACAGAGCGGGTTATCGCTCTCCAACCGGATCTTTTGCTACTCACAGGTGACTATATCTCTAACTCGCTATCATTTCTCCCCGATTGCCTGGAGGAGATGGCACGTGTTCAGACACGGTACGGTACCTTTGCCACACTGGGCAATCATGAACACTGGTACGGAGCACTTACCGATATCGAAGCGATTTTCAGCCGCTATGATATTACACTCCTGCATAATACAAACCGGGTGATCCATACGGGGCATGGTCCTTTTGCTATTGCCGGGATCGATGACCTCCGCGCCGGCTGCCCCGACCTGGGTGCTGCGCTGCATGGGCTCGATCAAACCATCCCGAAAATATTACTTTCGCACCGCCCGGAAATCTTTCCCGATGCCGCCCTCATGGGGATACACCTGACCCTGGCAGGTCACTATCATGGCGGACAGATCAAACTCCACCTGCCGGGAGGAGATTTCAGCCTTGCCCACCTTCGGACCCTCTATCCGGAAGGTTTATTCCGAATCAATGATTCCCGGTTATACGTGAGCCGTGGAATCGGCACTACGTTCACGCCTGTGCGGCTGAACGCCCCGCCGGAGATCACTATGCTGCACCTGAAAGGATAACAGAATCCATACAGCGTCCCATAAATAGAATCTTGATCTTATTTCCTATGTTAATGCCGATTACATTCCTAGTAGTCATCGAAATTGTCCCTCTAATTTCTCTTTGGCCATGGGGGATTCAAACCGCCACGGTGGATAGATACCCTAGTGCGGGATACGAACTCACAGGCATCGGGGGTATGGATGTCGTGGGTGCTATAATAATTGCCATATTTTCATTTCGCGAAGGTCGGGAGTCCTTTGAAAAGGCCAAGGGTGAGACCTGCCACTGCGAGACATGCGGTGATGCTACTAAGCAGTAAAGTCAGAAAACAAAATATCCATCCCTTCAAATGGAAACAGTCAAAAAACGTAGAATTACAGTTTTAAACGTGGTACATATTTTCAGGCAGGTCTATCTCGGAAATGTTCATGATTACAAACAGCGAGAGGCCAATGATTCACATTAAATTTTAAAGGGGTGAGTATGAAAAAGTACATTGTATTGTTTTGCTTGCCGGTTTTATTTTCTGCCGGTTATGTGTATGCGGCTTGCGTCTCAGGAAATTGCGAAAATGGACAAGGGACATATACATATAGTGGAAATACGTATGTCGGCGAGTTCAAAGATGGCAAAATGGAAGGACAAGGGACACTTACGCATGTCAATGGCGATAAGTATGTTGGTGAGTTCAAAGACGGCAAGATGGAGGGGCAAGGAACATATACATACACCAATGGAAGTAATTATGCTGGCGAGTTTAAAGATGGTAAAATAGATGGGCAAGGGACATTTACATACGCCAATGGCGATAAGTGTGCTGGAGAGTTCAAAGATGGCAAGATAGAAGGGCAAGGTACTTATACATTCGTCAATGGCGATAAGTACGTTGGCGAGTTCAAAGACGGCAAGATGGAAGGGCAAGGTACTTATACATTCGTCAATGGTAATAAGCTTGTCGGCGAGTTTAAAGATGGCAAATTTGTAGATAAATGAAAACCGTATCTTTTGCTTGACAGACTTGTTAGATTAAACATTTCAAACGCAAATCATCAAAATATTTATTCACTATGGTTGTTGAGTTATGGGTAGAGCCAATAACCACCACGATTCATATTTCCCTTCATTTTACTTGTACAATGCGGGATGAAATATACAAAATATGTTCCGGTCACGAATCACGACTTCGATAGAAAACAAAAATGGGGAATCAGACCTTAATTCTGACTCCCCATTACCAAAAGGTTTTAATCTCAATTTTGGTGCCGAGGCCGGGACTTGAA
>DATKLL010000152.1:0-8982 GCA_035542475.1 Syntrophales bacterium
GGCATTCGCAGCAATTTGAGATAATAAATTCTGATCGATACGCGGGAAGTTTTGGGACAACTGGCTTTCAAGACCTGCTATTTTTGCCTCTTTCTCACGTGCTTCTCTAATCTGATATATATAAAAACCGGAAGAAAGACACACAGCAATAATAAAGACCACGGCTATGATACGGTTAGCACGGCCGATATTTGCTGCCCTTTCCTTGTCTTTAAACCTAAACATAAGATTAGGTGTGTAAGCATTATCTGAAAGAGCAATTCCCAGAGCAGGAGTCAAAGCAATCCTATCAGAAGCAGAAAGCTGCTCCATGCTTTTTACTGTAAACGGCAGTTTAAGTATGAGGGGATCCGGCAAGTCGCTTTTAATAGCGAGCTGATCACCTATAAACTCTGTAATTCGCTTTGAAATATCCATAGCACTTGAAATATAAATTTTGTCAACCCTGTCGTAATTAAGATTTACTCTAAAATGTTCAAACGTTCTTTCTGTCTGCCTGACTATCCTTTCTATCGCAGGCAAAATGATCTCAAATTTTTCTTCGTCTTTAAGCCCAAAGCCGACATCCCGCTCCGTTAAAGGCGGGGAGTCCGGGCCGAGGCTGAAGAGAACTTTTTTTGCCTGTTCCATGTTTACCGTTAATTTCTTTCTTGCTATTTCCGGTGTCGCATCCCCGACCTCCTGGAGTCGCTCCATCACTGTTTCCGCCATGCTGTTGATTCCTGCCTTTATGCCCCGGGTCATAATAAGCTTGCCCCCGGCATAAATATCAATACGGGAAAAATCATTACCAATGAAAAGGCCTGCAATCGTGCCTGCAGCAGCAGAAGGTACCGACCCTGTTTTGAATATATTTTGAATCGCAAACGGTGTGATCGATATTCCGGTTAATGGCAGACCTATCTGGGAAAATAATCCTTTTAGTTCATCCACCTCCTCCTTCGGAGCAGTATAAACCATAGTCAACCATTTGCTTACTCCCTGTTCGACAATCTCTCCCTGAATTTCAAAATCAAATATTGTATCCTTCTCATCAAAAGGGGTTTCTTTCTTAATCGTCCAATAAACAGCATTCTCTATCCGTTTTTTTGCTACCTTCGGTATATGGACATGCCGCACATTTACTCTTGCTGCAGACATGATAGCCCATAGATTTACATTTTTATGTACTCCCCAAAATCCGTTTATTTCCGATTTTAAGAAATTGATAAATTCAAAAGATTTCTTGTCATGGGTAAATGGGATGCTTTTATAAGCAAGCATTTCCCAATGGTTATCAGCCAATTTTGCCATTTTTACCAACCTGAGGAATTTATGACCGATGTCGATACCGATATTGATTGATTTCTGGAGAGGAGAAATTTTAAGTGAATTGAATTTGAACCTTTTTTTTAATGGATCAATTTTGGATGTATTTATAGACTTGGTATCAATATCATCTTTTTTATTACGAATGATATCAAGAAGTCTTTCTGTAGAAGTAATATCTTTCAAACGGGGCAATATAGTACTCCTTTTAAGTTATTTCTACAGCCTTTAAATTGCTCAAGACAAAGTGCTGATCCGGTTCTCATTACCTTCTCTTATTCTTAGTATTTCGGAAATTCTCCAACTGCAGTTTAGCCAGATCCATATATTCAAGGGGGAAATGTTTCAAAATCCTCACACCGTACTTGATTTCAGGCGGCTCGGGAATAATCCCCTTGCGAATATAATCCCTTATCGTCTTTGACGAAACGCCGAGCTGTTCAGCAGCATCAACAATTGTATAGTACGCTTTTCCCTTTACTATAATCATAGTTACACCCCTGAGATCACTGTTTTCATCAATTCAGAAAGGTAGCTTGGGTACGAACCTATCATACCTTTCTAACCTATGTCAATACTTTTTATTGATTTTGTTGATAAAATTAAATTTCCACTTTGTAGGGGGCAATAGCAGTGACAGGTGATATGTCAATACATATTATTTTTCAGCGACAAGTTGAGATATGGGGTCAAGGGATCAAACGGTCAAGGACTTAAATGAAATACTGTTTTGTTTAAATAAAAAAAAGGAGAACACTTCTCAGCGAACTCCTTATTATTTTTTGGAGGCGGCATCCGGACTCGAACCGGAGTATAACGGTTTTGCAGACCGCTGCCTTAGCCACTTGGCTATGCCGCCAAATAAATGGAGCGGGCGAACGGATTTGAACCGTCGACGTCTACCTTGGCAAGGTAGCACTCTACCCCTGAGTTACGCCCGCTCATACATTTAATTTTCTATATCAAATTCAGTTTTTTTGTCAACAGAAAAACGTCGCTTAATTTCACTTTGCTGAATTGCCGCCGCTCTTTTTCACGAGCCATTTTACAGATTCCATATATGATGACATTCCATGGAAAAAGATGTCATTGTGATTCGCTCCGGAAACCTTCAGAAATTTTTTATCACGAGACGGGCAAGCTTCAAACAGGAGTCGTCCTTCTGAAAAAGAGATTATATGATCATATTCAGCATGAATAATCAGCGTAGGTCCATCAAAGTCACGGATTTTTTCAATGTTGCGAAATCCCTGTTCTTCCTTGACACCTATAGCCTCCAAACTAATCCCCAGGAGTCTAAGAAGAGGCCCGGCATAGGCAAAACCGCTTTCAATAATGATGCCGTCGATATCATTCTTGTAATGTGATGCCAGTTCTAAAGCTGAAGCGCTGCCAAGAGACCTGCCCATCACTATAAACGGACCGGTGTATTTTTTATCCCGAAGCCATGTTTTCATGTAATCAAAGATCACATGACAGTCACGCATCATGGCTGTGACTGTTGATCTGCCAGTCGAGAGGCCGTAGCCGCGATAATCTACGGGAAGAAAATTTATACCTAAATTGTTATATAAAATTCCCATGTCATTATAATCCGCTACAATCTCTCCATTGCCATGGAAGAAGAGTATGTTAGCGGCTTCCATCCCTGCTAAATGAAACCTGGCGCCAACAACAACATCCTTATCCACAGGGATAAGCATCGACTCAACAGACCCACCTGATATTGATGCGCCCCATTCTGGTCGCGGATAAAACAGAGACGCTGTAATCAGCGGGTTATCAAATGCGGAATAATCGATCTTGGATATATTAATCAAACTCATCTAGTTACTTTCTGATGACTTCTCTGTAGAACTTCACAAAATAATCAAATCCTGAGTAAACAGATAATACAAGGGCAAGATAAAGTATAACAGTACCTACGACATGGGCGTCAACGCCAAAGAAAGGATAATGAATCATAAGGGCGGATACGGCAAAGATTTGACACAAAGTCTTTTGCTTACCGAGATTGCTGGCCTGAATAACGAAACCCTCCGAGGAGGCGATAGCCCGTATGCCATCTACAGCAAAATCCCTGATAATAATAACAGCGACAATCCATGCAGGGATACGACCTATAGGGATCATAAGAATCATAGCCGTATTAACGATGAGTTTATCCGCTATGGGATCTAAAAATTTTCCCATCACTGTGACAATCTCATACTTTCTTGCCAGATATCCGTCAAGCACATCCGTAAGTGCAGCCATTATGAATAAAATCGCGATCGCAAGGCTTCCATTCTGCCCAGGAGAGAGAAGCAGAAAAAATAATGCCGGGATAATAGCAATCCTCAATAAGGTTATTCTATTTGGAAAGTTCAGAAGCGCCCCCTTCTCAACAGTAATTGGAAAACGGCCAAAAGATTTTTTTAAAAGACCAATCATATAAACATGCTCATCTCTATTTACTATTTCTTGGGGACTTTTTTCCAGTCCGCCAAAAACATCTCTATTCCTTTATCCGTCAGCGGATGCTTTGCAAGCTGTTCAATTACTTTAAATGGTATGGTCGCAATATCCGCACCTATGAGAGCAGCTTCAAGAACATGACGCGGATGCCTCACACTTGCCACGATTACTTCTGTTTCATAACCGTAATTATTATAAATCGTGATGACCTGTTCCACTATTTCCATACCGTCATGACAAACATCATCGAGCCGCCCTACAAACGGACTGACATATGCGGCGCCTGCCTTTGCCGCCATTAATGCCTGTACAGGTGAAAAAATCAATGTCTGATTAACTTTGATGCCTTCACTGGCAAATATTTTTGTAGCCTTCAATCCTTCTGTCGTCATGGGAACTTTGATGACGGCATTATCGCCTAATTTTGCCAGTTTCTTACCCTCACGAACCATCTCCCGGGCTTCCGTGCTGACTACTTCCAAACTCACCGGTCCGTCAACTACCTTGAGTATATCTTTCACAACTTCTTCAAATCCCATCTTCTCCTTTGCGATGAGAGACGGATTTGTTGTCACCCCATCAACCATTCCCAAGTCAATGCCATCTTTAATTTCTTTAATATTGGCCGAATCAATGAAAAATTTCATAAAGCCTCCCCCGCCTTCTTAACCGGGTGTTCGATTATATATTTCTCAAAACACTGTTGACTACAAAAATAAACAGTCTGACCTTCGATTGATGCCTTATAAGCCTGACTCAAAGGTACATAAGTATGACAGTATGGATCTTCTACAAGATCTTCACCTTTTATGGCGGTTGCCTTATGCCTCGGCAGGTCGTGATTCGTGGCAACAGGCGAAGAGAAAATCCATCTGATAAGTTTATAACTAAAGTAAATAAGGGCGCAAATAATTATAAAGCGGATTATGTTAAACATGATTATAGATGCGCCTCGTTAAGATAAACCCTGCTTTGGTCATCAGACCTGTCGATTAACCCGCGGATAGAAATACCAAAGGCCGGGTGAATTACATATGACGCTATTTCGCAAAAAGGTTCAAGGACAAACCGTCTTTTGTGAAGCATCGGATGGGGAACTGTTAAATCTTCATTCTGAATAACATCCTGGCCGTACAGGAGTATATCCAGGTCTATGACCCTGGGTCCCCATCTCGGTCCCTTTATCCGTCCCATATCGTCTTCCACTTCTTTAAGGATTTTTAACAGCTCATGGGGAGTCAATGCCGTTCTTATCTCGACGACAGCATTGACAAACCAGTCCTGCTCAGCAAATCCGACAGGTTCTGTCCGATACAGAGACGACCTTCTCAAAACTTTTATACCGCTTACTGAAGATAAACGACGAATAGCTTCCAAACACCGTTCGGCAGGATCATCAAGATTTGAGCCAATTCCAATAAAACAAATAACCCCACTAACGTCTTCAGGTAATTTCCATTGCACCTAAAGTCACCTTCCCCTGATCCCTAATACATCCTGCATATCATACAAACCATTTTTCTGATCTACTATCCATTTTGCCGCCATTATTGCACCGCGCGCAAAGTTATCACGGCTATGGGCGCGATGAATAAATTCCAGTCTCTCACCAACACCACCGAACATGACTGTGTGCTCTCCCACAATATCACCAGCCCTCAATGTCTGGATACCGATTTCTGTCCTGGTTCTTTCACCGATCATCCCTTTCCTTGTATAGACTCCGACCTTCTCCAGGTCACGCCCTAGTTTCCCCGCCAATATCTGAGCCATTTTCAATGCAGTCCCGCTGGGGGCATCCTTTTTCAAATGGTGATGAGATTCCACAATCTCCACATCATAATCATCACCCAGTACTCCTGCGACGTAATCGAGAACCTTGAACATGACATTTACGCCTATACTCATATTGGGCGACTGGACACAGCGGGTCTTTGCAGCGAGCTCTTTAATTCTCGCCATTTCATCTGCGGTAAAACCAGTGCTGCCGATGACAATAGCACGGCCCTTCTCCGCAGCAACCTCAAGATGGTTTAAAGAAGCCTCATGATGGGTAAAATCAATAACCACATCAGCCTTATCAATACACGCTGTCAAGCGATCATCAACAGTAACACCCACTTTGCCGAGGCCAAGTTTCTCACCTATGTCCTTTCCGATAAGGTCATGGCCTTTCTGTTCTATGGCACCTACTAATTTTAAACTCTTATCGGCAGATAGAAGGGTTATTATCCTGCCTCCCATCCTGCCACCAGCTCCGGTAACTATTGCCTTGACCATCCGGATTCTCCTCTAGATTTATGCATAATGTCATTCCGTGGAGTGAAGCGACGAGGAATCTTAGATATAATCATTCGTATATAAGATTTCTCCCGCAGTCTACCTTTATAATACTGAAGGAATCGAAATGACAAAGTTATTGTCTAAAGTCACTTATGAGATAAGCCCATAATTTTTCATGGCACTTTTTAATTTCTCATAATTACTGTCAGACATCTTATACAGCGGAAGCCGCACCTCGTATGAAATTTTCCCCATCATAGCCAACGCTGCCTTGACCGGTACCGGGTTGGTCTCAAGAAACAGCGCATCAATCAGAGAAACCATTTTATCGTGAAGCTGTTTTGCTCTCCTGATGTCACCACCAACAAAGGCATCTATCATGGCGGCCATATCAGCAGGTGCCACATTGGAAATTACAGATATGACGCCTCTGCCACCAATAGCCAATAAAGGAAAAGTAAAAAAATCATCTCCCGAGAGGACGTCGAATTTTTCGCCGCAGAGACTGATCACATCCTGCATCTGTTTCAGAGAACCGGATGCCTCTTTAATTCCGACAATATTGCTGATTTTGGACAGCCTTGCGACGGTCTCGGGCAGAAGATTGACCCCGGTTCTGCCTGGAATATTATACGGGACAATCGGGATCGGAACACTTTGGGCAATGATCTTATAATGCTGATAAAGTCCCTCCTGTGTCGGTCTATTGTAATACGGACAGACCATCAACGCACCATCAGCACCTGCCTCATGGGCATGTTTCGTCAGACGGAGCGCCTCCTCCGTACTATTGGAACCAGTCCCGGCAATGACCGGCACCCTTTTTTTAACAGCATCTATAGTGATCTCGATTACTCTGTCATGTTCCCCATGTGATAGGGTTGAAGACTCTCCAGTCGTTCCACACGGAACTATTCCGTCCGTTCCGTTTGCGATCTGAAATTCAATCAACTTCCTCAACGATTCCTCATCTACCTTTCCATTTTTGAAAGGCGTAACTATTGCTACAAACGCTCCGCTAAACATATCTACTCCTTATTCCTCAATATGCTCCGTTGTTTTTTCTTAATGCTCCTAATTAATCTCCGCGGTAATTGTTACTTTAAGAACTCCGGTAATTCCTCTCCGCTTATTAAATCCTTATGTACTTCTCTTTTTCTGATAATAAAAAAACGATCATCCTTGACTAGTATTTCCGGTATTCTTCCTCTTGAATTATAATTAGATGACATGGTAAACCCATAGGCACCCGCACTCATAACCGCCATCTGTTCCCCTCTTTCAAATCTGAAAACCTTTCTATCCTTTGCCAAAAAGTCACCAGACTCGCAAATGGGACCAACCACATCAGCAACAATCTCACCCCTCTGTTTTTGAATAACAGGTTGAATCTGATGGTATGAATCATACAGGCTGGGACGGATCAAATCATTCATGCCTGCATCGACAATGATGAAGTTTTTCCCCTCATTGCTTTTTGTATAAAGTACCTCTGTCACCATTATTCCGGCATTGCCTACAATGACCCTCCCCGGTTCAAAGACGAAAGTACAATTTATGTCTTTTGCTGCCTCAATAATAGCCTTTGCATATTCTGAAGGGTGGGGAACCTCTTCCTGGTCATAGGTTATGCCAAGACCGCCTCCCAAATCTACATACCTGATCTCTATATCATCTTCTTTGAGAAATTTAATCAGTTTTTTTAGACGTTCAAAGGTATCTATAAAGGGGGAAATCTTAGTCACCTGTGAACCGATATGACAGCTAACCCCTTTAATATCGATACCGGCCAGTTTTTTTGCCTTCCGATATTCTTCCCTCGATTTACCGATGTCAATCCCGAATTTATTTTTTTTAAGGCCCGTTGATATGTGAGGATGGGTTTCCGGATCCACATCCGGGTTGACCCGCAATGCGATTCCAGCCTTTTTCCCCAACCTTTCAGCACAGGCATTGATTACCTGAAGTTCCTGGGATGACTCGACGTTAAACATCAGGATATCAGATTTGAGTGCATATTCGATTTCATCAACCCTTTTACCCACTCCGGAATAAACGACCTTCTGCGTATCAACTCCCGCCTGCAGGGCCCGATATAATTCTCCTCCGGAAACAATATCCACACCGCCGCCCTCATTAATAAAAATCCTCAGCACGGCGATATTTGAATTAGATTTAACAGCAAAACAGATTAAGTGCGGAACATCAGCAAACGCCTCGTCGAATACGCGGAAATGTTGCTTCAGGGTCCTATGGCTATATAGATAAAACGGTGTCCCTACATCCTTGGCGATGACACTGACAGGGACTTCTTCACACCATAATTCATTGCTTTTGTAATGAAAATAATTCATTTAACCTTTGCCCTTGAAAGATTAACGCATTTTCCTGACTTATTTACTTTGCTGCTTTTCCTTCCCATAAGGCATATCAGGTGAGATTTTAACTTCCTGAATATTTGATGCTTCGCTGCAAATGCCACTTATATCGCAGGCAATAATACGATACGTATAAAAATATCCGGCGTTGATGCGTGAATCCAAATAGCTCACAAATTTCCCCTCTTCTTTGATCAAAGCAGGATCATCAACAGAAATGTCCGCTATAATATTATATTCATGGGGACAATCCGGACACACTGTGCCTTCCATCGGGAGACCGCTTCTCTGGATCTTGAAATTCCGAATGCCGTCTTTTGCCTCCGGGACGCTCCAGCCGAGAATAACGCCTGCTTCAGCAATTTTTGCCCTGAGGTCAGAAACAGCTTTTGGTGGAAGAACACCAGAGGGCCGCGGATCACCTTTTTTCCCGCAGCCGTGAAAGCCCCCCCAAAAAAACATCCAAAAACAGAAGATGATGCACAGAAACCTGCCAGCCTTTATCATTTCTTTCTGCCTTTAATTTCTTTTACCCTCACCGAAACCGCTTCGGGGG
>DATKLL010000153.1:0-17289 GCA_035542475.1 Syntrophales bacterium
TGTATGTATATCGGTCCGCGTATGCCTGTATGCCTACCTGCAGTAAGCCAATCACCGGTACAAGCGTACCCAGAAACCATAGCCATCCGACAATCAGATAAGGCGCTTGTTTCATATGATGAACAGCAACGCCTGTTATACAGAGGAGCAAGAGACCGGCGAGAAGTACCTCCCATAAGGGCAAAACGTCTGTGTATGGATATAATACGGCAAGATTTTGAGGCCAAACCGTCTTTGCGATATAATGGGCATAGGAAATCAAGGCATTTTCAATGCGCACATCTGCAGGCAATGCCCGTATAGACGACAATGCGCCACCTTTATTTTGAGCATAAATTGTCGCTGCGCTGGATATTGCAGATAGGGCAAGGAAGGGTATTTTCTCCAGGATCAGTGGACGGATTGATGGCCAACGAAAAAGGAGACGAAGACTTTTTCCCCCTTCAATGCCCTGTGACGGTTTTTTTTTAAGTCTTGAACGTTTATCTTTTGGTACATTGGAGCCGCTGTTCGGAAGTCTTGGCCCGGCCGGTTGATACCTTTGCAAAGGCCAGTAGTCAAGAAGGAGAAGGACAAATGGTAGGGTCACAAGCATGGGTTTTGCCATAAGTCCCAGGGCAAAGAAGAAAATAATGAGGAGATATAGCATAAGTCCCGGCCTTTCCACATAGAACAGGTATGTTCCCATGGTGAGCATCCAGAACAAGGCGGAAAGAACGTCTTTCCGTTCAGATGCCCAGGCAACGGTTTCCACGTGCAGGGGATGCAGAGCAAAGATGGCCGCCACAAAGGCGCTTTGCCAGCAGGCCCTCGTCATACGATGAAGAACCAGAAATAGCAAAAGTGTGTTTACAATATGGAACAGGAGGTTGATTAGATGATGCCACCCCGGTTTCAATCCGAACAGCTGACAGTCCAGCATGTGGGAAAGCCAGGTGAGAGGATGCCAGTTACCTGCATGAAAGGCTGTAAATGCCCAGGTCACATTTTCAAAAGTCAGGCCGGCCTGCACGCGGGGATTTTCTGTAACATAGAGATTGTCATCGTAGTTTGTAAATTCGTTATCCTTCACCTGCCAAAATACTGCCAGAGTTAAAATGACTAGAGAAAGAATAATCCAAATATTAAGCTTGTCATTTGATAACTTTGGCATTTCCGTTTATGTGCAGACATCAATGATGAAGCGTTGCAGCATAACCTTCGGGTCTCTCGATGTTGTCTTGAAGGCGATATCCATATCGACGAGGTCGTCGAGTTGTTTTATCAATTGTTCATATGAGAATCGATATGAATTTTTCAGTGCACTATAAATAACATAGGGATGTTGAGAAATAAGATCTCCTCTATCGCTTTTCTTCCCCGCATCGCCGGTCTGTTCCCGGATAAACGGATAACAGGACTTTTGGAACACGTCGTAGTCCAAGTTCGCATGAAAAGAGCTGAGCTTACCCGATCTAATAAAAGTCTTGGCATGGAAGATGAATCTGATTTCTCTCGATATCATCGACAGTATCAACAAGTGGTTAACGCCCTGATAAAAAAGGTCTTTTAAGTTTAAGAGGGCCATGTTCAGATCTTTGTCGACGAGTGTCCTTATAAGATCGAATACTGCATCCTCTTTTGTCTTTCCCACAACTTCTTCAACATCTGAATCATCAATCAACATCCGCTCACCTGTATAGGCAATTAACTTTTCGATGGCTCCCATGGAATCGGCGAGGTTAAAATCTGTTTTTTTACCTATTGCTGCCCATGCCTTCGGTGTCAGTTTTTTCCCGGTTTTAGCCAAAAGGTCCTCCGCGGCATCCATCAAGGCATTCTTCTGTCTGACTTCACCTTTCATCCGAGAAAAATGAAGGACTACTCCGATCTCGGATATGATCCTGAAAATTCTCTTTCTTTTGTCCACTGTTTCAGCGGTTATGATCAGATGATTTCCTTCCGGGATACCACTTTTCAGGATATCTTCGAGGCGTTCGGTATCATCCTTGATTTGACTCATATCCACTCCGCGGCTTATACATACCTCCATTATTCTTGGGAGCCAAATTCCCCGATCATGGCTGCTGTCCCCTTCAGCAATTTTCTGCCAGTCGTCGTCTGTTATCTTTCTCCATTTGTCATCCTTGAGATCATCGAGGCTCCATCCTGTTATCTTCAGGAATTGCATAAAGTACCCTACTGCCCTGTCAGGATGCTTTTCAAAATGGCTGCGTATTTGCTGTATTATTTCTGGGAGGACCCTTTTGGATTGAAAAAGGCGGGTATTTCTCAGTACGATAATTTTCCTCCCGGGAATGAGAGGTGGCGTCAGAATCATTTCACATAGGGTGTCTATGTCTTCGTATTCTCCATCCATAAAAAAGAGGTTCAGATCTCTGTCACTTGTGGGAAGAAGAATTGCTATGATTCTATTCAGGGCATCTTTGACAAGATATTCTTCTTCGCCGTAGAGGAGATAACAGGGTGGAGGGACTTTTTGCCCTTTCTTGATATCCGTCAGTATATTATCAACATCCATTATTGTCATTACTCGTGGATTGTAAAAAAGCCCTCACCTTTAGGCGAGTGCTTCAGTTAGATCATTTGCGCTACAAGGATTCGAGGGGCCGAGGATTCCAGGATTCGAGAGTAGTAAAGAAAAGGTTAAGTTCCCCTTGATTCCTTGAATCCTTGAACCATCAAACCATCGACTTTAGCCGATGGCAGTTGGCTATAGGTTTTTAGAGAATGACAAATTTCTTGATGTACTTGACTACTTCATCAGGATCATCGATGACATGGAAAATCTCATAATCGCAAGGTTCAATTTTATCATCTTGGAGCATTGTATTTTTAATCCAGTCAAGGAGGCCATTCCAGTATTCGCTGCCCATCAATATCACGGGAAAGCTTTTGATTCTTTTTGTCTGAATCAGAGTCAGTGCCTCAAAAAGCTCATCCATGGTTCCGAAACCACCCGGCATGATCACATAGGCTACAGCATACTTGACGAACATCACTTTGCGAATGAAGAAATATTTATATTCGATGACGGTGTTGGCATATGGGTTTGGCTTCTGCTCATATGGCAGCCGTATATTCATACCTACTGATTTTCCGCCTGCCCCCGCGGCACCCTTGTTGGCTGCTTCCATGATACCTGGGCCACCTCCCGTAATCACGCTAAAGCCATTCTCTGCCAACTTCTCGGCAAGATACTCTGTTTTCTTGTAATAGGGATTGTTGGAAGGAACCCTTGCTGATCCAAAAATGGTGACTGCGTTCTTCACCTGGGAAAGGGTTTCTATGGCCTCCACAAATTCAGCCATGATACGGAATATCCGCCAGGACTCCTCAATGGATAAAGCATCAACCAGATATTGTTTTTCATCCATAATGAGCACATTCCTGGACTCTTACCGCATTTGGTTAGAGTCCACACCCTTGCTGATTATAATGCTGTCGTGTAAAAAATCTGTTCTCAATAGCTTCTGCGCCGCTGAACTTTAGCATAACGCCTGCGTGCCTCTATGGCCTTGCGTTTCCTCTTCACAGAAGGCTTTTCATAGGCCCTTCGCAATTTAAGTTCTTTGAAAAGTCCACTTTTCGAAAGTTTGTTCTTTAGGATTTTTAAGGCTTTTTCTATGTCATTGTCGTATACTTTTACTTCCAAAACAACCCTTCCTTTCTTTATTTTTTATAATAAATTCGTGATTATTTAATACTTTTTGTGATACGTATGCTAACTAAAAATTGTCAAAAAACAAAAAAAGGGCAGTACGGCACAACACACAACAATGCATCTTTGCCGTATACTACCCTTTGCTGTTGCTTATATTAAACCACGCTCCTTACTTCAAAAGGACCTTTTTTAATGCCTTTAAAAATTCACTATTCTCTTCCCGGGTTCCCACTGTCACTCGCATACAGTTCTTCAGTACTCCGGGACTATTGAGATTTTTTATAAGAACCCCTTCCTTGATTAATTTTTCATATACGCTATCTGTATCGAAATCGCAACTAAAAAAAATAAAATTTGCTTGTGAAGAATAAGGCTTGATACCATTAACTTTTTTTAGCTTATTCAAGAGTTCTTCCCGTCTTTGAATAATTTCCTTTGTCTGACCTACAAATATATCCATATGATCCAGATAGAAACCAGCCGCCACCTGGGAAAGGGCATTGATATTATAAGGAAGCCTTACCTTATCGAGTTCATGGATTAGAGACGGAGAACCAATCAGAAAACCTATTCTTATACCTGCAAGTCCCACTTTGGACAGGGTTTTTAGAATAACCAGATTATCATATTTCTTGAGCAAAGGTATAAGAGTCTTTCCCGAGAAGCTGCCATAGGCCTCATCGACTACCACAATACCCTTCGATTTCTCGATAATAGTTGTTATCTTCTTTATGCTGAAGCAATTACCCGTGGGGTTGTTGGGATAGCTTAGGAATATCAGGACAGGAGACTTTTTAGTTATTTGTTTGAGCGTGGCATCCAAATCCAGATCATACGTCTCGTCAAGAGGCACCTCAATTACCATGTGGCCAGTATTAATGGCGATTATTCGATACATGACAAAAGTAGGTAATGGAACCATGACAGTTGAAGAGGAATCGATGAGAGCGGAACACAATGTCTGAATGAGTTCATCAGAACCATTACCGATCATTATCATATTGGTGTCTACACCATAGTGTTGGGCAAACCTTTTCCTGAGGACAGGGGCCCCTGGTTCCGGGTAGCGATTCAGGGATACCTTTCTCATCTCCTCCAATAATTTTTTCTTTAGGGGTGGGGGGATGGTGAAGGGATTTTCCATCGCATCCATTTTAATGCGACACAATGTAGTATCTACCCGATAGCCTGGCTGTGCGAGCACTTCTTTGCGAATGAGGGTTTTAATATCCATTAAGCGTCCCTTTGCCTTCTACATTCCATTTGTCGCTTGTATATTTGTCTTTCATCAGTTGTATCATGAGAATCTCTTCTTTTTTAGTCAATCTGCCCTCAACCAATTCAATGCCTAATTTCTTCCCGAAGCTCCTTTGTAAAACATGGCAAATCTTATCTACACTGAATTCAGAACCGATGTGTTCATAGATTGAGGTCACGGATTTCCGCAAATTCTCGATCTGCCTTTTGCGATTACCATGCTGCGGCAACAGAAGGGCACAGTTTTTGATGGGATCAAAGTCAAGGAGAATGGAACCATGCTGCAGGAAAACGCCACGAGACCTGACCTGTGCGCTGCCGCATATTTTCCGCTTGTTTACCAGAAGTTCATATTGAGACGGCGAAGAAAAACATGCTGCCTTTAACGAGTCCTGTCCTGATGTTCTTCCGTCAACCGACATCTCGGTTTTTATACCGAGTTCTGAAAGAGCATCTGCTATACACCCACTTATGACTCTATATGTACCAAGAATGTCCGATGGGAATAGGGGGTTATTATCTTTTGCGATGACTGCATATGTTAGGTCATGTTCATGCAGGACGGCCTTTCCCCCAGTAGGACGACGAACAATATCTATGCAAGAACGTCTGCATTCTTCAATATCAACTTCTTTCGGAGTTTCCTGGAAATATCCCAGGGATATGGATGGTGGAGACCAGCTGTAAAGTCTTAAAATTGGCTTTGCGTCTCTCCGTTGATTTTCTCGAAAAAGGGCCTCGTCAGTGGCCATGTTTTCAAAGGCATTCAACCGTTTATATGGAATGAATCTCCATATCATGAATGAGAGTCAGCCGCCTTCCGCTTCTTTCAATACAAAATCATGGTATTCTCTAGAGTCCAGAAGATCGTCAAGTTCTTCCAGATCCTTCATCCCTATAACAATCATCCATCCCGTATCATGAGGATCACTGTTGATAATGCCAATGTCGTCTAATATGTCTTCATTGACACTTATTACTTCGCCGCTAACAGGTGAAATAAGCTCGAAAACACCCTTAGCGGATTCTATGGTTCCAAAGGGCTCATCCCGTTCCACATAAGAATCAATTTCGGGAAGTTCAACAGCTAGGATTTCTCCCAGATTCTCCTGGGCATAATCTGTGATTCCAATGGTGGCTAATTCACCTTCAACCCTTACCCAAGTGTGTTCTCGATTGTAAAGAAGATCATCTGGAAATACCTTCATATCACAACATCCTAATGTATGAATTTATAACATTATTTATAATCACTGCAGTATCGTGAGGTTCTTTGGTACTTTTGTAAGGACCTCACAACCACCTTCTTTAACTAATACCATATCCTCTATACGTATGCCCCAAAGGTCAGGTATATAAACGCCGGGTTCTATGGTTATGACCATCCCCGTTTCAAGGATATTTGCTGATTTGTCCGCTATTCGCGGCGCTTCATGAACATCAAGACCAACACCGTGGCCCGTACTGTGTGTAAAATAATTACCCAAATTCCCACCTTCAATGCAAGACCTTGCTATGCGGTCAATTTCTCTGCATTGTGTACCAGGTTTAATGGCTTCCAATGCCCTGTCGTGAGCTTGCTTGACCAACGAGTATACATCTTTTTGTTTTTTATTAGCACTACCAACGATGAATGTACAGGTTTCATCAGAATTATAACCATGATATACAGCTCCGTAATCGATCATTACAATATCACCATTTTCAATCTCTCGCGATCCCGGGGCCGCATGCGGCTGTGCTGAATTCGCTCCTGTTGCCACAATAGTAGGAAAGGAGACCAGTTCCGCGCCGCATTTCCTGATACGAAATTCCAACTCTATGGCAATATCCTTTTCTTTGGCTCCCGGCTTGATAAGATTGCAGATGGCAGTAAGAGCCTGAAATGATATCTCTGCTGCATTCTTGATACAGGCGATTTCCTCCTCATCTTTGATGGCTCGGATGGCATTGATTTCGTCAGACATTGGGTTTAAAGTAACTGCTTTTAACTTTTCCTTCAGTTTCAAATAGCTACTGACATTCATTGCCGATGATTCGAACCCTGCAGATTTCACTCTACCGTCAGATAGGGCAGCCTCAATTCCGTCTATCTTTTCCTGATATTCAGCAACCTCTATGTTCCCAACTTCTTTTTTTGCCTGATTTGTATAACGGCCATCGACAAGGAGCAACTTTTGTTTTTCTCCTATCATGAGAGCCCCGTCGCTGCCTGAAAAACCTGTCAAATAGCGGATATTTTTTATATCAAGAAAAATTAATGCTTCTACATGCAGGTCTTGGAGTTTCAGCTGAATCTTAGATATCCTCTCAGGAGGTACCGGAGGGTTACGGTACATAGCTTTTCAACCTGTTAATATTCTTAAGCCACCTTGCAAGTTCTTGCACAACTTTCTCGTTTTGCGATAAATTTACAGACGTTTCTCCCCTTATCCTGTCGCTCTGCATCGCTCTTATATCCCTTAATCTCGCCGCAACCAGTTCATTCTCCGGTTCTCTTCTAAGAATCTCACTGAGAACATCAGCAGCCATGTCAATGTGACCCCGCGTCATATAAAGTTCATCGAGGGTTGTGGTGTAAAAATCAGATGGGACATGATCAACATCGGTATATTCATTTTGATTGATTTTGGTAGACGCATCTACAATCGATATGAGTGCATTGATTTTCTCTGATACATCTTTTGTAATTGGTGATTCAGGATTGAGAGAGACAAACTTCTGATAAAATTTTATCGCCTCCCGAATCAGTCCGCCTTTCAGGCAGAGATCTCCGACGCGATTATATATTCGGGACAGCTGAAGCACCGTATTTTCTACGTCATCGAGAATCTCGTGAACCTTTTCGAGATTTCCCATCCTCAGAAGCGCGTGACAGCGGATAATATGTGCATCAGCATCGATCGGAAAACGCCCGAGCCAGGATTCAGCTATTGACAGCGCCTCTTTGTAAAGATTCCGATCTATATAGGCTTCAGCCCTAGAAAGAAACGATTCTCTTTCTTTAATGGCACTGTTGTCCATACATTCATGTATCTTAAATCTTAATGATTTTTCCCACAGAAGTCCTAAACCGCTGAGAGCTGTAACACAGCACCTATGGTGTGTCAAGTAAGAAATCCGGACTTTTTTATTAGAACTAAACGCTGATAAATGCAAATTATTTCAAGGTAATTTTTACCTATAATCGGTGAAAATACCCTGCTTTTTATTTTAATACACTAAAAATAATTCCTTCGCTTCAATAAAAAATAAGATATCTAATTAATCGTTTTCAAAAGCGATGCGACTTCCATATTTGTGATAAGAGATATGTCCTCAAAATATGGTATGCTAATTGCTTACAAAGTACATGATATACTTTGATTTTTATATCCAAATAGGTCTTACTTTTTCTAAAGTTTTTATCATTTATTCCGATATAATACTTTGGAAGGAATGAAACTATCTCAGGATAAAACAAAATTTCTTTGAAATTAAAAGGAGTCCTAAAAAAGCAAACTGTGTGAAAGGACGGGACGTAAAGCAACTGGCCTAAGTCCATGAGGTGGATATTGTAACAGGGTTGCCGGACTATTCAAATTCCTCCTCGTATCGGTATTTATAGGGTACTTTTTTATAAGTACTTGGGATTTATAGTCATAAAACTACCGCCTGGGACAACTAGTTGTCTAGATTTTATAAAGGATTGATTTATTTGATTTCCTGCTTAAAGTGTGGGATAGAAGAGCTCTTCTATTAAAGATTGGCAGGGAGGATATTTTGATAAAAAAGGCTTTATTCCTTGCTCTAATAAGCCTGTCTTGTGCATTGCTTATTACTGCCATTTATTCAGGATTTGGTCTCGCTTCTGAAATAGACAACAGCCAGGGAAAGAACGGGTGTAGTACCCTCAGCAATCAGGGGATCAAGGATATTTTGGCAAAACTCAACGCCCCTGAGGCGAAAGTATTGACCATTACGGAAAGTCCCATTCAAGGGTTATGTGAAATCGCCATCGATAATATGGGACGTAAAGGGATTTTTTATCTCACTTTAAACAAGAAATTCCTGATCTTGGGTTCTTTGATAGAAGTTGCCGATATGTCTGATAAGAGACAAGAGGCTATCAGGAAACTTCAAGATAAAAAAAGGATTGATATAGCGAAAATACCCCTAGATAACGCTCTTATCTTGGGTAGCAGCAGCGCTTCTAAGAAGGTAGTTGTCTTTACTGATCCGGATTGTCCATTTTGCGGTCAACTACATCAGACCATGAAGCAGATCGTCGCGAAAAGGAAGGACATATCTTTTTATATCAAGTTTTTCCCTTTATCATTTCATAAGGATGCTTATTGGAAGGCGAAAAGCATAGTTTGCAGTAAGTCCTTGAAGATGCTTGAGGACAATTTCGAAAAGAAAGAGATATCAAAGACGGAGTGCGCGACCAATGAGATTGATAACTCCATTAAGCTTGCCACGTCGTTTGGTATATCGGGGACTCCCGCGCTCATACTTCCCGACGGAAGGCTCAGGGAAGGGGCAATGCCTGAGGCGGAACTGACAGATCTCATTGATGGAAAGAAGTAATATGCAACATCGTAAAGGATTTTCACTCATCGAGTTAATGGTTGTTATTTGTTTGATAGCGACCATTGGCGCCATTGCAGGGTTAAACTTAGTCAATTATACGAACAACAGAAATCTCAAGTCAGCGGCCAGGGACATTGCATCAGACTTTGCTATCTGCAAGGAAAGGGCTATTTCCGAAAGCACGACATATCAAATAACTTTTGTCAATGGTGGAAAGAATTATACTATCCAGAATGTGGGCAACCCTCCAGGTCCAATTACAACCAAGCTTCTCTCGCAATTCAGCACAGATATTACGGTCCAGATTGCCAATTTCGCCGGGGGGCAGCAGGTTAATTTTCTTGCCAGAGGCACGGTATCACCATTGCCACCGGCACCGGGCGTTGGTTTTGTTACTTTAAGTAACAGCAGGGGTTCCCAAGCAACGATAAATGTCAATATAATGGGAAGAACTTATGTCACGTTTCCTAACATCATATAACAATCGCGGTATCAGCCTGATCGAGGTCGTCATTGCCATATTTCTGGTTACTGTTGGTGTTTTGGCCATTTTGTCCATGCAACCATCAGCATGGAGAGTGGTGGGAAAGTCTGATTATATGGGCAGGGGCGCCGGAATACTGCATAGGGAACTTGAAAGGAGAGAGGCATGCATCATGAACCCCTGCAATACTGTCGCCACGGGTACGGCAGCATCTCCGCCTATTCTGGTCAGCGGTCTTCCGGGAGCGGTTTCCGGTGATGCAACGTACTGGGTAACAACCCAGGTTTCAAAACCAAATCCCGCCATTGATCTGTGGAATGTCACCGTCACAGTTACGTGGCCAGACCAACAGACGCACGCTTACCGGAACCTAACGGAAAGCATAGCCGTGGTACAACATTGGCATTTCGCCTACCCTACAGATAATAGTGGGAGTTGCACAGCTTTTAGTAATTGTACTTTACCATGACCGTAAGAGCGAGAATGGATTCTTATGAATAATTCAAGAGGATTTACACTCATTGAGATTTTAGTGGCCGCAGTAGTCTCACTGATTATGCTGTTTGCGATAGGTACGGCCATTGAATCAGCATTGAGATCATCAGGAGGGATAGAGAGGAAGGTTACGGCCCAGCAAGACGTTCGGGCCGCCTTGGAGCTCATGGCCATGGAAATCAGGATGGCGTCGTATAATCCGACGTTTGCCGATACACTAGATAATCCTGCCCGCATGTGGCATAATCCTGATTGTTCCTTTCCATCTGCAAACCCTGGATGGCGAGGGGTACAGGCGGCGACATCGAATACCATAACCGTGGAAATGGATATATCCGGCGCCGCCGGTGACGGCAACGGTAGCATTGGCGAGCCAAACGAAATTATCAGTTATAATTATGTGTCAGCAGGTGCTTATGGATCAGCAGGTGCGGATCGTTTAATCACGAGGAACACAAACTGTGGCGGGGCTCAGCCCTTTTTGGGTGATTTCTCGGCCAGTGGAAATCCCCGTACAGTGAAGGTAATCAATTCCGACCTCGGCATTCCAATTTTCCGGTACTTTGATGGGTGGGGGAATTTGATTCCTGTTGACGCTAACGGCAACATCATAAATGCCGGGATACAGGTTCCCAATATACGGACAATAGAAATCACTCTGGCCGTGGAAACTGACGAAATCAATCCGGATACAAAACTGCCGCGAAGGATGATTTATTCAACCCGTGAGATATTGAGAAACAATTGATTGGCGAGGTATCATGCGTAACAATACACAGATAGCGCTGCGGTTAAAAAATTCTGAGAAGGGATTTGCCCTTGTCGCGGCTATTATGGCCTGCTTAATCCTGCTCGCCCTGGGAACGTTGGTTATCGCCCTGTCAACCCAGGACATCAGGGTGAGCGTAAAAATTGTCGGCGACAAACGGTCTCTTGCGTCTGTAGAAGAGGGCATTCAAAGTCTTTGCCAAACATTTGATCCTCAGAGCCCTATCAATGCACCGGCTACTACGACAAGAGCGGACGGTAAGTCAAATTATACCATCAATTATCCGGCCACACCCCCCACAACTGGTCCCATAAATTTGCGTCGTCCAGGCTATGATTTAGTGGGCGGCAAGGTCTATGGGGATAGGAGATATAATATAAGCGTGACGGGACGGAGTACGGAGTATAGCACACAGGTAACGATAGGGGTGGGCTTGGGGTATGGTCCGGTTGAGATTGATCCCCAGTATCAGTAAGGAGGTTTTATGATATCCAGAAAGATCTTCATATATTTTATCTGCGTATGCATCATATCTTTCGCGGGAGTTTCTGCACAGGCGACGTCGCCACCACAAGATGAAACAATGCTCTTTACCACCACTACGATGCCGGATGCCCTGATTCTCCTCGATTTGTCGGGAAGTATGCTATGGACGCCGGCAGGACAGGATATGTATATAGACCCAGCACAATCCTGCAATAGCAATGTTCCCTATTATGCCAGCAGCGGGGGGAGTCATACAAAACAGTGCGAAGCTGATCCATATGGGTCCTCTTCATCTTATGACCACGCGCACTATGATATGGGTACCCCGTATTATGGAGACACTTCCTGCGCTGGGCCGTATTATTTCAATTCAAGCGGAACGCATACAACAAACTGCCGCCGTCTAGAAATTGTCAAAAGGGCCATCTTCGACATCCTGGACGACAACGACGATAATGTAATCAACAGCACTGACGAGGCGAGCCTGGGGGTCAGGATCGGGTACATGAGATTTTACAATTGCGACTCCAGCAGTGATGAACAAAACGGGACGTACAGCTACACCGGCGGGTGTAATCAAATACCGGGCTCAAGTTCTTCAAGCAGAAGGTACATCGGTTCCAAATACAGTCAGATATACTGTAACAGCAACTCAAGCTGTGTCGTTACCGACACCGGTTCATACTCTGTCGGCGGGACAAGCGCCTCCGGCGGGACCCCCTTGGCCATCTCCTTGCATGAAGCTAAGCTTTATTTAGATGCCCACAAAGCGGCGGATACTTATGCAGCGTGCCGCCAGAAGTTCGTTATCCTTGTCACCGATGGAGCGGATACGTTTGTATGCAATGGGGGGGGAGGCGAATTGGCGGCGGATATGTATAAGCGGAGGCGTGAGTCTGTAGCACGGGCCAAGGCCCTGGCTGATGCCGGCTACAAGGTTTTTGTCATCGGCGTTGGGGCGTCAATGCCCGATTATCTTAAAAATACACTCAACTGGATGGCCTACTATGGCGGCACTGTCAATCCTTCGGCTACGACTTCGGGCAATACCTCTAACTACAACATACCTTCCGGCTGTGATATATCAACAGACCCGGTCACAAACCCAGACTCATGTTGTGATTTGGCCGCGAAGCCCAGCGCATGTTTCCCTTCAGGTCTGACAAGCTGCGGGACTTCTACAACCACGGGAACCTGCGACGGGACAAGCACGGACTGTTTTGCCACAGCGAATGATCCTGGAAACACGCCGCTTTCCGGTTATGCTTTTATTGTATCTAATGCTGCCGACATGGCCTCATCAATGAAAGCGGCCATGAATCTCATTCATCAGGCGACCTTTTCCTTCACCCAGGCCTCCGTCCAGGCCTCCCGGACGCTGGACGAAGATTTCCTGTATGAAGCGTCCTTTGATCCCATAAATAATGATCCATTCTGGCATGGGCATCTGAAAAAATACCAGCTCAATCCTGATGGTAGCATAGGTAGTATGCTGGCGGACGCCGGGGATGTCCTCCGGATTAGATCCGCATCCAGTCGGACCATGAAAACCTTAATATCCGGTACGCTAACCCCTTTCACAAATTCCATAAATCCCACTTATTTTGGATACGTCTCGGGAGATACGGCAGATCGGGACAAGGTTGTCGGATATATTCGTGGAGAGAATCCACCTAACCCGGACATTCTGGGCGCAAACGTCTATAAACTGGGTGATATATTCCGGTCATCGCCGATCACTGTGGGTACGCCGTCCGTCTTCTACGATGATAACCGTGATATGAATTATACCTATACATGCAGCGGCAGTCCTGCCAGTATAAATGCTTTTGCGAAATACAGATGTGATCATCCGCGCAGCTCCGCCAATGGCTACCGCATTGTCGTCGCGGGGGCAAACGATGGTCAGCTGCACGCCTTTAAGACCTTTGATATGTCAGAGGCATGGAGCTTCATCCCGCCTAACCTCCTTTCCAAGTTGAACAATGTCGCCCATTACTCGCACCCCGCGAATCTCACACATGCATATTTTGTCGATGGGCCGATAATGGGAGTGAATGCCTGGTGGCCTAATTACGGAACGGGCACAGATGGTACAAATAAGGATTATAGGGACTGGCATACACTCCTGGTCTTGGCGGAGGGTAGGGGTGGCAATCCTAATTTATGGAGCTCATCGTCAACCTGCGACTCCGGGTTTAGTCCCGTTTATGTACCTTGCAGCCCCTCTCCATGTACGGCCTCTTATCCATATTACTGCGGCTTTCATGCCCTTGATATCACCGATACTCTGAATCCGCAGTATTTGTGGCACCTTGGCGGAACCAGCACACTTCTTAATAATGTGACACAGGCGCCCTATCTGGGTGACCCATGGAGCAAGATTACGGTCGGCAAGGTCCTGATCGGGGGCGAGGAAAAATGGGTCGGATTTGTCGGCGCAGGCTACAATGCATCTGACTGCTCTGGCGGAGGGGCGTGTGACAGCCGCGGTAAGGGGTTTTTTATCGTTGATGCAAAAGATGGAAAAATTTTAAAGAGTTTTACGCTATATGATAATGCAAATATGAAATACAGCCTACCGGCCATCGCTGCCATTGTAGATTGGGATAATGACGGGTTTATCGATACCGTTTATATAGGAGACCTGGGAGGAAACATGTGGCGGTTTAAGTTGTGCACCAGGGCCCAGGGAGCATCTTGTGGTATAAGTGATTGGCAGGCGACCCTCCTTTATGACTCCTCCAGCGGTGTGATCCGGCCTATTTACACTATGGCCGCAGCAGCGGTAGATGGAGCGGGGAATTTGTGGGTTTACTGGGGGACCGGCGATAAGAGTGATCCCACAGCCCCCAACGCCCAGGAGAAATTATATGCCTTGAAGGACAATAACCGCACGACGACATACAGGATTAGCGATATGGACAATATTACCTCATCGGGTGCGACTTATGATAACACGACTTCCACGAACGACGGATATTATATCAATATCAGTGGGTCGGGGGAAAAAATTCTGGCAGACCCCATTGTGTTTGGCGGCGTAGTTTATTTTACGACATATACGCCTCCATTAAATAAACCGTGCGAAACGTCAGGAGTAGCAACCCTCTACGGGATAAAGTACACATCAGGAGCCGGTACATTTCCCGGCGGAAGGAGCATAAATCTAGGACAAGGCATACCATCCTCCGCCGTAGTATCGACGGCACAGGGCTCGTCTAAATCGGATATTTATGTAACAACAAGCAGTGGAGGTGTAGGGCGTGTACCGTATAATCCTCCAGGGGGAGGCATGCGGTCGAACATACGCTTCTGGAAAGATCAGCGGTTACAGTGAAAATGTAAACTGGTAACGATTGAAGATCGCGTTAGGGGCAGGTCTTTTCAACCTGCCCTTTTTTATCGTCGTTATCTGAGTGAATCAAGATTTTTTCTGGCTGCTTTCCCCAAATCTGATTCCGGTGAGATTTTAATAACAGCCTTGAACTCTGCCTTCGCTTTTTCCCGGTGATGCATTTTAATATAAGTCTGCCCTAGCCAGTAGCGGGATTGGGCCTCCAGAAATGCGGGAGCCCCAGTTAGCGATGTCTTGAAATATTGAACGGCCTTTTCCAGATTTCCCTGCTCGTAATAGGTTATACCCATATGGAAGTCTAAAATGGATTCGGGGATCGTATGGGGTTGCCTGTTTCTTACCTCCTGAAATGTGTTCAGGGCCTTTTGATATTCTCCCTTTCCATAATAGGCCAATCCCATATTGAAGAGAGCTTTATCAGGTGTTTCATAGAGCATATTGGAAAGGGCCTTTTTAAAAGCATCTAAGGCATCATCCCACAACCCCATACTGAGATAGATTGACCCTAGATTATTGTGGGCTTCTGAATAGTCAGGCTTCAGGGCCAACGCCTTCTTGAATTCGACGATGGCCTTGTCATTGAGCTTTTTCTCGCGATACGCGATACCTAAATAATAGTGGACTTGAGGGTCCCGGGGGGATAAATTTTCCGCCTCCAGGAATTCCTTTAGTGCATCATTGTAACGGTTTGATCCCAGATAGGCGACCCCAATATTCATGTGAGAATCTGCCTGTTCCTGCTTCCAAGGGCTTGTTGCGCACGCAGCGGTCACGGCAACAATGTACACTGTGATTGCTGCGTATTTAATTATTTTTAAATTTATCATTTTTTTCTCTCAAGATTGTCAGTTAAGCCCCGGCCTTTTTCATTATAAAGCAAAAGAAAAAGGGCTTAGTTGGAGTAATCCCTAGCTGATAAAACCGAATCGGTGGCTCTCAGGTTTAAATTATTTACAAAAAATCTGTGGACTTATACTCCGATGTAAATTATTTCTGTCTGGCGACAAAATATTAAACCTTTGCACGGTTGTGCAAAGGTCTAATTTTCTTTATGTGGTTAAGAGAAACGAGAAAACCTAATCACCCTTTTGGTTTTCCGGATTTCTCTTCCGTGGCCTCTCCCTTTATGAGCTTCGGTGTGATAAATACCATGAGTTGCTTGCGGTTTTTGCTAAGGCTCTCAGTCTTGAACAGCCAGCCCAGGATCGGTATCTTCTGAAACCAGGGAACGCCGTCAACGCCGCTCTGTTCGTTTGTTACTAATATTCCTCCGAGGACAATGGTATCCCCGTCATGAACAACAACTTTAGATTCCACTTCGTTTTTATTAATCGGGGGGTTGCCGCCTAATAGCGCTGCCTGGGTGTAATCCGCGGCGTCATTTGATGCCTTGATCTCCATGGAAATAGTGCCGTCAGGTGTTACCTTTGGCTTACATTCCAGCTTCAAAACAGCTTCCTTAAAGGTTATACTCCTATTTCCATCTTTGTCGATCGTAATATATGGTATCTCCTGCCCCTGTTTTATTGTGGCTTTGACATTGTCCATCGTAGTAACTTTTGGCGATGAAACGATTTTGATCAGATTATTCGATTCGTGGGCGGCAATCTGGGCCTCAAGCACGGCGTTCATCCCTCCGATAACAAGGCCGAATGTTGGTGATGCTATTACCGACGGATAATTTAAGGCGGCAGTCTGTATTGCCTTTCCGGTATTTATGTCTGTAAACGGTAGAGCAGACGGATAAGACCATGTGATGGGGCGGGTCTGTGTAGGGTTTGTTCCGGCCGTCAGGGCATAGGAATAGTCGCCGATTCTGTTATAGGACACACCTCCCCATTGTACACCGAGGTTCCTGACAAAGGTGTCGTTGGCCTCCACGATTTTTGCCTCAATGGCTACCTGCCGCAATCTTCCTCTTTCTTCTGCACGCTCCTGCTCCGCTTTCTTAGCAAGGGCCTCGGCCTTGAGACGATCTTCTTCAGCTGCCTTCCGGTCAGCCTGGTCTTTTTTTACCCTTTCGACCGTCATAACGGTGATCACATCATCTTGTTGCTTCTTAACAAGACCTTGAACATCTAAAATGCTGCTGAGTGCCAGATCCCAGGGGACCTTTTTCATGCTCAGAGTTACATTTCCCTTCACATCATCCCCGGATACAATAGTGACTCCCCCCTCCTCTGCTAATAACCGCAATACTGCCT
>DATKLL010000154.1:0-5830 GCA_035542475.1 Syntrophales bacterium
CGGTCACCATAGCGAGGACGAAAGAGATCTACAAAATGGTTTTAGAAGCGAAAAGCTGAAAATGGCATAAAGATTGCTTGATGTTTTACCTAACTCAATTAAAGTTTGGGGATAGGTAATTGGTTGCTACGAATTAGTATAATGATTCAAGTGCTTAGATAAATTATAATTTTTTTTAAGTTTTGTGTTCGGATCGTGAACGATCAACAAAAATGTCCTTTAATTTACAAAAGTTGCCACCGGAAGAGATGACAACTGACAATCTCAATATTTTTCGACCATCTGAAGAGATGAGAGACCTCCGACTTCTAGAGGAGCTGGAGAAGAATCCTATTGTCTCACAGCGTGAGTTGAGTCATAGATTTGGCATCGCGTTGGGGGTAACGAATGCCTGCCTTAGGAGGATGGCTCGAAAAGGATGGATTCGAATCCGGGATTTAAATCCTCGAAAGATCGGCTATCATTTGACCCCGAAAGGTATGATCGAAAAAGCAAGACTCACACTCAATTTGATTACGTTCAGGGTCCAACATTACTCCGAATTGAAAAAGGTTATTGCCAATAGACTCTTGGAGATGCAGCGTGACGGTAGACAACGCATTGTCTTTTATGGAGTAAGCGACGAGATGGAAGTGGCCTACATTACCCTTCAGGGAGTGAATCTGAAGTTAGCAGGGATTGTTGAAGACGATGAAAAAGTAACACCTCAAATCATCTTCGGCTATGAGATAGAACCTGTAAGCCGGGTCCAGGAACTAAAACCTGATTGCATATTGATCACTTCTTTAACAGAAAATGGACAAAAAAGGGAAAGGCTCGGAAGTATCTTCAAACAAAATCCGATCTGTATAAAAGATATTTGTGTTCCGTAAGTTACGGACACGAGACACGGACACGGTCACGCGATTATCTGGGTCAATGAAATGAAGGTTATGACAGCCATGTATACGATTAGAAGAGGGGGGGCTTACGACAGATTCATTATGATGATCGAAGCCTTTTTGGAGAGAGACTGTGAAATTCATTGTTTATCTCTGACTCCAATTCAGATTAAACATTCTCTTTTCCATAACCATGTTATGTATTTCCCATTTAAAACGACAGATGGTTTGTTAGGGAGATTGCTGGTTCTTTCTGTATTTCCACTGTGGTGTATCTGGATAGCCTGGAGAAACAGAATTGATCTCTTAATCGCCTTCGGGTCTCTATATGCCTTTATACAGGGTTTTTCGAAATGGTTTTTAAAAAGGCCAATGGTTACCTTCATCAGAGGAAACTCATCCTTCGGTCTCCAGATGAGGAATTCTTATAGATTTGTTGTGTCTTTAAATAGGGGTATAGAAAACATGGGGTTACATTTTTCTGACCGGGTCATCACAAATAACACGGCCATCCAGCAAGAGGTTCTAAAGGATTTAGGGAGGAGAAATATCGAGGTACAGGTTCTCTTCAATGATATTCCTCCAATGGATATACGTGAACCGGAACATATTTCCAGGACGAGAGATAAATATGGCATTCCCGGAGATACAAAAATGTTCGTGACAGCTGGTATTTTGAACCGGGGCAAAAACATTGAAGTTCTAATAAAGTGCCTTCCAAGAATCGACGTCGAAAACCTGTTTCTCATAGTTGCGGGAGACGGCTCAACAGAGGCTGACTTACGCTATAAGGATTTCCTACAAGAGTTGGCAAGAAAATTAGGGGTTGACAAAAAGGTTATTTTTACGGGTTGGCTTGAAAAAGAAGAACTTTGGAAGATTTATCTTGCCTCTGATCTTTTCGTATTGCCGTCATTAAGCGAAGGGATGCCCAACGCTATGTTAGAGGCATTGGGATTTAATCTGCCTTGTATGGGGAGCAATATCCCAGGGATTAGAGATATTCTTCAATATGACGAATTGATATTTGATCCGGGGGATGAAAAGGCTGTGGCCGATAAAATTCAACAACTTTTCAGTAATCGGCAATTTCTCGTTAAAGTAAAGAGGTTGTGTCAAACAAGAAAGGATGTCTTCACTTTCGACTGGAAGGAGAGGGTTTTTGAGATAGTCACGTCGACACCCGTTGGTCTTAATTCAGTAGCGATGGCTGATTAGTAGGTTTGACAAGCAGAGGGGTGACAGGAGGTGATTGAAGCGTTGAGTATGCATATTGACTTTCGAAGTATCTGGCAACGAGAATCAGTAAATCGCCGAATCTTTGCTGCTTTGATGACAGTGGGTGGGTTCACCCTTGTGGTTAACCTTGCAGCTACCGTCAAGGAGTTAGTGGTTGCTCGCCAATTCGGCACCGGTGATACGATGGACGCTCTACTTATCGCATTCTTGCTTCCCTCCTATGCTGTCAATGTATTGGCGGCATCTTGCAGCACTGCTCTTGTCCCGACTTTCGTCCAATTGCGTAAGAATGAAGGACAAGAAAAGGCACAACAACTTTTATCGGGAGTCATTATTTGGAACACTGCCGTGCTTGCCGCTGTTTCGGTTCTTCTGGCTTTGACGGCCTCATTTACCCTTCCTATCCTGGGTTCTGGTTTTAGTATTACCAAGGTCGCGCTATCACGCTCGCTGTTTTTCGTTTTTCTACCCATTTTAGTTATTAGCGGGTTGAAAATGACATGGGCTGCTATTCTTAATGCATCTGACCGATTTGCGTTGGTAGCCCTGTCTCCGATAATGATACCATTAGCAACGATAGCCATGCTTCTTTTCGTAGGCAGGACATGGGGAATCTATGCTCTCGCTGTGGGTATGCTCGGCGGATATGTGATCGAGGCAGGAATTTTGGGATGGGGATTGGGGCGTAACGGTTTTTCTATAATGCCGTACTGGCACGGTTTAGATCACGCTCTCAGAAAAGTGGTCAATCAATACATACCCGTTGTCGCAGGTGCCCTTTTGATGTCCGGTACAATGCTGGTAGACCAATCCATGGCCGCCATGCTCGGGGCAGGAAGTGTCTCGACTTTGAATTATGGCGGCAAGGTCGTAACGCTAATTCTGGGCATAGGCTCGGTCAGCTTGAGTACCGCAGTATTTCCGCATTTCTCACGAATGGTTGCCGTTTACGACTGGGGTGGTATTCGGCATACCCTCAAGACATATACTTATCTAATTTTGCTTGTCACAATTCCGATGACTTTTATTCTTGTCTATTTCTCAGACCCCATCGTGCGCCTCTTATTTGAAAGAGGTGCGTTTACATCAATGGATACGTGGAGGGTTAGTCAAGTACAAGCGCTCTTTTTATTGCAGCTGCCCTTTTATTTCCTGGGCATATTGATGGTACGCCTCATCTCTTCGCTAAACATGAACGCGATATTATTGCAAGCCGCAATCATTAATCTTCTTTGCAAGATTGTCTTTAATTACCTGCTTATGCAACGACTGGGGGCTGCAGGTATCGCTCTATCTACAACACTTGTGTACGTGGTATCGCTTATTTATTGTTCCATTATGCTTCACAAAAAGATTAAGACTTTGGAATAAGGTATGGAAACGGTTAAGTGTAACCTTTGTGGCTCAGATAATTATCGAGTTGTCTATTCCATGCCTGAGGCTCGTTATTTTGTTAATGAATGGTTTAACGTCGTTGAGTGCAATTATTGTGGACTGGGGTTTGTGAACCCAAGACCTACAAGGGCCGAAATATCGAAATACTATCCATCATCTTTTTATGATTATTTCGATGATGAACGGGATTATCATTTGCGCCGTTATGCAGCCGAAGCGAGATTTCTCCCCAGAGCTTCTTCAGACTACAATAAATTGTTGTTAGATATCGGCTGCGCGAATGGCGATTTCCCAAGATACATGCAACAACTCGGATGGGAGGTTGAAGGGGTAGAGGTTTCTCTAAATTCGAAAGCAATTACTCATTTTAAAGTTTATAAGCAGGAATTTACAGAGATACCAGTATATGAACCGCGTTACGATGCCATAACGGCTTGGGCTGTTTTGGAGCACATTCACGATCCTATGGCATATTTTCGGAAGGCGGCCCAAGTCTTGAAAGCAGGAGGAATCTTCGCATTTTTAGTGACAAATTTCGAAAGCGTGTCATCCCGTTGCCTTTTCCTCGAGGATATACCTAGGCATTTGTATTTCTTTACCGAAAGCACAATCAGGAAATATCTTTCGATCTCCGGCTTCGAGCTCATCAAGAGAGATTATAGCAATCAAATATATTCAATGCATCCTATTAATTTTTTGCGTTACTATCTTTACAGATATATTCTTAGGCGAAGATTAAAGTGGAACGATATCCCATTTAAAACCCTACATTTTTTTGAAAAAGGTAGCTTTAAGAACTGCTGGATGAAAAATATGAAACGCTTGATCTCCAATCCATTATATATAGTTGACCGGATTCTAATGCCAATCTATGAAAAATATCAGGTTATTTTTAAAAAATATGGCATTGTAACCTATGTCACAAGGAGACATTAATTTTGGATAAGGCGGGGAAGCAATACTGGGATAAGGCCTGGGGAACTTATGATGTACCTAAAGAAGTGAATCCACGACACGGAGGATTACCTAACCATATTAATCGTCGTTTCCACGAATATTTCTGTCAAATATTTTCTGAAGCGAACACTCAAGGAAAAAAGATTTTGGAAATAGGCTGTGCGAGGTCTGTGTGGTTACCTTATTTTTTAAAAGAATTTGGTTTCAATGTAACTGGGATTGATTATTCTGAAATAGGGTGTCAGCAGGCAATGCAGATATTGGAAAACGAGAGAGTTAATGGGAAAATTGTATGTGCGGATTTCTTTTCGCCACCTGGATCTATGTTGGAAGTTTTTGACGTAGTCGTTTCATTTGGCGTCCTCGAACACTTCAGAGATACTACTGCATGCGTTGCAGCCTTTTCAAAATTCTTAAAGCCCGGTGGCCTTCTCATTACAAATATTCCTAACATGCTGGGTTTTAATGGTCTACTTCAAAAAATAATTAATCGTCCTATTTTTGACATTCACATACCTCTTAACATAGATACTCTTATGCGTGTTCATCAAATCAACGGGCTTCGAATAATTTCGTGTAATTATTTTCTATTCGCAAATTTGGGTGTTGTAAACATTGAGAATTTAAAAGAAACTCTGTTTTACAAGGTGGCTCGTTTACGATCATGGGTTAACGAAGTAGTATGGATTTTCGAGAGAGTCGTTCCAGCGCTAAAGCCAAACCGCTGGAGCTCGCCATATATTAATTGTGTTGCGGTTAAACCGTAAGAGAAAAGTTGTGAAAACCTTTTTTCAAGGGAAGAAGGATTGGTCTTAGGTATCAACATGGGAATGAGAACATCGTTAGCTTCGAAAGTTGAAGTTCAGAAAAAGCGGTTTGAATTCGGGAAGAACTGGGAACAGTTCTTAAAGGTTTTGGATGAAATTCGTATTGTGGAAGCCGAAAAGTCGCTAAAAGAGATGCTCGAAATGGAGGATTTGAAGAATAAGCGATTCCTCGACGTTGGCTCCGGAAGCGGTCTGTTCTCGCTTGCGGCCAGGCGATTGGGTGCAAGAGTTCATTCTTTTGATTTTGATCCCTGTTCTGTGGCATGCACAATGGAATTAAAGAAACGCTATCAGCCCGAGGATGAGAACTGGTCCATCGAACAAGGAAATATTTTAGATGTGAACTATCTGAATTCCTTGGGCCCATTTGACATCGTTTATGCCTGGGGGGTGCTCCATCACACGGGCAATATGTGGGGGGCCTTGGAGAATCTCATTCCCCTGGTGGCGGATAGTGGAAAGCTCTTTATCTCCATTTATAATGATCAAGGAGTTTTAAGCCTATTTTGGAAGGCCTTAAAGAAGTTCTAT
>DATKLL010000155.1:0-9737 GCA_035542475.1 Syntrophales bacterium
CCAACTGCTTGGGGGGCTGAGACTCGGAGATGGTGTCCCATATTACTTTTCCGATTGTCTGAGCCCCCATCTCATTCAGGATGTCCCTCCGCTTGTAGGCCAGAAATTCCTCATTGGCCTGCTCTATATTTTCCAGAAAATCGATGCACGCGACCCGCAAGCCCACATCCCGGCCGAGCTTTTCAGACATGAGCCATTTGTGCTGCAAAATCCTCGGCCATAGATCCGCGGCTGCGTCAGGGTCTAGTTTTGTGCCGTTGATCTCAAATATTTTACTTGCGCACAAATCCGGTGATAATGCTTCTGTCAATTCTTCATCCATAATTTGCTGTCCTGTAGAATAAAATTATATTACTGTTTATACTGAGAGAATGAAATCAAGGCGGGTTTCAAGATCAGGTACGCCAATACTTCCTGTTATGCACACGCAATTGGTCGGCGATATATTCCATTTCCTGTTGGGTGACTATATTTTGGTTGATGAAGTAGTTGCCAATCCTCGGCTGCAGCATTTGTTGCCTTACAAGTAGAATGGATTGCTGATAGGAACTGAGATAGCCGCAGCGAAGGGCGCATTCACAGAATTTTTCACCTGGATTTCTCATGCTGAGTATGGAACGTATATCATCCTGAGTGAGCCAGTCCCACTGGACAGCAATGTTGCCGACCGTTGGCCGCTGCCTTTTTTGCCACACAATGGCCTCTATCAGGCTTCTCATGGAAATAATACGGCTGTAGTAGAGATACCGGCCAAGGAAAAGCTTGGTTTTGGGAAGATTTCCCTGCCAGTAATGTTCTCTCAATCCGTAGGACCCGCCATGACGGTAATCATTTCCAGGGGTTCTTTGATCCTGCCATCCGTATGTCCTTGGGGTTCTTGCGGCTGAGTTGTATTTGGCGGTTTTGTGGAAGGGATAATTCCAAAGCGAATATTTCCAGGGGCTTTCAATAAATGTGCTCAATCGTTCATAGGCGAGTGTTACCTCTTTGAACCGCTCTTCAAGGTTTGAAGGAGATTCGGAAAGTGTTGCGGCCCTGTCAGGATGGGTTTCAAATGCCCTCTTTCGATAGGCGGCCTTCAGTCCCGGTACCTTCAGATATTTCAGAAAATTAGCGGAAACGGCTACATCATTTCCGAATAAAACCGAGCAGGCGTTAAAAAGTTCTGTCGGTGTGAATACCGCATTTTCCTGCATTCAGTCTCCTCGTTTCCTGCCTTTTGATCCTTTAAATATAGAAGCAAAAAAAATGCCACTGCGCCGAATGATAGTATAAGTAAAAATCAAATAATCATTTCGGTTCTGCCGCTGTGGTATGAACTTAAATCATCGATTCAATGATTTTTATATACCACAAGATGTACATAAATCACAAGTAAGAAAAGATTCTGTCTCTTTAAGATAAATAAGCTTTCCATCCTGCCAGAATCGAGCCCGGCTTCAAATCCAAAGCGCCCGAAGCCTCTGCCACCGGTGTAAAACCGCACTCCCGGCAATCGACCTTACCCCTGCTTTTTACATAACATCCCTGGGTAAACTTTCCATCCGGATCAATGTTGATCAGTACATCATCATGACAGTGCCAGTCGTTCTCGATCATGTCGTTCAAACATCGCTCAGAGTTGATAATAGGGTATGATTTTTTTAGCCTGATGACGTTTTCCAATGCACTCTTCCGGTCATCCGGTGAAAGAGCAAGGGGCAATTCACCCTGGTTGTATGGGTAGAATATCTGCACTGACAATCCTTTTACAGCAGGTACATTTTTCAGTTGCTCCACCAGTTGCTCAAGTTCATGCCAGTTGATCCGGTTCATGGTAAAATGTACCAGCACACGGGGATGCCTGGCAGACTTCAAGTTCAACCAGACCTGTTCAAAAGAGCTGCTTCGCAGGCGGTCATGAGTTCCGTTCAATCCGTCTATGCTTACCCAGATAACATCTGCAGGGACGTGCAGAGGAAACGTGCCGTTTGTAGTAACCGCCACACGAAGGAAACGTTTCTTTGCATAATTGACCAGATCATGAAGATCATGGTTTCCATCGCGCCAGAGAAAGGGCTCTCCTCCTTCAAACACCACAATTCTGGTACCAAGCTTTTTCAGAGCGTCTAACGCTGCTACCGCGCCGCCCCAGGTTATATGGGAATTATTTTCCGCGGCTCTTCCGTGAAAAGGACAGGCGCTGCACGTCAGATTGCAGTGATAGGTAAGTTTGAAACTGGCCAGTAGAGGTATTCTCTGCCTGAGTATTTTTCTGCGCAGGTAAAACTCAAGTAGATCCAATGCCCAGAGCGGACGATGATTTTTTTTCAGCATGGTGTATTACAGAACACGTCATTGCGAGGCGTCCAGAATGAAGTGAGGGAACAGCCATGGCAATCTTATTGATTATTAATATACGATCAACAACTCAGTGGTCTCGTATGTCACAACAGGTGCTTTTTATCAAGTCCATTTCTTACATGTCAGATCAACGCCAGGCTGTCGGCAACAGCAAGTCCTTTGCGTGTCGGCTTCAGATAACCGTCCGCTATTTCCACAAACCCGTCTTCCTCCAATTTAGTCAGGATATCCTTTCTTCCCGCCCAGTTGTAAAAAGTGTACCTCCTGGAAAAATCTTCTATGTGGATTCCTTTTTTCGTACGAAGGCCAAGGAACATGGCCTCAAGACACAACTGCTCCGGGCTTAGCATCTCTGACAAATCAACGGGCGGCTTGCCGTCTTTGATGTCCTGAGTATAACGTTCAATGGAAGAATGATTCCACCACCGCCTGTTTTCCCGGAAGGAATGAGCTGCGGGACCAAGGCCGAGGAATGGGGTCTGATCCCAATATTTTTGATTATGCCTTGAGGCGAGAGTCATGCCTTTTGCGAAGTTGGATACCTCATAGTGAATGTATCCGACTGACTCCAGTGTGAGTGATGTATTCAGGAAAAACTCAACCTGCATGTCTTCACCGGGCATGTCGAATTCACCCGCGACTTGACGGTTTTTCAAATCTGTCCCGCTATCTATGCTGAGCTGATAACAAGATAGATGTTCGACGTCAAATGATTTGACTTTATCAACGGTATTCATCCAGGATTTCATGTCCTGTCCCGGTATTGCGTAAACCAGGTCTATGCCGATATTTCGGAATCCTGCTTTTCTGGCTGCCTCGATGGCTGATATGCCCTGCGCGACCGAATGCCTGCGTCCGAGGAACCTCAGTATATCTTCATCGAGGGACTGGATGCCGATATTGAGGCGGTTGATCCCCATGAGACTCAGTGCTTTCAGATAATTGAGATCAATATCCCCCGGATTGACTTCCATGGTGATTTCTGCATCCTCTCCCATTGTGAAGCATCGCCGGGCCCTGGTGAGCAATTCCTCTACCTCTTGCACCGTGAGAACTGATGGCGTCCCCCCGCCGATATAAATGGTGTCGAACCGGTTGAAGGCATCCCGGTACATGTCCATTTCTCTGAACAGCGCGTTGAAGAAATTGGACTTCTCCGCGAGAGAGGTGACGGAAAAGAAACTACAGTATGGGCATTTACTCCGGCAGAACGGAATATGGATGTAGAGGCCGGGCAAATGATTATTTATATTTTCCATTTTTTTATTTGACACAATACTCACTATTAAAGAAATCGGTTATCATATGCAAACGTCCCAATCAATACTTTATCTGCAAGTACGATCAAAAGTACTCCCAGAAAAAGCTAATAAATAAATATGATTAATGAGGTTTTATGTCGAAATGAATGCGATGAGAGAAGAATCAAATTAATTCGGGAAGTATTCATCCTTTTTTCTTTCCGACCCACGTGTTACATAAACGGAGTACTCATCTAACCCATTTATTGATAACGACTTTTTTTCTCTTTTGTAGTACGATATGCATAAATCGAAATAAACCAAAAATAACTTGATACAATCATTAGGAGGAACAAAATGGAAATAATTAATTTATTCGCACTTTTATTTTCTCCGCTTATAGCTGTTTTAGTTAGTGTCTTCTTACAATCCAAACAAGCAAAATACGGTGAAAAAAAAGTTATCTTTTCTACTCTAATAGCAACTAGACATTCCCCGATAAATGACCAGACCGTACGTGCCCTTAATATGATTGATGTCGTATTTTATAAAAACAAAAATGTACGTCGGCTATGAAGGGAGTACTATGACATGCTACACAATACGGGACTTAACAATGAATTAGGATACAAGACTAGACAAACAAAGAATCTCGAGCTTATTACTGAAATGGCCAAGGACCTTGGTTATAGCAAAGAGATAACGGCTCTTGATGTTGAACGTGTTTATTATCCCGTCGGGCTCGGTCAAGCTTTTACGAGAAGTGAAGAGATTGCTAATGAACTTCTTAGAGTATTAAAAGCGAGTGGCGGTCTTCAAATAACAGAAAAAAAGTAATATTTAATCCAAGAATATAAATAATATAAAGTATAAAGGGGACGGTTCTATTTAACGGAAACTCCAATCGTTGCCTGGTTTTTGGCCGTTTAAAGGAAGCAAAGTTCTGTTTTGTAAGACAAACAACGCAGCAGTATAAAAAATATTAGTTAATGAAGGGGAAAAATGAAAACGATACTCAGTATTTTCTCAGCTTTGCTGTTGCTTTTTGTGTGCATGGATGCATATGCCGAGAATCACCGCCAACTCGTCATGGAGGAATTCATGGTGCCGGCTGTCGATCCAGGCATTAACCTTTACATACGCAATAAACATCAGCTGGGAGTATGGAAGTTCCCGGGCGAGAAAATCCTGCTCTTCGTGTCCGGATCGACGTACCCCGCTGAGACCAATTTCGACCTCAAACTGAAGGGTCTGTCCTGGATGGACTACATCGCGCAGCATGGCTACGACGTCTACCTGGTGGATGTTCGCGGTTATGGCAAGTCCACGCGCCCACCCGAAATGGATAAGCCGGCAGCAGAAAACAGGCCGATCGTGCGCACCGAGACCGCCGTCAAGGACGTAGGGGCGGCGGTGGACTTCATCCTCAAGCACCGCGGCGTCTCCAAAATTAACCTGCTGGGCTGGTCCTGGGGCACTGTGATTATGGGCTGGTACACTACGCAGAACAACGACAAGGTCAATCGACTGGTGCTCTATGCGCCTAAATGGATCCGCCAAACCGCTTCGCTTATGGACTCGGGTGGCAAGCTCGGCGCCTACCGGACCGTGTCGCGTGACGTTGCAAAAAGTCGCTGGCTCAGGGGTGTACCCGAAAACAAGAAGGCTGATCTGATTCCGCCGGGATGGTTTGAGGCATGGGCGGACGCCACCTTTGAGACTGACCCCGTGGGCTCGAAACAGACACCGAAGGTGGTTCGCGCCCCCAATGGAACACTGCAGGACGATCGCGAATTCTGGGGGGCGGGCAAGGCGCAGTATGATCCTGCTGAAATCCGCGTCCCCACATTTCTCGTACACGCCGAGTGGGATGCTGACCTGCCGAGTTATATGCTGCATGCTTACTTTGCCGAGCTAACCAATGTACCCTACAAGCGATACGTGGAGATAGGCGAAGGCACGCACACAATCATGATGGAAAAGAACCGCATGCAGCTATTCCAAGAGGTTCAGCAATTCCTTGATGAAGAATTTAAGCCCAACCAGTAGGTGCTAGCTAGGGGCCGGGAGTTCCGTGATCACTCACTGATTCATTCTATTACATCGGCAAAAGCACCATGTAATGTGGAAGACGGTATACCAGTAGATGTTCTTTTGTCAGAAAAGTAGGTGAGTTAAAGGGATGAAAAAAAAGATCAGATACTCTATGATGCCTTTCTTTTTATTGGTTGTGTTACTAATACTGCCATGTCTCCTCTGGGCTGGAGATGATATTCTGATTGACCTCGACACCGGCCGTAAAGAAGGCATCTTTACCAAAACACCGATCAGGCAGCGAGCCATCGTTATTCCTCCCAAACAGCAAAGCCAGACAGCTTTGCTATTCTTTCGCGGATGGCCGGGTATCGCCCGGATTGAATCTGTGAATGATAAATCGAAAAACCTGATCATGTTTCTGCGCAAGAATGAGCAGCGATTTAAAGACGAGGGCATTGCCTTGGTCATTGTTGACTGCCCGACGAGCGAGTGGGGGATGTCCGGTCCCAACCCGACTGCCTGCGATGACGACTATCGGTCCTCCCAGGAACATCTATCAGATGTACGACTGGTGATGAAGGAGCTGCGTGAAAAATATGGATACAAACGTCAGTTTATCATGGGGCACAGTTACGGGACCATTAGTTCGAAGTGGCTGGCTTTAGGCCTGGGTGATGAAATTGCCGGCAGCATCCACTCTGCGGCCATGACACTTGCCAGTGGAAATAATTTTAAATTTGGCTACTCGATGAGTGGATTCCCCGTGGAAAAGATCAAAGCACCTGTGTTACACATCCACAATGAGAACGATGCCTGCCGCTTCACTCCCTATCAGACAGTCAGGAACTATTCAAAAAACAATCTTGTTACGGTCCGCGGCGGAGTGCCGGAAGGAGATCCTTGCGGAGGCCGTCATTATCATTCCTATGCCGGAAGGGAAGTCGCTGTAGGCGATGCTATCATTGTATGGATTAATAAATCAGAAGTCAGGACCATCGTTGGCGAATAACAGGATCGGAAGCATATAAAACAAATGCCGCCGCCGTGATCACTCACTGTATTCTTTAATCAGCTTGGAGCCGTAAAGGAAAAAAACCGTCGCATAGACAATCATCACACAGAGTGAAATGAACCCCTCTGTGTCCAGGGTCGTCTTTCTTATCAGTATGCTCGCATAGGTAAGGGGCAGCACATAGATAATCGCCTTAAAGTAAACAGACAATTTATCTATGGGGAAAAATGTTCCACTGAAAAACGCCATGGGTATTACAAAAAAGTTGGAATACGTGGCCGTGTCTTCATGAGATTTTGTAACCATCCCGATGATTACTCCCAGATTGGCAAAGAGAAAGCAGTTCAACAGCAGGGCGACCACAAACCACGAATTGAGTGAAAAATCCGGTGAAGATATAAAACCGACGATGATGATTAAGGATGACGCAAAGAGCCCCTTTGCCATGCCCGCCAGCACCTCTCCGGTCATTATCGAAGAAGAATTGATGGGAGCCTGGACGTAGATCTGGAATGTCTTAAAATAGAGCCTGTTGAGATTCAAGGAGGTCGATACCCAGGTGTAGGAGTTGTTCATGGAACTCATGGCTACAAGTCCCGGGAGGAGAAACGCGAGATAATCGCCGCCTTCGATGCGGATACTCCTGCCGAGGCCGAATCCGAAGGCGACTAGATAGATTATCGGTACGACCATGGCGGAAAAGATATAGCCGAGTTTGAGGAGCCTCCTTTTGAAATGGAGCATTTCCTTTAAAAAAATGGGATACCACGCGGGTGTGATCATTCTATACGCTCCCGGCTCTGTCATTCCCGTGAAAACGGGAATCTATTCCCCCTTTCATAAAGGGGGATACAGGGGGATTTTTAAAGCGAATATCAAATCCACCCAGACCTCCTTTTCTAAAGGAGGGAGGATATAGGGAACTACTTTCGCAAGAATGACAACTAATGAGTCTCAATATGATCATTCTATACGCTCTCCCGTAAGTTTTATGAATACGTCCTCGAGGTTTGACTTTCTCACGGTCACACTGTTTTGCTGGTGTTTTGCGATGTCGTGCGCCTCGTGCCGGCTTTTGCAGATGTGCTGTATCAGCTTTCCTTCCGCATCGATATACTCGACAATGTAATCGCCCACGCTGTTTTTGAGGTGATGGGGTGTATCGAGGGCTATCAACCTTCCCCTTGCCAGGATGCCCACCCTGTCGCACAGCGCCTCCGCTTCTTCGATATAGTGCGTGGTAATGACGACGGTCCTGCCTTCTATCCTGGTTTTTCTGATGATATCCCAGAGCTGCCTCCTGATCTGCGGGTCAAGACCGATGGATGGTTCATCGAGGAAGAGGACGGCCGGTTCCGGGAGGAGGGCCCTTGCCAGGAGGAGCCTTCTCTGCATGCCTCCGGAAAACCCCGATACGAGCGAATCTGTCCTGTCGGACAAATCGACCATCTTCAGGTATTCACGGATTTTCCTTTCTTTGTCGCTCACACGGTGCAGCATCCCGTAGATGAGCAGGTTTTCATATGCCGTAAGCTCCCGGTCGAGGTTGTTTTCCTGGGGCACAACACCGATGTGCTTTTTTATCTCATGAGGATTTGCCGCGACATCAAAACCGTTGATCGAGCATCTACCTGAATCGGGTCTGCTCAAGGCGGTAAGCATCTTGATCGTTGTTGTTTTACCGGCGCCGTTCGGGCCGAGAAGGCCGAATACCTCTCCTTTACTGACGGAGAAGCTTATTCTATCCACTGCCTTTACATCCCCGTAGGTTTTTGTCAGTTCTTTAATTTCGATCATCAAATAACCGCAGTACAAATTACTTTCGTTTCATATGATCGATCCAGGAAGCACCGATTTCTTTTTTTTATAATTAATACATCAAGACGGCTGCCTGACGCAATCACATATCCTTCAGTCAATAAATGACTCTTCTATAAAAAATGTTCACTCATCAAGACTTCAATATACCAGGTTTGGCCTAGTAAAATATCAGCGATCTTCCAGCATTGACATTTGATAAACGGTATGAAATGAGGATTACACTTTGTTATACATTAAACATATTTATGCAACCTCAGACTGCGTAGACACTAAGACGAATAACATCATGATTACCATAATACCGAAGGAATTTATAGAAATCTTACGTCGCACCATTGCCAGTGTGTTTAAAGAAGCTTGGCCCTACATTGCCTTGGGCAAAAAAGAAAAAGGATCAGGAACAGTCAGTCGGAAAATGAAGGAGAGTGACCGTGAGGATGAGGATTGAAAGGGAAGAATAGTGAGGCCTAAGGAGGGTATTAAATGCGTCTGAAGAATATTGTGCTTATCGGGATTATTATGGTTTATGCGAGTTACTATCTTGGGGTATCCAAAGGGTTCATTAAGAAACACTCCGGACAGGAAGGAAGAGAAAGAGGTTCTGTCCAGCAGGTAATCGATGTCATTACCCCTATGAGTCCGGAAGAGCGGCGCACTGAATTAAATGAACGGCTCGATTTGTTAAAAATGCAATTGGCAGTGGCAGAAGACAACCTGTCGAATTATGAGAGCTGGAGATCAAATGCCATATCGAACCCGCCCTCGTGAGAAGCAGCCAGGAAAAAGCTCGAGGTCGAGCTGCAAAAGGATCGCCGTCCTGCATTAAAAGAACAAATCGGAAAATTCAAAAAACAAATTGCAGAAATCGAACAAAGGTGACGAAACAAGCATCGTCACATACTGCATGAGATTGGTGATTATCCTTGGATCATTACAGGTTCATTGAATGCCGGGTGCACCTTGCGAAAGAATATAGTCCACCTTTTCATCTTACTAATTTGCTAACGGCTTCCCGAAGTTTTCAAGTTTCTACTTCCTTAATATGCTGTAACCCACATTCCTTTTTCAAGGAATATCCCATCTTCGATCCAACTAATTAGTCAATAAGCAAACCCTTTAGGGACGAATAACAATGGGAGGGAAGAAGATGCTGATGCCCGGAGGTGGAGGCGGCTCATAGATGACCCGCGGCGGGACATAAATCCTGTCCCGGCGATAATACCTATATTCACGCCTGCCTTTCTCATAGCGGTCGCGGTCATGGCGGTGCTCCCTTTCCTCGT
>DATKLL010000156.1:0-4088 GCA_035542475.1 Syntrophales bacterium
ACATCTATAAGACTGGCTCAGCATTTCCCTTTTGCCTTTGTACCGCAACCGACTTTTGTCTACCATTGTCATGGTGACGATACAATTTCTAAAGATCGATATCGAGAAGCCCTGGGGTATGAAAGAATAGTCGAGAAACATAAGGAAGCAATCCGAAGGACGCTTGGTCGTAAGGGGATCGGCCGCCACTATGAGGCCATCGGTAACTTATATAGAAATGCAGGAAAGATGGGCACCTCGAGATCATTTTTTATGAAGGCGTTGATTTATAGACCCTGGCGCTTATTTGCAGTTCCGTACTTAAGGAACGTCATGAAGACTTTTCAGCCAGCGACAAATCTTGACGCGTTGTGAATAGTCCAGAGGCATGAATAGTTATTGCAAGTACAAGCGCAAATGGCCTTCGACGCCTCTGCGGAAAGCAGTTTATATAATGATATTCGTCGCGGCCGTTTCGGTTTTACTTCGTGAAGCGGTTCTTGCGGATGATATATATCAGGGGTTCTACAATGCAAGTTCCGAAATTGCAATATACGTCTCTTCTGAAGGTGACGATACACGGTCCGGTTTTTCACCTTTGCAGCACGCCGATGCCCCAGATGGACCTGTTAAGTCTGCACATGCGGCGTTGCGGAAAATAAGGTTTATACGAAGCCTACGCAAATTGGATACAACTCCGGCAAGAATAGTTTTGATGCCGGGAAGGCACATGTTCACCGAGCCGCTGGTGCTGAATCCTCAGGACTCTAACCTTATCATTGAGGGCAATCCGGTGTCAAAAACCATCGCTTATGGTGGGCGGTTTATTACTGGATGGCAACGGGAAGAAGAAGGCGGTTTCTGGTTTGCCCCGATTCAGGACGTCAAGGATGGGAAATGGGATTTCCGGCAGCTTTATGTAAATGGTGAGATTCGTTCCCGGGCAAGACTTCCGGGAAAGGAATTGTTCACGCACGAATCCAGGTTCGAGCAGAAATGGAACTACACCAGCGGAGGCGGTTTTATCCCTGCGCCCACAATTCAACAACGTTCGACGATGGTCTATGCGCCAGGCCAGATTCCAGATGGGATTTCTTTAAAGAACGCTGAATTCATTATCTATCACCAATGGGATGTTTCGTGGGCTAAAGTCATTTCACACGACCCTATGACACGTACCCTCAGGTTAAACCCCCCTTGCACGTATCCGCCGGGCGCCTTCGGGATTCAGCAGTATGCTGTAGAAAATGTTCGAGAGGGCATGCTAAGGCCTGGACAGTGGTATCTCGATCGGGACGAGGGCAAGGTCGTCTACTGGCCTCTCGAAGGCGAAGATCCAAATGTACTAAGCTTTGAGGCCTCTGTACTGGAATCGTTGGTTCAGGTAAACGGGTCTAAGGAAAAGAAGGTCTCCGACATAACCATTCGAAACCTTTACCTCCAGTTGACCTCCAGCAAAATTAATCAATCGGGTGGTTTCGGCGCTCCTGGTTTTGAAGGCGCCATCTCGATGAATAATGCTGTCAACTGTGGAATGACGGCTCTTACGATTTCAAGGACGGGGGGGCAGGGAATCAAGATAACAAACTCCTCCGGCGTTGCAGTGAAAGACTGTGAGGTGCATCATACCGGCGCAAATGGAATCTACTTTCATAATGGTTACAAGAACCTTATTGAGAACAACTCGGTACACGATGTCGGTCTTATTGATCCGAATGCTATGGGAATCAATGCGGGATATCAAAAGAACACGAGCATTGCCCACAATGATGTTTACTCCGTATCTTATAGCGGCATTGCGTTAGGCAACTCCATGAAAGACAATGCGCCGGCAATGAATACATTGGAATACAACCGGGTGTGGGATGTGATGAACGGCATAGACGACGGCGCCTGTATCTATCTTTCCGGTAAAGAAAAGAAATCCATAGTGAAAGGAAATGTTCTCTCCGATTCTCGCGGGCGTTCGGCTGCTGCAGCAGGACTCTACCTTGATGAAAACGTAGAAGATGTGCTTTGTGAGGATAATCTGGTCTACGATATATCCGGATCCCCCCTACATGTGCATATGGCGAGGAACAACACTATACGCAACAACATATTTGTCTGTAATGCTAAGAACAGAATTAGTTTTGCCGGATCAGATAAGACTGTATTCGAACACAATATCGTATACGCACCTCACGCAGACATCAGCTTTATCAACCCGGAGGGAGCATCAATTAAGGATAATTTAATCCATTTTAGTAAGAAAGCCATGGAATCGGGCAAGGAAGAGAAGAAGGCACTTCCGAATGGAGCTACTGGTACTATAGAAGACGATCCGGGCTTTGTCGATTCGAGCACGAATAACTTCAACCTTCGCCCGGATTCTCCGGCTCTCAAGGCAGGTTTCAAACCCTTTGATTCCTCAAAGGCAGGCCGTGCAACCGCTCGCTAGAGAATATTTACGATCTCGGCTGAAGGAAACAGTCAACCACTCCCGCATGCGTCAATGGCAGGATAGAGCGGCAAACAGAAGCCGGAGGATAGGCATCTTTTTTGCCATGGGCACGCTTGAAACGGTCTCCAGCCTGCGAGATGGGGTAAAGCTGCTTGCCGAGCATGGCTATTCAGTCGACATATTCTTGTCAGGTAATCCAGCATATCCTAGGCCTCAATTCGACGATAAGATGATTTCAGTGGTTTCAGACAAAGCTGCGGTGTTCACTCACGCAAAGGTTGCGTTGCCGAATTGGACTTTTGGCAGGGGATTGACTCTCTATAGCTGGTTTGTTCTAAGGTTATATGGAAGTTTTTGGCGTAATATCGTGTTCAAACCCCGATTGCGGTCGAGACATTCCCAATCAAGATATTCCTGCCTCATAGGGATCGATCAGGAAGCTATTGCGGACACGGCCCGATACGCGAATTATCTCAAGGTTCCTTTTATTTATTGGTCACTTGAGCTGCGTTTTACCGGTCAGTGTGGAACTGAGGAAGAAAAGAGTTTGAAGGAAAAAGATATCCGGTACAGCCGACAGGCCGCTTTCGCGATAATACAGGATGAATGGCGCAAGGAAGCGCTTATCAATGAGAACGGTGTAGATGCAGCCAGAATAATGATCGTGCCAAATGCTCCAATGGGCAATGCTCACCGTGACAGAAACAACTTCCTCCAGAAAAGGTGGAATATCCCTTTGGGGAAGAAGGTCATCATATGCGCCGGTACACTGGCGTGGTGGGCCATGAGTAAAGAAATCGTAAAGGCGGCAAATAACTGGCCGGATGATTTTATGCTTGTTATGCATTCCCGGCGGAAGCCCGACATGTATGGGGCCAAATACGAAAGCGAGATTATGAGTTTAGCCAATCCGATGAAAGTGATTGTCTCTTTCGACCAGTTTACGGCCAGCGAGTATCATCAGATGTTGGATTCGGCTGATGTGGGTATCGCTTTCTATAGTTATACTTCCCCATACACGTCAGCAGGTATAGATATGAACATGAAGATAATGGGGCTGTCATCGGGAAAGATAGCGGATTATCTTCAGCACGGCTTACCTGTAATTGTGAATGAAGTGACGGGTCCTAAAGAATTGATCACCGATTATCAATGTGGCGTTGCGGTACCGCACGCTGATCGTATCGCAGAAGCACTCTCTCATATCTTCCACGACTATGACACTTTTTCGGCACATGCGTGCAAATGCTTTAATGAAAGGTTGGAGTTATCCTCTCACTTCAAGAAAGTCATTCAGAAGATCGGCTCGCTACGTTGCAATTCGCCGACCGCATGAAAAACCCCGAAGTTTTAATTGTCACGCCTTCCTTTAACCGCGCCGCGTTAATCGAAGCAACTATCGAGTCTGTGCTCAAACAGACTTATAAAAATATGGAGTATATTGTTGTAGATGGCGGTTCTACAGATGGAACATTAGAAATCTTGGAAAAATACAGAAAAGAAGGCAAGCTGAAATACATTTCCGAGCCTGATAATGGAATGTATGACGCAATCAATAAGGGGTTTAGAATGGCCTCGGGCGAAATCCTGGCTTATCTTAATTCTGATGACATCTACTTCCCATGGACCATCTCGACTGCGGTTGATGCTCTCATCAATAAGGACG
>DATKLL010000157.1:0-30607 GCA_035542475.1 Syntrophales bacterium
AAAATTCGATTTTTTATACGATTGGGGGAGTTAATTAATTTGTAACAGGTTAAACTTAAAGGAACTTTTAAAAAGTTTGATATGAATAATTATCCAGTGTATTTTCATTTACATCTTTAAGTACGAGATATTCGGAATCTCGTCCAGTTATATATTTTTTTATGGAAATAAATTATTGAACCAGCAAATACAAAATGGGGTCGATAATACTGTAATATTTTAAGACACGCGGATGACTGCCGTCGGCTATTATATATAATAGTATTTGTCTTAATACCTTCTATCGCGACCGCTTTTGAAGCCACCGCCGGACTGATGTGACCTTGGCCTCCCCCTATCTCTATCCTTCTTGGGTCTGGCCTCACTGACAACAATCGTGTTTCCGTCAAGCTGGCCGCCATGGAATTTTTGAATCGCTTCCTTCGCTTCTTCCTCAGAATCCATTTCAACAAATCCAAACCCTTTGGATAGTCCGGACAGCCTGTCTTTTATTATATTCACCGATATCACTTTACCTGCTCCGGAAAAGTTCGCCCTCAGGTCATCTTCCGTCACTTTACTGGACAAATTCCCGATATATAGTTTTTTATTCATATGTATCTCTCCTTTGACTTGTCTGAATAAAAAGATCCGTAAATATAAAGAGGCACCCCCGTTCAGGTGTTTACAGGAGTGCCTCTTTTTTTTGCAAATAATTGCTTATACGGTCCTCACATTAACCGCGGACGGACCTTTTGGGCTTTGCTGGACGTCAAATTTGACACGCTGACCCTCAGATAAAGTCTTAAAACCGGTGTCTTGAATGGCGCTGAAATGAACAAATACGTCGCCACCTTCATCATTAGCAATGAATCCGAAACCCTTCTTCTCATTGAACCACTTAACGATTCCTTCTGACATTGTTTTATCCTCCTTTCTTAGATTTTTCAAAAGTTGGATTACCACGATGACAGAAAGAACATCCCATCACAGCCCTGGAGCGTCTGATGGTTTACCTTATACTTCAAAATGCTTCTACCCAACTTTTATATTCCCCTGAACTGCAAAAAAAGCTTTTTACTCAGGGAGATGCATTTTTATTATGACCTTTGTTTAAAGTCAAGCATTTTCTATAATATTATTTTTACTGCATTATGGCCTTCTGTGATACCTTTTTTGTCAGCCTCAATCGTATGATTGTGACTAATGGATCAGTTGATTTCCAGGAGTTGGATCTCGAAATTCAAGTCCTTCCCAGCCAGTGGATGGTTGCCATCGAATGTCACACTTGTATCGGACAAATCAGTTACTGTGACCTCGATAATTTGGCCGTCGTTTCTGCGGAATCGCAGCACCTGGCCGATACTTGGCTGAAGGTCAGCCGGGAGCTGGTCGCGATCAAAAGACACTACCATTTCTTCTATGTGCGGGCCGTAGGCATCGTCGGACGTGATCCTGGAAGTTTTCGTTTCCCCTACGCTCATTCCTATGACGGCATTTTCAAACCCCGGGATGACCTGTCCCCCGCCGATTGTAAATTCCAAAGGGTCACAATCCAAGGAGGAATCGAAGACAGTACCGTCATCAAATGTTCCTTTGTAGTGAACCTTCACACTATTACCCACACATGCCTGTTTCATCCTTTAATCCTTCCTTTTTGCCGTATTATAAAGTAGAAAAAATCACCTTATGGAAGCCTGCCTTCCTGCCTTAGTTTGGAGATAATCTGATTAATCTTTGGCAGTGCATCCAAAGTTGCCTTTTCCCCCTCAAGGATTGCTTCATGTCTCTTGGAAAAATCGGCAGTTCCTATATGCCCTACATTGGGTCTTATAACCACGTCTGCCCTGTTGACTTGTATCTGAGACATCTTGGCGTTCATAATGCTTATCGATTGCAGCAATGTTTCTATCGTGCTCTTCGGGACTGAACCGTTAATATTCGAAGAAATGTCCACAGCGATAACAACATCAGCACCCTGTCTTTTGGCGGCATCGACGGCCAGGGGGCTTACAACACCTCCATCGACATACGTTCCGTCTGAAATCTTCACAGGTCTGAATATACCGGGTATCGAACAGCTCGCACGTACAGCTGTTCCAGTGTTGCCCGTTCCAAAGACGATCTCTTCCCCTGTTTGTACATTTGTGGCTACGGCGAAGAAGGGAAGGCGCAGTTTTTCAATGGTAGTATCCCTCAATGCCCAGTTCACGTAATTTTCCAGTTTTTCCCCCTTGACGAATCCGTTGTCAGGAATCGTCAGGTCTACGAGATCTTCCCTTTGAATAGAAAAAGACATCGTTTGCAGTTGATAGGCATCATATCCGTAAGCGTAAAGACTGCCCACAAAACTGCCAACACTTGTCCCAACAATCATATGAATCGGAATATTATGGGATTCAAGTACCTTCAAGACACCGATATGGGCAAATCCTTTGGACGCGCCGGCTCCAAGCACAAGGGCAACCTTTGCAGGCCTGGGCGGTGGGAGAAGCGCAGGTTTGGGAGCACATGCTGCAATGATCATGATGAAAACAATAAGAAATAACAGACGAAAGTGGGGCTGTTGAAAAACCCTCATCTGCTGCGTTGCTTTGCAAACCGAAACGCTCAACGTATTTCTATATACGCCTCGCACTCCAGTTTTTGAGCTCCTTGCATCTGAGCATTTTTGAACAGCCCCAAGAGAAGGGGGTTTTTCAACGATCCCACAGTTTACTCGCTTGATGAAGTTTGGATAAATCATATTTTTCTGTCTCGGATGCTAATGTTCCTTTTGGTCGAGCCACTATAGTGAAAGCAGTCTCATGTGTCAAAGGAAAAGGTCATGTGATTCAGTCTATGGCGTCAATAGGTTTTTGTGAGAAGCATCGATCCCTTGAGTATGACTCTTACTTTACCGTTAGACCAATTACACGGTAATTAAATTCGTAATTAAGGGCGCCGCTCCAGTCCCGCTGGAAAACACTTTTGTAGCGTGTGCCGTCCACAGGTCCGACCGGTTTGCCGTAGGTATAAAACCAGTTGACTATGGGACTTCCCGTGAAACCTAAAGCGATCCAGTAGGAGCCCGGCATCAGAACGGGATTATCTCTGCTGAAATCAAAATCCGCCCATCGATACCCAGGCTTAAGGGAGAGCTGGTCGAGGTTGATAAAGTCACTGGTGTTCAAGGTTTGTCCAGGCTTGCCCTGGTTATCCTGGAATATGTCGATCCATAACAAACCGTCACCGCCAAACTTATGCAGGGCCAAGCCGACTTTCTGGAGTTTGACGGGCTTTCTCAGGACGACAACCTGGGCATATTGAGTAAGATTGGTGGTTACGTATTCTGCCGTCTCCACAAGAAAATTCCGGGACATCTCAAATTGATTCACCCCCGCGGCTTTTGTCACCCGCGGAAATGCAAAATCTATATTTTCCGGGAATTCCATATTGCCGAAGATGAACGGCACTTCATACCGGAGTTCCTTTTTAACCTCTTCTGTGATTACCGGGGGAAGGGGGGGCGGAAGCACCTCGATCTGCTTAAATTCGGCCCTCACGTTCGGAGAAAGGAGGAGATTTTTGGGACCATAAGTCTGCCTGTCTCCTCTAACGTTTACGCTGTCGCTGTTGAAATTGGCAGCTATATTCTCCTGGAGTTTCGGTTTCTCGGCTTCTACAAGCTGTGCCCACTTTAATAGACCGTCATTTTTTGTCTCGTTGTTGTCAACACCAACCTCTATCCGCAGGTAACGTGTTGAGACGAAAAGCATTGTATTCTGGGGATCGAAAGGTACCCAGCCGAGTTCCGGAAACCAAACCTCAATCCATGAATGGCGCCCCTGACCCATTTTGAAGGTAAGGGTTCCCTTCTGCCAGGCAATATTAAAAGGCTGATTGAATGTGACACCGTTTACTATACGCACCGGTATGCCGTTAGCCCGGAGCAATGCTGCGCTCAGATGGGAAAAGTTTTGGCAATTGCCTTTGCCTGATTCCAGAGAATAAATGGCGTCATACCGGACGGGAGGGCTTACGTAGCGTACGTTATCCACTACCCAGGCAATGACGCGCTGCACGGCATCAAACTCTGTTTTAACGCCGCCAGAGAGTTTCGCTGCCAGTTCTCTGATGCGGGGATTATCAGATTGTACCTGTTCCGTCGGTCTGAGATAATCCTTGAATTCCGGACCCACTTTTACAACAGGAAATGGATCCTTTGTCGTAAGTGCCGGCAGTTTTGTTTCACTGACGGCATTGCAGAAAAGACGCACATCTATTACGCCCGGAGGCTTTGTCCATGTAGCTGCGATAATCTGGTTGCCCCGTCCATCGGTGCTGCTTTTTCGCTCCTGAGGTTCAGGAGAAAAAGCCAGACCAAACTCTTTGATTTCCTGACGGGAGGTAGGCGATTGAAAACTCCGGGGTACCACAAAGCTGAGGACCATCTTCTGGATGCCTCCACCTGCTGTAACCTGCTCCTGGAGCTCATAGCGGATATTCGACCCCATATCTCCTTTGACTGTGTAATTCTCAGCCTGTGATATGATGGGCCAGGATAAGCTCGCACAGAGGAATATGCCCAGCAGTTTTTTCATTGCGCCTTCTCTTTCAGATCAAAACACCGAGGGTTTGCAGATCACTTCCTTAACTTTCAAATCAAAAAAGCGGAAGCTGTTTGCAGGGCGGATAACCAAAGCAGCATCAACACCTTTTGCTGTTCCTCCTACGGATATGATATCCTCATCCGTTCTCACGAGGCCCGCATCCGCGGCCATCAAGGCCAGCTCGATCGCAACTTTAATCCCCTGACCGAAGATTCTCAATGAATAGGCAATAATCTCGTCAACCTGGTACGTGGCCAGCTTATCCCTGACAGCGCGTCCGACGCCGCCGAATGCATGCTGGCAGGTAAGAACTGCAACACCTTGCGACTCCAGCTCCCGCCTGTCTTTTTCATCCAATTCCTGCGTATCCGGTTTCATATACCCCGTAACATGTGTGACGGCGATTATCTTTATTTTTTCGTCGAGAATCTTCAATGCCTCAAAGGCAGTCCGCCCGCTGTAGGTCGCAATAAGTACTTTTCCTATCGAAAGGTCCACGGCCCGCCTGGAGACAGCTTCAAGGACAGCTCTCGTATTTTTACCTCCCGGCTTATGGAAATAACGGCAAGGTACATCCTGATACAGAGACGGCTCGGACATGACAGTTGACCTCCATGATTAGTAAACTTTTTTAATGATGATGCGGCATTTAGAACTACCAAGTGGTATATAGGCAAGCATTCGCGGTGTGTCAATCAAAACTTAAGCCATCTATTCCATAAAGATATGAATATAGTACGGTAAAATAACATTTGACAAAATGTTTTAAGTGTATACTTTAAATAAATGTTAATATTGACTGCAATAAGGCGGTTAATCTGAAAGGAGCTAATAATGTTTGAAGCAACGGAAAAAGCAGTGGAGATGATTAAAGAATTTCTGAAGGATAAGGGTGAGGAGCATATTATAAGGCTCATGATGAATGAGGGTGGGTGATCCGGGCCCTCTCTGGGCATGGCTCTGGATGAGTCAAGAGATGGTGATGAAATATTTAAGGAAGATGGGATCACCTTCCTGATCAACAAAGAATTGTATGAACTTGTCAAACCGATAAAGATAGATTTTATCGTTACACCGCGGGGAAGCGGGTTCAAAGTGTCTTCCAGCCTTGATGCCGGCGGTTCATGCGGGAAGACATGCTGCGGTTAATTGTTTGGATCAACCATGAGTGAAGAAGGGAAAACAGATTATTTTCATTACCTCGCCGATGATCTCATGAAGGTAAAGAGGTATGATGATGCCATTAAACTTTATGAAAAATTGGTTGATTTGCATCCGGGTGAGGATTCCTTTCTTCTCTCATTGGCATGGGCATACCATGACAGTGGAAGACTGGCGGATGCTGTTGATTGTTTCGAACGCCTCCTCAACGTTGAACTTAAACAGGAAGTCTTTACGGGGTTTGCATTTGATGAGCTGGTTCGGATTTTCAAGGAAAAGGGGGAATATAACCGTCTTGTTGATGTCTGTAAAAAAGTTGTTGCCGCACAGCCTGATGATACAGCACTCCTCAGTGAACTAGGTGACGCCTACCTGAAGGCGGGTAGGGCGAGCGAGGCCGTTGGTGTATTTGAAAAAATTGTGGAGGTGGAGCAGGATGCGTCAGCCGCTTATTGCAATCTCGGGAATGCACTCGTCGCGACGGGGAACTTTGACGGTGCTGAAGAGGCGTACCGAAAGGCCGTTGAGATAGACCCGTCAGAGGCTGGCTCCTTTTACAACAAGCTGGCTTATGTATATTTCGATGCGGGGCATGATAAAAGGGCAGAAATGGCTTTCAGACGAGGTCTTGAATTCCGGATTGATGAACCTATGTACCACTGCGGTCTCGGTGATGTACTCGTGAGACTGGGAAAGATTAACGATGCGAATGACGAATATGATAAGGCCGTCGATCTCAATCGTGCCTCGTCAGCAGCATATTACAACAGGTTTGGAAACACCCTAGCCAGGGAGAGTTACCACCTTCAGGCAATTGAGGCTTTCAAGAAAGCCATTGCGGCGGATCCTAAAAACCCCTTCTATTATGTCCGTCTTGCGGAGTCATATACGGCAATTGAACGTCCCGATATGGCGGAAAAGATATGCCGCCAGGTCGAGTCTCTCAAATGACAATCAGCCCCGCCCCTTCTTTTTCAGTATCTCTTTGTAGACGTGGTAAAATGCGTCATTATCGTTGATGCCGCTCTTGATGATTTGGCCTGCGTCATTGATGTTTTTCGTATTGATAATTAGATTGGCGCTCTGATTATAGGCGGCCATGTTATCCATGGTGCGAAATCTGCTGCTTATCAGGGTTACAAAAATCTCTCTGCGTGTGCTCATATTAAGATGGGCAAGATATTGCAGCACTTCATTAACGGCGGGGTTGTCGGTGCCGAAATTTTCATTTACAATGACAACATCATAAACGTGATATCGCATATTTTTTAGGGCGTCTTTTGATGTCGGAGACTCGGTAATCTGGTACCCCATGTTTTTCATTGCGGCCAAAAGCTTTTTTTTAAGAGAAGGATCGGATTCGCAAATTAAAGCTGTTCCGACATCTTCTCCCACAAAATCAAATGGTCTGTCCGCTGCATCGTATGTATCGAATGACGCTTCCGTTGCGGGGGGGTTCTTTTCTTCCATGACGTTCTCCTTCCACCCTATTATAATTAAATCGATCTTTTCGGTTTACCGTAACTCTTGTCTACTTCAAGCTTTCCTAAAAGATCTGTTGTGGCATGTCCTCTTTCACTCTTTACAGAGTCAATGCCGCGTCCTACCATACTTTTGTTTGACGCGTATGCCTTGGCAGTGTCTTCGGTAATGAGCCCCTGTCTGTACAAATCGACAATGTAATCATCGAATGTAATCATACCAAACGCCCTGCTCGCCTGGATTATCTCATAAAAGGTTCTTCCTTCTGTTTCTCCGTTCAGGATGGCATCTTTCACCCGGATGTTGGAGCCCATTATTTCGAAGGCGGCAATACGTCTTCCCCCGCCCACTCTGGGAAGAAGCCTCTGACATGCGATCCACCGTACCGTCTCAGCAAGGCGCATACGAATCTGGTCTTCTTCTTCTTTGCTGAACATACCCAGGATTCGATTTACAGTATGTCCGGCGTCTATCGTGTGCAGTGTACTCAAAACGAGATGACCTGTTTCCGCGGCGCTAAGTGCGATTTCAATGGATTCCCTGTCCCTCATTTCACCGACGAGGATAACCTGTGGTGCCTGCCGGAGTGATGCGCGAAGGCCGTTGGAAAAAGTATCAAAATCCTTACCCAACTCTCGCTGGTTGAAGGTTGACAACTTGTGAGGATGGGAAAATTCCACCGGGTCTTCCAGGGTAACAATATGAACAGATTTTTGTTCGTTAATGTCATTCAATACTGCTGCGAGCGATGTTGATTTACCGGTACCTGTTGCGCCGGTGACGAGAATAATCCCGTTTTTCTCCTGGCTCATTTTGGAAAAGGCCTCGGGTAAGTCTAATTCCTTGCACGTGGGAATACTTGATTCAAGTCTTCTAAGGACGATAGAGTAAGTGTCCCGCTGTGAAAATGTGTTTACCCTGAAACGGGCCTTCCCCGGCACTTCGTAGGATGAATCACATGATCCCTCATATAGAAGCATCTCCGTCAGACGGCGGTCCTGATTAATCAGATTCAGGGCAAATATCTCCGTCTGAAAAGGCGTCAAGCTTTTAAAAATCGGGTCAAACTCAACGGCCTTCAGTACCCCTGAACTCACTATCTGGAATGGTTTGCTAACCGAAACGTTTAGGTCGGAGATATCTTTGTGAGAATCCAGCAGTCTGTTTAATATATAATCGATTTCCTGTTTTCTCATACTGTATTCCTCAATATCAATCGTTTTTAAACACCTCGCGGAAATTTTCGCCGCGGGTTAACTCTTACGCTTCCGTAAAATCACTAGGCGCAGATTTTAATAGCGGTCTGAATCTCGCCTTATCGTTTGCTTTTAGATATGCATCCTCGGTGCCGATCAATCCTCTGTTGCAGAGATCAAAAATGGAGTCATCCAGCAGTTGCATGCCGTATTTCTTTCCAGTCTGGATCATGGATGGAATCTGGAATGTCTTTGATTCACGGATGAGGTTACGAACCGCTGAGTTGGCAATCATGATCTCCAGGGCTGCGCACCTACCCTTCCTGTCAATTCGCTTGAAAAGAGTCTGGGAAATTACCGCCCGGATTCCGTCCGCCAGGGTGGACCTGATCTGCATCTGTTCCTCGGCGGGAAAGACCTCAATGATACGGTCAACAGTCCTGGCCGCGCTTGCGGTGTGCAATGTGGCAAAAACCAGGTGACCTGTATTTGCCGCTTCTACCGCGAGCGATATAGTCTCCAGATCCCGCATTTCGCCGACGAGGATAATATCCGGGTCCTCGCGGAGGGCCCCGCGAAGCGCCGCAGAAAATGACTTGGTATGTATGCCGACTTCCCTGTGATTTATAATACAGCCCTGGCTTTGATGAACAAATTCAATGGGGTCCTCGATCGTGATGATATGATCTTTCCGGGTGCGATTTGCTTCATCAATAATGGCGGCAAGTGTCGTTGATTTCCCGCATCCGGTCGGGCCTGTAACAAGCACGAGGCCCCTCGGTAAAGTAGCTAACTTGTTGAGAACGAGAGGGAGCCCTAACTCCTGCACAGTAAGTATTCTGCTCGGGATTTCTCTGAAAACTGCTGCCACACCGTATTTTTGTTGAAAGAAATTTGCCCTGTATCTGGCAAGATTAGGTATTTCATAGGCAAAATCAACGTCTCCTGTCTCTTCGTATTGTTTGATCCTGTGTTCAGGCGCAATTTCGTACAGCATGGCCTTGAGTTCATCATTATCCAGTATATTGTACTTTATACGCTCCATTTCTCCCCTAATCCTGATGGCCGGTTGCTGACCGGATACCAGGTGGAGATCTGATGCGCCCTGTTCATGCATCAGTTGAAAAAAGGCATCAATTTTTGCCATAAAAAGGCCTCCTTGGGAATTTTAAACGTTTGCCAGGTACATTAATGATCTTCCCATGATCGGGATTAAGAACCTAATTATGTTTCGGCATAAATGGGCTTTAACTTTACTGTATTTTTCGGGTTACTATCCAATGCGGAAAAGTATAGGTAAAGGGAGAATGGTTGTCAAGATGAAAAGCCTTGAATTCAATAGACTTGGCTTTTATAGGGCAAGGCTAAGAAAGAGGTGCGCGATCTTAATTATGTGGAGGTCTATACTAAGTAATCAACTATTGCTTGACATGTATCGTCAGGATCATATATGACTTTTTCAAAGACTTCTCAACTTCCAGTAATCTAATCGTGAAAAAGTGTGGGGATGTAGCTCAACTGGGAGAGCGCGGCGTTCGCAATGCCGAGGTCAGGGGTTCGATCCCCCTCATCTCCACCATGAATAAAGAAACGGGCTGCTTTTTTGTGAATCTTTCATAATACAGCCCGTTTTTCTCGTTCAAAACATCTTCGCGAACTGCCGCTTCTTTCTCGTCTTCCAGCTGCCTTTGTGATAGGCGTAGCTCGCCAGCAGCGGCAGCACAGTGGTCGCTTCAGCAAAGACCATCTGCTCGCAGGCCATATCCACTTTTCCCCATGATGTCGCTTCTTTCAGAGTAGAGCTGGAGCATGCCCCGTCCCGCATGTCTGCTACGGTAATCTGCACAGCATACTTGTGCATAGGGGCATCAAATCCTAAGATCTCAGCACAAATTACCGTATCCTGAGCGAAGTTTTTGGGGACCCCGCCGCCGATAATAAGAAGTCCGGAAGTTTGAGACTTTATCTTGATCATGGTCAATTCACGAAAATCCTTTACCGCATCGATGGATACGTGCTTTTCCGGGTGACGGTACTGGTGGAGGACGAGACCGAATCCGGCGCTGCTGTCGGAGAAAGCCGGGCAAAAGATCGGGACGCTATTTTCGTAGGCGACCTGAACGAGTGAATCCTTCTTTGTTGCGTGCTTGGTCAGATATCGTCCCATCTCCTGGATAAATTCCCGTGATGAGTATGGTTCCGGCGGCAGAGAGTCGGCTATCTGAGCGATTGTTTTATCACAAGCCTGAAGTTCTTCCTCATCAATAAAGGTATCGTATATCCTGTCAATATACAGCTTTCTGAGTGTTCGATCATCCACATGCGGCGTACCCTGGTAGTGCTTAAATCCCATGGCCTCAAAAAAATCCATGTCTACAATCGTGGCGCCTGTGGCGACAACCACATCCACCATGTTATGTGCCACAAGGTCTGTATATATCTGCATGCAGCCGGCGGCGCTTGTACTTCCCGCTATGGTAAGGATGATAGTGCAATCTTCATCTTTCAGCATCCTGTCGTAAATATCGGCTGCCTGGGCCAAGTCTCTCGCCGAAAAGGACATCCTCTGCATGGCATCGATGATATCTGCTGAGTTGAATGATTTTATATCGATGTGCTCAACCGGCGTATTCAAGTAATCCTTCTTCTTCATAGCATCCTCGATGAACTTTTTAATCCACGGATTATTAAACCATGCTCCGGCAAATGTCAATTGAGACTTTGAAAGGGTATTAAAATCCATCTTGTCATGGGGTATAATATCTGGTAGTTGCTCACCATATGAAAGAAATACTAACTGTCACGCAGTTGAATGAAAATATTAAGCACCTACTGGAGGAGAGTTTTGATGCCCTCTGGGTAGAAGGAGAGGTTTCTAACCTGCGTAGGCCCGCATCCGGTCACGCGTATTTTACCCTTAAGGATGAAAAGAGTCAGATAAGGGCTGTCATCTTCAAATCCATACCTTTTCAAAGGCAATCGTTATGGACCAGGCCGACGCAGTTTGATCTGGAAGAGGGGATTAGCATTATTTGCCGCGGAAGGCTGAGTGTTTATCACCCGCGGGGTGAGTACCAGCTGATCGTGGACGTGATGGAACCGAAGGGACTGGGCGCCCTTCAGAAGGCATTCGAACAACTTAAAGCCCGCCTCCACGGCGAGGGACTTTTTGACCCGGCGCACAAAAAACCAATCCCCTTCCTTCCCCGCAGGATCGGGGTGATCACATCTCCCACAGGAGCGGTAATCAGGGACATACTGAATATTACCAGGCGGCGGTTTCCTTCCGTTGACATTCTCGTCGCCCCGGTGAGGGTACAGGGTGCAGAGGCGCCTTATGAGATTATTCAGGCTGTAGCTGATATGCAGTCCGTGCAAGATATAGATGTGATTATCCTGGCAAGGGGAGGTGGTTCACTTGAAGATCTTGCCGCCTTCAATGATGAGGGTGTTGCCAGAGAAATCTACCTTTCAAGAATTCCCGTTATATCCGCTGTGGGCCATGAGATAGATTTTACCATCGCTGATTTTGTGGCTGATCTCAGGGCCCCTACTCCTTCTGCTGCTGCGGAGCTGGTTGTTCCCGTAAGGAGAGAACTTGCTGTTTTACTGGAAGCCTTTGGGGTAAGATTGATAAATAATAAACGTCGCATGGTGACCAAGCTTTGTGAGCGAGTGAAAATGTTCGCGGATAGATTGAAAGACCCCAAGAGGAGGATTGCCGATCTTCGCATGGTGGTTGACGATCGTCTGGAAAGACTTAAAATGAGTCTTGGCCATAAGCAGGCCATACAGAGACCAAAACTTATTAATCTTAAAGTTCGCCTGGGCCATGCAAGCCCGATTGTAAGTATTCGTGATCACCGGTTTACCATGGCAAATTTAAGAAATAGTATGATAGCCAATTGGCATGATATTATAAAAGGTCTCAAAGCACATTTAGAAACAGACACAGCCATACTCGATACCTTGAGTCCTCTGGCTGTCTTGGGAAGAGGTTACAGCATTGTGAAAAAACTTCCCGAAGGTTTTATCGTGAAAGAGGTGGCGTCGGTCACTGTCGGAAACAAGGTGGACGTCAGGCTTTCATCAGGCAGCTTTCGGGCTAAGGTAACGGAAGTGAAGCAGGAGAAATGAGACATGGCAAAAGAAAAGTTTGAAGAAGCTCTTGGCAGATTAGAAGATATAGTAAGAAAAATGGAAGCGGGTGATATGACCCTGGAAGAATCTCTCAAAGCATTTGAAGAGGGAATAAAACTTGCGCGATTATGTTCCCGGAAACTTGATGAGGCAGAAAGAAGGGTGGAAGTCCTGATCAAGCAGGAGGATGAACTTGTTATCAAGCCCTTTCAGGTAGAAGAAAATGAATCAGAATCGTAATACATCACTCAAAGTATATCTTGAGGCTAAAAAGAAAATTATCGATGAGGCACTCGAGAGGCACCTTCCCGGTGAAGATAATTATCCAGCGGTGATTTTTAAAGCAGCACGGTACAGTGTGTTTGCGGGAGGGAAAAGAATAAGGCCGATCTTATGCCTTGCCTCTGCAGAGGCAGTGGGGGGCCATATAGAATCAGTCATTCCCGTGGCGTGCGCGTTGGAGCTCATACATACCTATTCACTGATTCATGACGATCTGCCTGCAATCGATGACGATGATTACAGAAGGGGGAGGCTCACAAGCCACAAGGTTTTCGGTGAAGATATAGCCATTCTTGCCGGTGATGCCCTTTTAACGGAGGCATTCCGTCTGATGTCAGACATAAGCTTGATGAAGAAAGTTTCACCGGAAAAGTTGCTTTTGGTAATTCACGATATTACCGAGGCGGCGGGATGCTTCGGCATGGTCGGTGGACAGGTAGTCGATGTCCAATCGGAGGGGAAGGATGTTGACCGTGAGGTTTTAAACTATATTCACACGCGTAAAACGGGAGCAATGATTACTGCCGCAGTGAAGGCAGGTGCCACCTTATCAAATGCCAATGAAGTTGAACTCAATGCTCTCGTATCATACGGACGACATATAGGTCTTGCCTTTCAGATAGCCGATGATATTCTTAATGTCGAAGGGGATCAGGCATTGCTGGGAAAAGGTACGGGAAGCGACGCGAAGCGGGGTAAAGTTACATACCCGGCTCTGATGGGTCTTGAAGCGTCCAGGAAGAAGGCCGGAGAACTTGTGAAAAGTGCTCTTTCAGTATTGAAGAACTTTGATCACAGGGCCGAACCTTTAAGGATGATCGCCGGTTATATCGTGGAGAGAAGGTCATAAAGGAATCGTATGAGTAAAATAAATACAAACAACAGCATACTTGCAAAAATCAATTTTCCCGATGATATCAGGAAGCTTGATCTTGTTTCAATGAACAGGCTTGCCGATGAGATTAGGGAACGTATTATTGATACCGTTTCCAAAAATGGCGGCCATCTTGCTTCGTCTCTCGGGACCGTTGAATTGACATTGGCGATACATCACGTATTTGATACACCTAGGGACAAACTAATCTGGGATGTGGGACATCAGGCCTATGCCCATAAGATCATAACGGGTCGGAAGGACCTGTTCCACACCCTCAGGAAGAAGGGTGGAATCAGCGGTTTTCCCCGGAGGGAGGAGAGCAGGTACGATGTTTTTAATGCGGGGCACAGCAGCACGTCAATATCTGCGGCAACAGGTATCGCTGAAGCAAAGTGTCTTACCGGGGAAGATTTTAAAGTCATTGCAGTAATCGGTGATGGTTCCATTTCGGCAGGAATGGCCTTTGAGGCTTTAAACTGGGCAGGTGACCGCAATAAAGATCTGATAATCATATTGAATGACAATGAACTATGCATCTCACCCAATGTGGGGGCCATGTCATCCTATCTTAACCGCGTCATGACCGGCCATACTGTCACAAAGTTCAAGACCGAAGTTAAAAACTTTCTAAAATCTATTCCCTCCATCGGTGAGCAGATGGTGAAGTTTACTAAGCAGGTAGAGGAATCCCTCAAGGCTTTAGTTGTTCCCGGCGCCCTTTTTGAGGAACTTGGGTTTACGTATGTCGGCCCTCTTGAAGGGCATCGTCTGGATAACCTCATCAGAAATCTGAAAAACGTGAGAGAATTGCGCGGCCCTGTTCTCGTGCATGTCATTACAAAGAAGGGCATGGGCTATAAATTTGCCGAGGACGACCCAGCAAAATTCCACGGCATTGCTCCTTTTAAGATCGATACTGGTGAACCTCTTGCTGAAGACCGAACGCCGCTGTCTTATACAAAAATGTTCGGCAGGACGATTATAAAACTGGCTCATGATAATCCCCGGATTGTTGCTGCGACCGCCGCCATGAGTGAAGGTACGGGGCTTGATGAGTTTGCTAAAAAATACCCCGGGCGTTTCTATGATGTAGGGATGGCCGAGCAGCACGGTGTTACCTTTGCCGCTGGGCTGGCTACGCAAGGATTGATTCCTGTAGTGGCCATTTATTCGACATTTTTACAACGTGCTTATGATCAGATCCTCCACGATGTATGTCTTCAGAATCTGCCTGTTGTGTTTGCCCTTGATCGGGGAGGCTTTGTGGGATCTGACGGTCCTACACATCATGGACTATTTGACTATTCCTATCTCCGCCCTATCCCGAATATTATTATGATGGCCCCCAAGGACGAAAACGAACTCCAGCATATGCTGAAAACTGCTGTTGAGTGCGGCGGGCCTGTCTCCATAAGATATCCCCGTGGTAGAGGAATTGGAGTGCCCATTGACGATAATCCCGTTTCTCTCGATATAGGAAAAGGCGAAATTGTCTATGGTGCAGGAAACGTTGATCTGGCCATCATCGCCATCGGTTCCACAGTTTATCCTGCCGTTGCTGCTGCCCTGAAACTGAGAGACGAGGGGACCAATGTCGGGGTCGTGAATGCCCGCTTCGTCAAACCTCTTGATGAAACCCTTCTATGTGATACGGCAAGGTCCACTAAGAGGATCATCACTGTTGAGGAAAATGTCCTGATGGGGGGGTTTGGAAGTGCCGTACTGGAGTTGTTTGAAAAAAAGGGCATTCGGGATATCATTATAAAGAGGCTGGGTATCAAGGATGAATTTGTCGAACATGCCTCACAGGCCGAATTGCGCCGGATGCATGGGATAGACGAAGAGGGCATCATTGAAGCTGCGCACAGTCTTTTCCAGTCATGAGTGTTAAAATCAAGAAAATCAGATTGGACAGATTACTGGCGGACAGAGATATCTGCCCTACCCGTGAAAGGGCGAGAGCGCTCATTATGTCGGGAGCAGTGTTTGTAGGAGGGGCCAGGGTTGACAAGGCAGGTGCCCTCGTTTCTCCGGATTCTGATATCAGGATTGCCGGAGAGGATAATCCATACGTCAGCAGGGGTGGATTGAAATTGAAGGGCGCTCTCCGGGCATTTGATATCAATGTCAAGGATATGGTAGTTCTCGATGTGGGAGCATCAACAGGCGGGTTTACAGACTGTCTTCTTCAGGAAGGGGCAAAAAAGATCTATGCCGTCGATGTTGGATATGGTCAGTTGGCCTGGAAACTCAGAAAGGATGAACGGGTAGTTTGCATCGAGCGGACAAATATCCGCTACTTTGATGGTATAGGTGTCGAGGATACCATTGATATGGCCACTGTAGATGCATCCTTTATTTCTCTCAGACTTGTAATTCCTGCTGTTGTTAAACTTACCAAAAAGAAGGATGCGATCATCCTCGCCCTTATTAAACCCCAGTTTGAAGCGGGACGAGAAGAGATAGAAAAACACGGAGTGGTGAAAAATCCTGAGGTTCATAAAAAAGTAATAGAAGGGATAAAGGAATTCTGCACGAGATTGGGGGTGGCTGTTATTGGCGTATGCGAATCCCCTCTTATGGGAACTAAAGGCAACAGGGAGTTTTTCATCTATTTAAAAACTTAAAGAAAGTTTGTTGATAAGAGATATTTAAAGTGATGCCAATGAAGTAAAGGCTTGATGAAAAAGATGAGTGTTAAACTGGCAAAAACAGCAGGATTTTGCATGGGCGTCAGAAGGGCCGTTGATCTGGTCCTCGACATCGCTCAGCGCAAGGGAAAAGAAAATGTCTATACTTATGGGCCCTTGATTCACAATCCTCAGACTATTGAACTCCTCAGGACGAGAGGAATTATTCCTATAAATCATATAGACGAAATTGACGCTTCCAACGAAGGATCCACGATCATAATCAGAGCCCACGGCATATCACCGGAGGAAAGAAGAAAAATCCAGGAGAAGGGATTCAAAATCATTGATGCCACCTGCCCGAAGGTGGCTCATGTTCAGGCTATTATTAAAAAGCACGTATCGCTGGACCATACCGTTCTTATTGTTGGCGACAGGGAACATCCGGAGGTTAATGGACTCTTGGGTTACGCCTACGGCAAGGGTATCGTTATAGGCGGCGCTGATGATGTTGAAAAACTTCCTTTCCTGGAAAAGGTTTGTGTTGTTGCTCAGACTACACAGAGTATGGAAGAGTTTATTGATATCGTAGACAGGATCAAGGCGAAATTTTCTGACACTGTTGTCTTTGATACGATATGTGATTCCACGGAAAAAAGACAGGCGGAAGTGAAGCGTCTTGCCGAAGAGATGAATGCTATATTTATTGTTGGCGGCAGGAACAGCGCGAACACAAAACGGCTGGTCAGGATTTCAGAGCTTCAGTGCAAGCCGACATTTCATATTGAAACGGTGGATGAATTAAAAGAGATTCCAATAAACCAATATGAGAATATAGGCATATCTGCCGGAGCATCAACACCAAACTGGATTATTGGCAGGGTTTTTGACAACATTGCATCTCGCCAGAGTGAAAAAAATAAGAAGGTAAGTAAGATATTCAAATTTTGGATGTTTACAATCAAAACGGACATTTATTCCTCTATTGGAGCCGGATGTCTGTCGCTTACTAGCATGCTTTTGCAGAGACTTGATGTGAATGTTTTGAATATTATGATAACATCCTTTTATGTATATGCCATGCACGTCATCAATCGCCTTATAGACAGAAAGGCGAGTACCGTCGTCGGTTCATTTAGAGAAGAGTCATATCGAAAACATGAAAATGCTTATATAGTTGTCGCCGTAATATCCATGATTCTTGCTCTGATATGTTCTTTTATTTCAGGGATAAATGCTTTCATATTGCTTTCTCTGGTTTCAGTGCTTGGTGTCCTCTATAACACGAGAGTTTTCCCGGAAGACTGGCGCATTAAAAGTCTTAAAGATTTTCCCGGTTCAAAAAACATATCAACTGCTATGGCGTGGGCGGTAGTTGCAGCTTTGCTTCCGCAATTTGAAATCAGTCTCGCCGTTACTCCCGGTATGATGGTTGCTTTTCTTTTCACTTTTGGGATTGTATTTACCTGCTCAGCAATGTCCGATACACTGGACGTTCAGAGTGACAGATTGATTGGGAGAGAAACGATTCCTGTCCTCATCGGGAAAAAACGTACTCGGATTCTTTTAAACGGGATACTTATTTTACTTTTAATCCTCCTCGTTATTTCCGGTTTATTAAAGTGGACTTCTTCAGTCAGTTTTGCCTTATTGACGTGCGTTTTTTTTGTATGGATTTATTTTAAACTTTATGATAGAAGGACGGCATTTTCCGGGGTGGTTCAGGGAGGCATCATTGAAACCACTTATATTTTAGCGGGGTTAAGTACCCTCATGTGGCTCTATTTGATGAAGTTGCCCGGCTGATTTTATCCCAGGAGGTACCATTTTTTAATGAAGAGAACGTGCATACTTTCTGCGGTGGTACTTCTGGTCATCACATTTTTTGGTTGCAGTGGAATTCGTTATTCTCATGTTATCCCGGAGGCAAAGGATTATCACCCCAAAAGAGTTGTAGTGTTCCCGGTTGATGTGGGTATATATGAAGAAGCGAGGGGGATAATTGATAAGGTTATCGCCGGCGTCCTAATTGACAAGGGGTGGTTTACCAAAGTTATTGATGCCGACACGATAAGTAACCTGATTCAGTCCAATAAGGAAATTCGAATTGTTTACCTTGACTATATCTCCAAGCTTAAGGAGGTCAATTTTTCCGATCCCGAGCTGAGTAAGAAGATTGGTGAGAAATTGGAAGTTGATGCCTTTTTAGTAGCCAATTTAGATTACTGGAATTACACGAAGTTAGACGATGATAAGGTGGCCAAGGTAGATGTCGGTATTAAGATGATTGATGCCGCTTCAGGTAAAATTATCTGGAAGGCGGGTCATCAAGAATCAGAAACTTATATGCTTATCAAGCCGAAACTTCCTGATGTGGCAAAGGGTCTTGTAAAGAAAATAATAAAGGAAATGCCCCACTAAAAGGGGCATTAAATTAAAGACTAAGGGCAGACTCTTTGATCTTGCACCGTTAGCCTTTGATAGAGTTAAAAATGGAGGTCATATTATGAAGGAAAAAGTGCGCAGTGCCATAGAGCGTATCAGGCCAAACCTTCAGGCTGACGGGGGAGATGTTGAACTTGTTGATGTCGATGATGAGGGTATTGTCAAGGTAAAGCTTCTGGGGGCCTGCCATGGTTGTCCCATGTCGCAAATGACGCTGAAGATGGGTATACAGAAATATCTTCAAAAGGAAGTCCCTGGAGTGAAAGAGGTTGTTGCCGTATCGTAAATCTAAAAATAACTTTTTAAAATAGCAAGAGACGGCTTTGAACTTTTTCACAAGGCCGATATAAATAAAAAAGATAAGGAGAATACAAAATGGCGTACGTAATAACGGATGAATGCATTGCCTGTGGCGCTTGCGAAAGTGAATGTCCCGCTGAGGCAATCAGCGAAGGTGAAGAAAAATATGTCATTGATGCCAAGCTTTGTACCGACTGTGGAACCTGCGCTGATCAATGTCCTGTGGAAGCGATCGTCCCGGGAGAAGAGAAATAGAATCACATCCAATAATTAAGACCAAAAAGGGGAAACCATCCGCATTGGCGAAGAGAGGATGTTTTCCCCTCTTCTGTTTTTACTGAGGTATGGGCTGATCTGGCATAGAGTAATTCGGCGATTCATCGGCAATAGTGTCAAAATCCTATATTCTAAATAACCCGCATCATTAAAATATTTTTATGTCTTATGATTAGCTTAGTTCTCATTGAGGCATGGTAACGGGGATTCTATAATGGAAATGGGACGATTTATTTCCTTTGAGGGTATTGAAGGTTGTGGGAAAACCACCCAGATTAAGCTTGCCGGAGAATATTTAAAGCAAAATAATATCCCTTTTATAATTACTGAAGAACCGGGAGGAACTCCTATCGGAAGAAGGGTTAGAGAAATTCTGTTAAACAAAGGAGCAGGTGAAGAGATTTGTAAAGAAACAGAAATTCTTCTTTTTTCCGCGGCCAGGGCCCAACATGTTAAGGATGTGATAATTCCGGCACTGAAGAAAGGAACGGTAGTTTTATGTGATCGGTTTTATGATGCGACGATTGCCTACCAGGGTTTCGGCAGGGGGTTAGATATAAATTTTATACTGTTTCTTAATGATTTTTCCTCATCCAACACAAAGCCCGACTTAACCTTTCTTTTTGATCTGCCGGTTGAGGTTGGTTTAAAAAGGGCCGTAAATAGAATATCCCGTATGAAGGAAGGTTTGGCGGAAGATCGGTTTGAAAGAGAGGATTTAGAATTTCATAGAAGGGTTAGAGCAGGTTATCTTTTCTTGGCAAGGCAGGATGACAAACGATTCATGATCATCGACAGTGCAAGAGATATAGAAACAATCCACCGGGAAGTATGTGTCCACCTTTCGGCATTCATTGATAAGAAACTCTAGACAAGAAATCCCCAATACTTATCAACATTAAAATCCCGATATACAAAACTATCAGATTTCTGATATTAGTATTTCGATTTTTCAATATTCAACGTCGGTGGTTTTATGTCTTTTAAAGATATCTACGGTCATGAAAAACAGATAAGTGTTCTTCAAACCGCAATGGCAAGGAATCATATTTCCCATGCTTATCTTTTTTACGGTATGGAAGGTATCGGAAAAAGGACGGTGGCGGAGGTCTTTGCCAAGGCCCTGAATTGCAGGAACGGGAGAGAAAGCCTTGATGCGTGCGATGTATGTACATCATGTTTAAAGATAGATCATGGGAATCATCCCGACGTCGTTACAATCAAAGCCGACGGGCAATTTATAAGAATTAAAGAGATTAGAGAACTTCAGGAGCATATGAAGTTCAAACCATTTGAAGGGGGGAAACGGATCTTTATCATTTTAGATGCTGATAAAATGAATATCGTATCGGCAAATGCCCTACTGAAGACACTTGAAGAGCCGTCGGCGTCGAATATATTGATATTGACCACATCGCGCCCTCATTTGCTTCCCATGACTATTCTTTCCCGGTGCCAGCATTTGAGGTTTAATCCTTTAAGGCAGGAGACTATAGCCTCATACTTACAGGAAAAATTATCAATGGACCCAAGATCTTCTTATCTTATTTCTCTATCATCCGGAGGGAGCATCGGGAGGGCGCAGGCTTTAAAGGATGATTCCTACCTGATAATGAGGGATGAGATCCTTGATATAATGTCAAAAATAAAAGCCAAAGATACTCTCAGGCTGCTATCCGTTGCAAATGATTTTGGACAGGAAAGACAGGAAATAATGGAAGGTCTCAGTATATTAATGTCAGGGTACAGGGATGTGCTCGTTTATAAAGAAACCGGTGATACAGAACGCATTATCAACCAGGATCACATGGACATAATAAAATCATTTGCTGAATGTATATCAGGGCAGGACATCCTGAACAGCATAAATGCGCTGGAGCGGGCAATGCACGCCATAAATCAGAACGCCAATAAACAATTGACTTTGGAGACGATGATGTTTAAACTGAGCAGGTATTGTGAATGATTGGATTTTTTGTCATTTATAAGAGTTTGAGAAAAGGAGCAGGCCGATCTGAAAAATATTGTCGGGGTAAAATTTAGAAAAGATGGAAAGATATACAGCTTTGACACTTCCGGTCTCCAGTTGGAAAGGAACGATCAGGTAATTGTCAATACCGAAAACGGTATGTCTTTGGGTACAGTTATTACCGACGTAAAGCCTGTGCCGATTTATCAGCTGCCGGTCAACCTAAAAAATGTCGTTCGTAAAGCTACAGAGGAAGATTTGACGGTCAGAAAGGAAAATGAAATACTGGAACAAGAGTCCCGCCAATTCTGCCTGGAGAAAATCAAGGAACGCAATCTTCCCATGAAATTGATTGATGTCGAATGTCTTTTTGACAAGAGTCAGATAATATTTTATTTCACAGCGGAAAACCGGGTAGATTTCAGGGAGCTTATTAAGGATCTCGTGCAGCGGTTCAAGATAAGGATTGAATTGAGACAGATTGGTGCCCGGCATGAGGCAAGGATGATAAAAGGTTTGGGAATTTGCGGCAGAGAAGTATGCTGCGCTAATCTGATACCCAACATAGACCGGGTTTCTGTCAAGATGGCAAAGGAACAGAGCGTATCTTTGAATCCGGAAAAGATTTCAGGGCTGTGCGGTAGGTTAATGTGTTGTTTGGCCTTTGAATTTGACGGGTATCAGGATATGAAAAGAAACATTCCCAAGTGTGGAAAGGTTATAAACACTGCTGAGGGACGCGGCAAGATCTTAAGACAAAATATACTTAAGGGTGAAGTAGTCGTTGATCTGGAAGGCGGCAAGGAAATCACAGTCAAGATAGAAGATCTGTAAATGTAATATACTTTCTGCCCTTCTGACAGTCAGATGCGATAGGAATCATCAGTGAAAAATACATATTTTATAACAACGCCGATATATTATGTAAATGCCTCACCTCATATAGGCCACGCCTATACCACGATTGTTGCCGATGTGCTGGCCAGATATCATCGCCTGTCCGGATACAAGACATTTTTTTTAACCGGCACGGACGAGCACGGCGACAAGATCGCTGAGGCAGCCGAGAAAGCCAATACAACGCCTAAAGAATATGCGGATCGTATCAGCGCCCAGTTCAGAGGCCTGTGGCCGGAACTCGCCATTACCAATGATTATTTTATCAGGACTACCGATGCCAACCATATCGAGACAGTCAGAGCAATCATGCAGAAGGTCTATAACGCCGGGGACATCTACTTTGGCAAATATGAGGGATACTACTGTGTCGGCTGCGAGCGATTCTATATGGAGAAAGAACTGGTGAATGGGCTCTGCCCGGATCATCAAGTAGCTCCAGAGTATCGGGAAGAGAGCAATTACTTCTTCAGAATGAGCAAGTATCAGGATTGGCTGATAGAATATATCAAAGAGCATCCCGATTTTATCAGGCCGGAACGATACAAAAACGAGGTCCTTGCCTTCTTGAGAGAACCTCTGGAAGATTTATGCATATCCAGACCAAAGAGCAGGTTGAACTGGGGTATAACAATCCCGTTTGATGAAGATTATGTTACCTATGTATGGTTTGACGCCCTCATCAACTATGTTACAGGTTTAGGCTATCCGGGCAGCGAGAATTTCCGGCTGTTCTGGCCACATGCCGAGCACCTCATCGCAAAGGATATCCTCAAGCCGCACGGCATTTACTGGCCGACAATGCTAAAGTCTGCCGGCATCGAACCGTACTGTCATCTGAATGTTCATGGTTATTGGATCGTTGACCAGAGTAAAATGTCTAAAAGCCTCGGCAATGTGGTCAAGCCCCTGGACCTGAAGGATAAGTACGGCCTGGACCCCTTCCGTTATTTTCTCCTTCGGGAAATGGTTTTCGGCCTCGATTCCAGCTTCAGCGAAGAGGGTTTCGTCCAGAGGATAAACTCCGATCTGGCCAACGACCTCGGCAACCTGGTGAGCAGAACCATGACCATGGCCATAAAATACTGTGCCGGAAAGGTTCCGGAAGCCCGCACACCATTTGAAGAAGACCAACTACTTGTAGATGCGGCAGGTAGAGCCCTCGTTGACGTGGAGCGCTGCTTTGATGATCTCGCTCTTCACAAGGCATTGATTGCCACCTGGGATTTCATCAATGTGACAAATAAATATATCGTCGAGCAGGAGCCGTGGAAACTCGCGCAGGAAACGGCAAATAGGACCAGACTGGAGACGGTTGTCTACAATCTTCTGGAATCGCTCCGGGTAATTGCCATCCTGATTTCACCTTTCATACCCGGCTCAGCACAGAAGATCCTGGAGCAGCTGGGAATTGTCAGCGGGGACGGGCAGGGATTTGACAGTATCCGCCGCTGGGGGGGGCTTGCTCCCGGCAATAATCTGAAGAGAGCGGACGCTCTCTTTCCAAGGGTTAAATACGAAAAAGAAAAGGAAAAACCGGAAATGAAGGATCATGTGGCTCAGCCTGTAAAGACGTCAATTGAATATGAGGATTTTGAAAAGGTAGACCTTCGTGTCGCAAGGATCATTGCAGCAGAAGCAGTGCCTAAATCCAGCAAGCTGCTGAAATTGAAGATCGACATAGGCGAAGAGAGGACCATCGTAGCCGGTATAGCGAAGGATTACAAACCGGAGGAGCTCATCGGCAAAAAAATTGTTGTTGTTGCAAATCTGAAACCGACAAAATTAATGGGTGTGGAATCCCGGGGTATGCTTCTTGCGGCCGAAACGGAAGATGGTCTAACGCTTCTGTCTTTTGATAAAGATCCCATTACAGGGGCAAGAATCAAGTAATCATTGTATTAAATCAGTGTTCTGTACTTCATTGTGCTTCATTTCACGGATAGACCAATCATGAATAAGAAACCAGACCCGGAAGATATCGCCGGCGGGCAGGCAATTATAGAAGGCGTCATGATGCGTTACGGGAATAAGATCGCCGCAGCCGTAAGAAAACCCGACAAAGATATAGCCATTCAGGAACAGTATTATATACCACTCACGAAGAGGTATAAAATCCTGGGATTGGCGTTCATTCGCGGATCGGTTACTTTGTTTGAAATGATGATAATCGGGATGAAGTGCCTCTTATTTTCCGCCGAACTGGCCCTGGCGGAAGAAGAAAAGAAGCCGCAAAAATGGGAGATGACCGTTTCCGTAATGATCAGTTTGACGGTAGCATTATTTTTTTTCATCGTTGTGCCCGCCTACTGCTTTTCGTTATTGAAAAGTGCCGTATTAAACACATTTCTTTTGAATATCATGGAGGGCTTCATTCGCCTCGGAATTTTTCTTTGTTTCTTAGGCGCCACCTTGTTTATGGAAGATATGAGGCGTGTATTCATGTATCATGGGGCGGAACATAAAACGGTATTCGCCTGGGAAAACGGTCAGGACTTGACCGTGGAAAATATCAAGAAATACTCCACTCGGCACCCGCGCTGCGGGACAAGTTTTGTCCTGGTGGTCATGATTACCGCAATTCTGGTGTTTTCGCTCTTAGGACGGCCTGATTTCGTTCATAGGGTTTTTTATAAACTGATGCTCCTTCCCGTTATTGCCGGTATTTCATATGAAGTCATCCGGTTTACCGGGAAATACAGGAACTGGAGATCGGTCCAAATCCTGAGCTGGCCGGGATTGCTGCTGCAAAAAATTACCACCAGAGAGCCGACCGACGATCAGATTGAAATAGCAATCGCAGCGATGAAAAAAGTTATTTAGGTATCCAGATGATACAATCTCCGAAAATGCAGATTCACCTTTTTGCCGTTTTGTTATTTTCTTTTATAGTCGTAACTGTCCAAGCAGATGACTCCCTGCATGAAAGGATGTGGTATGAACTTAAAGGAAAAATGCTTCTTCAAAGGCTTCCCGGTAGGGGAGAATTCATTGAATCTCACCGCGATGCTGATGTTAGGGACCCTAAATTTCCGTTGAAGGTTGTCAGTGATGGTTACAGGATGTCGAGCGTCTTTGAGGATTTAATGGACAATTACATAGTAGAATGGATCTGGAGGGTCACTTTAAAGAACAAGACAATGAAAGAAGTCGTTTTCTCTATCGAATACAGGCTTCATGACAAAGATTCTTTTCTTATGGCATCCAGTCAGGAGCAGTTCAAAAAAATAGCTCCCGGTGAGACTTTAACAATAGAGAAGAAAGACCAATTACCTTACGACAGGGCAAGGCAGGTAACGGCCAGCACTCTGGATATCCGGCTTCAGAAATAATCGTCAAGCATCAAAGGCTGAAAATTTGACCTGTCGTTATCCCTTAATGTGTTAGATTAAAATTTTACAATAAAGGGGGAGATTATGGATCAGGAGAGGAGAAAGCGTACGCGTGTTCCCATCCGTATTGAAGTTAGTGTCTTGCTCAAGGGAGAAGTGATACAACTTCAGGCTCTCAATGTCAGCCTTACCGGGATTCTCTGTACCTCTGATCCCCACTTTCGAAAGGATGACCCCTGTAAAATTATCATTACTTTGAATAAGGACTTCCAAATTACGATTGATTCTAAGATATTGAGGGTCGGAAAAAAGGAAACTGCCATTAGTTTCATCTCCATGGACGAGGAAAGCTTTTCTCATCTGAGGAAGATGATGCAATTCAATCTTGGGGATGCCGATCAAATCGACGGGGAACTTCGGTATCCGGCTTTTGACTAAGCAAATTTGGGCATGTCAAATTATGCTCAGGATGCGGAATGGGTATAAAAGCTTATGATGTTCTCCTTTGAAAAATATAAGAACAGTCTTTAAAAGATGACAGTGTTTGGATCGGGTAAGGCAGCTTCTCACGTCTGCCGATGAAGAGAAATCCACCTTCATCAAGACTATCCGCTACATTCAAAAAGGCGGGTGTCCTGTTCTCCTCTTTGTAATAAGTCAGCAGAGAGTTTCTCAAAAAAATGATCTGAAACTTTCCCGCAGGAGACGTCTGTCTCATCAGGTCATGTACCCTCCACACAATATCTTTCTTTAAGTAATCAACTACACGGTAGTTCGATTTTTCCGGCAATTCATGAAAATAAGTTTTTATGATGTCGTCCTGCAATCCCTTCAAGCTGCTTCTGCTGTAAACCCCGGCTCCGGCTCTTTCCAGGTAATCGGGATTGCGGTCGGTCGCCTGGAGTTGAAGTTGAGGGATCCGCGCGAATCTGCTTTTCAGCATGTCCCACAGCATGGCGAAGCTGTAGACTTCCTGACCTAGGGCACAACCTGCCGACCACGCATAAATTATTTCATGATTTTTTCTTATGATACCGGGAAGAATTTCTTCCCCGAGGATGCGCCATAAATATCGGTCACGGAAGAAACTGCTTATTGAAACACCCATCAGGAGTTCAACCTGATTTAAAATTTCAGGATTGTCCAGGGCATGAAGATAGTCTTTCATGGTCTGCAGGCCGAGCTCCTGCATATGGCGGCTGATGCGTTTTTTAGCCCCCTTTCTCACCCTGGCATAGCCTTGCCAGGAAAGACCAAGCCGATCAAGGAGCTGTTTGAATGAATAATCATCCATATGCCATACAATAAACCAGATTGAATCCGATAATTATTTTTTAAGGTGTTTCTCCCATTTAATGGCAACAAGGGTTCGAGGGTTCGAGGATTCAAGGGCTTAAAAATGGAGAAGACAGCAACTTCTTCGGTAATGAACTTTATTTAATATGTACCATAATGATATATAAAAAATCAAAAGATACGGACTTGACAAGATACCCTCATTTCTCCATAATGCCTGGCATCGACATTCCATCAGGGCGGGAGGTTAATCATGGACAGTCCGGTTGATAAATTCTGGCGGATCAGGCTTGCGGATATCAAGCTTTCGTTGGAAGCGAATAACTTCGATGTTTTTATTGCCGATAATGCCGCTGAAGCTAAACAAATTGTCATGAAACAAATCATTCCCAAACTTGGCGCCGAGACTGTTTCCTGGGGCGGTTCTATGACATTCATCGCCACCGGACTTTATGAGGCAATAAAGAATGATAAGAAAATTAAGGTACTTGATACCTTCGATAGAACGATCTCACTCGAAGAGGGTTGGGAGCGAAGGAGGCAGTCACTCTTGATTGACCTTTTTATTACCGGAACAAACGCAGTGACTGAATCAGGAATGTTGGTGAACCTTGATATGATCGGTAATCGTGTGGGAGGCATTGCGTTTGGTCCGAAAAATGTAATCATTCTGGTGGGCAGAAATAAAATCGTTTCTGATCTGGAAGATGCGATGATGAGAATCAAAAATTATGCGGCACCGGCTAATGCCATACGATTGAATATGAAGACACCCTGCGTCAAAACCTCTTACTGTGAAGAATGCAAAAGTAAGGATCGCATCTGCAATACATGGGCAATTACAGAAAAATCCTTTCCGAAAGGAAGGATAAAAGTTGTCCTGATAAACGAGGATTTAGGATTATAAACAGGAAAAGGGTAAATAGTTTATGCAAATCCAGGATGTCTTTCGTTCCTATGGGGATGACTTAAAAAGCGTGGAAGAACACATGGAGATGTATCTTCGCTCCGAAGTGCATCTTATTCCCGAGGTTATCCATCATCTCATAGGCAGCGGCGGCAAAAGATTCAGACCCCTTCTACTGTTGGCTACATCGGCACTCTGCGGCTACAAGGGGGAAAAACGCTACCCGTTGTCCGCCGTGATTGAATTCATCCATACAGCCACACTCCTGCATGATGACGTGATTGATGCAGCGGAAACACGTCGCGGCAAAATATCGGCGAATAACGTATGGGGAAATGCCGCCAGCGTACTCGTGGGTGATTTCCTCTATTCCAAATCCTTTAAACTAATGACTGAACATGGCAATTTGGCCATCATCAAACTCCTTTCCACAACGACAAACACTATGTCGGAAGGGGAAGTCTTTCAGCTGGTCAAATGCGGTGATATCAACATAACTGAAAAAGAATATCTCACTATCATCGAGAAAAAGACAGCCATCTTGATCTCTGCTGCCTGCGCCGTGGGGGGTATCCTTGGCAATGCATCGGACTCTCAGATAGAAGCCCTGACGAGGTTCGGAATGCGCCTCGGCTCTGCATTCCAGATAACAGACGATACCCTCGACTATGTTGCAAAAGAAGAAGAATTCGGCAAGGCAATCGGTAAGGACCTTGAAGAAGGTAAGATAACCCTACCTCTCATCCGGGCATTTAAAAAATGCAAACCCGAAGAGAAAAACATAATAAAAAAAGCGGTGGAGAATAAAGAGAAAGATGCGCAGTTGATGGCAGATATCCTATCCATGATCAACCGTTATGATGGCATCAATTATTCCCTTAACAAGGCAAAGGCATATATCGGGGAGGGTAAAGGATATCTCGAATCTTTTGAAGACTCTGAACCAAAGGCGTCGCTCTTGGCGATATCAGAATATATTGTTGAACGAAGGCTGTAAACTTCTTCTTACACCACACATGGCCCGTCGTATATATTTCGGAGGGATTCAGGAAGGCCTTCTCTATCATATTTCATGGCTAGGGGCAGATAATCAAGAATATCCTGGGCTGTAATACCATCTTCACCTTTGTCTGCTGCTGCCAGGTCACCCGAAAATCCATGGATAAAAACACCCTTTCTCACCGCATCCTCCAGTGAAAGGCCCAGGCCGAACATGGCTGCAATGGCCCCCGTCAAGACATCACCCGATCCTGCCGTTGCCATTCCCGGATTACCGCTGAGGTTGATAAATACCCTTTCGTCGGGGTAACCGATCAAGGAATGGGCGCCTTTCAGAACAATGACGGCATGCAGCGACATGGCAGTGAGCTGTAGGATGTCTATTTTTTGCTTGTTGATCTCGCCGGCACTTTTCTTCGCTATTCGGGCCATTTCTCCCAGATGTGGGGTAAGGATGGTTTCGCCTTTCCTCTCCCTGATCATCTCCAATTCATTGGCAATGGCCGTGATGCCGTCTCCATCGATGAGGATGGGCTTTTTGATAATTCGCACGAGTTCCCTGACGAGCTGCTGTGTTTCGGCATCCAGCGACAGGCCTGGTCCGATAACCACCATATCCATCTTTTCCGAGAGTTCGACGAGGCTGTCTCTATTCTCCAGAGCCAGGCTTCCTGCCTTTGTTTCTTTCTGAGGAACGAAGACGATCTCGCTTCCTTTCGTAGCAATGAATGGTGTTATGGAGATGGGTGCAGCTAAACGGGCATAGCCGCCGCCGGCCTTCAAAAAAGATAAGGCGGAAAAATATGGTGCACCAAAGTAGGATGCCGCGCCGGCAATAAAGAGTACCTCTCCCATGCGCCCTTTATAGACATCCCTCTGGCGGGGTGGAAGTTTCACATAATCGTTGATCTGTACTTTTATGGCATCGCCGTTATGGAGAGACGGGGGAAAGGAAATATGTGTCACGTATAGTTTCCCGCCGAGATCATATCCGGGATAGAGCATATTTCCTATCTTGGGCAAACCGAAAGTCACGGTATAATCCGCCTTCACTGCGACACCCATGACCTCTCCCGTATCGCCGTGTACTCCGGACGGGATATCAAGACTGAGAACCGGCCTGTCGCTCTCATTGATCAACTTGATAACCTCTTTATGGAGGCCTGTTGCCTCCCGATCAAAACCGGTACCGAAAAGTGCGTCCACGATTGCATGGCAGTGAAGGACATCTCTTCTGACTTCTTCAATGGATTTGATGTTTCTGACTTCAATAGGAAGTTTTGAAATCGTATTCCAGTTTGTCTTCGCCGCCCCTTTAAATTTCCCCGGGTCTCCTATGATAAATACTTTAACCAGCCCGCCATTGCTGTGGATTTTTCGCGCTACGACAAGTCCGTCACCGCCATTATTTCCGACACCGCAGAAGATGACGAATTTCTTCGTTTTGATGCCAACCTCTTGTTCTAAGACAAAGGCCGATGCCTGCCCGGCGTTTTCCATAAGAATCTCTTCCGGTATATCCAGTTTTTCAACTGCGAACCGGTCCATGTACCTCATTTCACCAACCCTGCTTATTTTCATTTCTCTCTCCTAATATTCAGGATTCGTACTGCAGGCAGATATAATGTATTTATTCACGTTTATCAAGGAAAAGCATCTCATTCCAAAACTCTTGACATCCTTTCATTGGCGCATCATAATTTATTATATTTTTCTGTGAAATCAGGCCAGTTTCATTCGTTGTATTTGAGTGACATTCCTATTGCTGGCTTTTATTAGATTAATACAAACTGAAATTGAGGTGACACCATGTCAAGAGTAATGATCCAACCTGCCACTTATGAAAA
>DATKLL010000158.1:0-4473 GCA_035542475.1 Syntrophales bacterium
GCAACTGCGCTGTGCGTGTTGTTTCCGGCCAGGTAGACTGTGAAAACCCCGGCGTATTGTCTCAAGCGGAAATCGATCAGGGCTTTGTCCCCACCTGCCGGACAACTGTGCATGAATCCGATGTTGTTATTGACGTCCCCGATCAGGCGGGACGTTTTGGTGGCCAGTTCAGTGACGACGATGGAATGGCCCTTGTTGATCCGGCATTGTTGCCTTCTCTCCGGGACAACCTGCCGCTTACAGAAAAAATATATGTTCACGTAACGGCCCCGCAAAAGGCAGACGGCCTGTCAGACCTGGACCGTCTCACACGGGCGCTGCAACAGAAGCTTGGCAAAGATGAGATAAGTTACCCCCTCACAATCATACGTCAGATAGCCGATGCCCTGCGGGCCGCTAATGGGAATGTAACCGTCACGGTTGTCAAAGATAGTCAAACCAAAGGAATATCGCCCGAACGTCTTCCCAGCATATGCGGAAGATACGGGGTCACGGCCATTGAATCAAATGACCAAACCAGCAGGCATTACGGTATTGCCGTTGATGTCGGCACTACAACTGTGGCGCTGCAGCTTGTTGATCTCACCAACATGAAAGTCATCTCCAAATTTACCGATTACAATGGCCAGCTTGCCTGCGGACTCGATATTATCAGCCGTATTGACTATGCTAAGAGGCCGGATCGTCGGGAGGAGCTTCGCAGCCGTGTGCTCCGGACGATCAACCGTCTCATTCGCCAGTCGTCGCACCGCGGCCATGTGGAATATTCTGAAATCTCCTGTGCCGTTATTTCCGGGAATACTACAATGATCCATCTGCTCCTGGGGCTCAACCCTGAACACATCCGGCTCGATCCATATACACCGACAGTCCTCGGTTCACCTTTACTCACAGCATCGGACGTCGGCATTGACATCAATCAACCGGCACCCGTTACGATCTCACCTGCCGTGGGAAGTTATGTGGGCGGGGACATCACCGCAGGCATCCTCTGCACGGATCTTGCCAACAACTGCGATGATGTCTGTCTCTTTATCGATATCGGCACCAACGGCGAAGTAGTGATAGGCAATCGCGAATTTCTTCTGACCTGCGCCTGCTCGGCGGGACCGGCCTTTGAAGGCGGCGGAATCAAATGCGGCATGAGGGCTGCTACCGGTGCTATTGAAAAAGTGGTGGTTGATCCGGCAACAGGCCTGGCAAGCTACCAGACTATTGGCCAGGTCAGGCCCAGAGGAATCTGCGGCTCCGGCATGATTTCGCTCTTGTCTCAACTTTTGCAAACCGGCTGGATTGACGCTGCGGGCAAACTGAACCGATCCAAACTTTCAGGGGCCATTCAAATCGAAGGCCGTCAGGCCGCATATACCCTGGTCTCTGAAAAGGAAAGCGCCACAGGGCGTGCGATCACCATCGACGAGCAGGATATCGAAAATATCATCCGCGCGAAAGCGGCGCTATATGCCGCCTGTGCGCTAATGCTTGCACAGGCGGGTATGGAATTTCATGATCTCAGGAAAGTTTATATCGCCGGTGGGTTCGGCCGGTTTCTAGACCTGGATGCAGCTATAACGATCGGCCTCCTTCCGAATCTGCCGCGGGAGCGGTTTCATTTCATCGGCAATGCCTCTCTCACAGGAAGCTATATGGTTCTCGTATCAGAAAGACATCGGCAAAAACAGCGAGATCAGGCCCGACGGATGACTTATATGGAACTCTCCACGACTCCGGCATATATGGATCAGTATACCGCCGCCCTGTTTCTTCCTCATACCAATCCGACCCAGTTTCATTCTTGAATCCCCCATTGATAATAAGGAGATTAAGTTTGAGAAATATATAAAAAGGGGTGGCTTAAATTGCCTACCCCTTGAATTTACATGGTGAGCCCTGTCGGGCTCGAACCGACAACCTACTGATTAAGAGTCAGTTGCTCTACCTGCTGAGCTAAGGGCCCACACTTATGTTTATAAATGATCCGAGAATCTGGCGCGCCCGGTACGACTTGAACGTACGACCAACAGATTCGAAGTCTGCCACTCTATCCAACTGAGCTACGGGCGCTTTTATCTATTTCAATGACCTAAATAAAAAATGGGGTGAGTGAAGGGGATCGAACCCTTGACCTCCGGGGCCACAACCCGGCACTCTGACCAGCTGAGCTACACCCACCATTTATCTTCTGGTACGCCTGCGGGGATTCGAACCCAGGACCTACGGATTAGAAGTCCGTTGCTCTATCCAGCTGAGCTACAGGCGCATAATACAGCCAAGTCCAAACCGTATAAGGTTGAGGGTAATAACCCCTTTGAAAAATTTTGTCAAGCGAAATACTGATACGTTTCTATAAATTGAAAGCGCTGTCACTCTTGCTGTTACGGAAGTCCAATACTATCTAATATTACTTGATTACCGCCTTCTTGTGAATGATATTTCTTCTTGTATTATCTTACATATCCGGCAATGCCGTCAAATCGATAACCTTTTTTGATAATGCTTTCGTTCAGATCAGTTGAATAGAAATGACAGCCTGTCGAAGGGTTATACCAGCGATAAAGTTCTCTTGTATTTGTCAACCGAGAAGTCGCAATGTTCCCTACGGCTCCTTCATAAACATATCCTTTCAGCGATTTCCCTTCCCCATGTGTGTCGCTTGAGTAAAAATGGTCCTTTCTTGCCGCGTTATACCATCTGTGAAAAGGCGTCGTTCCGGGCGTCCCGGAGCTGAACAGTCTATATGCGATGCCCTGCTTTTTATATCCTTTTGTGTTAAGTAAACTTGGTTCCGCTTGAGGATTTGCCGTGTATAAATAATCATATCCCGATACAAAACGGTAGACATCTATTATCCTTGGAGCAATACCCGCAGATACTTCAACAGATACCTCAGCGATTACTTTTCCGCCGTTTGAATTGAAAATTATATTTTCGCCGTAATAACCGGACTCCAGGTTTTTAGTATTTATGTTAACATTGACGTAATCTATTTCTTTTGTAGTTGTACCTGACAACGGAAATACACTAATCCATCCCGGGAGCCCCTTTTTCATTTCCCTCCCATAAATTCTTACCCCTTCAATGATAACACTTCCCCCTTTATTAATGATTGTGAGAATATGTGAACCGTACGGGAGCCCCTCGGCAATCAGACATTCTGCCTTTGCCTTCTGCTCATTTCTACAATCCGGATCTATTGAATATACCTCATCTACAAAAGCAGATATATCCCCCTCATCTTTCTCCGATGAGCAAAATATGGCAATCCCCGTTCCCCAAAAATGATATTTCATAACATTAGACGGTACATAACTTAGAGGAAAGCCGCTGCTCTCCGGCCATTTGCCGGCAATATCCAAAGTTCCCTTCAGATGATTAGGCGCTGCGTATACCCCACTCCCCTTAATGTCCTCATTAACAAATGAAATGTACTTTCCAGATACATTAGCTGTACCATTCGCAGTACTTGCCTGAACTGCTACTCGCCATTTGAGAACTTCTCTGCCGGTGTTCGTAACTTGAAATCTTTTTTTCACGCTTTCACCTTGTCCGACAGAACCAAAATCTATTCTAGCAGGATTTACATCGATCTGGGGTTCATGATGTCCGGTGGCTAATTCAAATCTTACATAAATAGTTCTTGTCCCCCCATTAGATGGCAGTTTCAACATTTCTCTATGGGAGCCAATTGATAATTGTTTTCGATAAATATTGATGCGGTTGTCTGCTTCAATGCTCAATTGAACCAGATTTGAACCTCCATTGTCAGTTAAAGTATTCTTCAGAAAACTGACATGAACACTCATATTTTGCGTACCCTTTTCCAGTATTCCCGACAATTTCTTCGCATCAAAAAACGTCCATCCCTCTGGTCCGTTGACAGTCCAATTCACTATTCCCGAACCGGCATTTTTGAGAACAAAATTACCTCTGATACCTTCACCGGGTCCAATGAGGCCAAGATTTATTTCTTTTGGCGAAACAGCCAGGACAGGGCCAACTGTACTGGGCTTCACCTGTTCAGAATTAATTTCTTTTTTAATATCTCTATCAGGCGAAGTTTCCTTAGCCAATACCCCGTTTGGGCATATCAGCAGTCCGATAAATTGACTGAGGACCAACGAAATGTATAAAAGCCGTAACATATACAAGTATTCCCTGACAGGACGGGCGTTCCACCTAATCTTAAGAGATCGATATGACATCTAACCTATGGAATCATATATAATTATTTATTAACTTAAAGTTTATAAGAACGCAATAATTTTATAATAAGGTCTTGACACGCCTTTAATATCCGGTATATCTTGCCGCACTTTTTCATAAAGCCTCTCTAAAACGGTTTTATTAAACTATGGACAGAAACGACCAGATATACTGGATTGCGTTAAAATCTGTTGATGGTGTCGGGAATATTGGTTTCAAAAATTTAATTGATACCTTCGGCAGCCCACGAAGTGTATTCAATGCCTCTCT
>DATKLL010000159.1:0-3656 GCA_035542475.1 Syntrophales bacterium
CGGGATGAAATATACAAAATATGTTCCGGTCACGAATCACGACTTCGATAGAAAACAAAAATGGGGAATCAGACCTTAATTCTGACTCCCCATTACCAAAAGGTTTTAATCTCAATTTTGGTGCCGAGGCCGGGACTTGAACCCGGACGGACGTGGTCCACTACCCCCTCAAGATAGCGTGTCTACCATATTCCACCACCTCGGCAGATGCTTAATGAGACCCAAATGTCATTCTATGGGTGAGTCGCTACCATGAGCATCGCGAAAGGCTAGCGACGAGGAATCTTAAGATTTCTCCCTTCGGTCGAAATGACAGTTGAGGATCAAAGTGACAAAGAAAAACTTATTAAAGCTTTTGGTTCCTATTTTTGTTGTCCCGCAGGCGGCTGCGGAAGCGGCGCTACCGGAGCCTGTTCAATCGGTGCAGGCGCCGATTGCTGTTGTTGCTGTGATGCCGTTTTTTCCATTAACGTCGACCCCTTGTGATACGCTGAGTATGAAAGGAAGAGTGAAGTCAGCATAAAAACAGCGGCGACAATCGTTGTCATTTTCCCTAAAAAAGTCCCGGGGCCACTACTCCCGAAGACAGTCTGACTCGATCCCCCAAAGGCCGCCCCCATGCTTGCCCCTTTGCCTGCCTGCAGAAGAACGACGAGGATCAGAATGACACATACAGCAATATGTAAAATTGTAACTAGTATTTGCACGCCAAAATATCCCCTTAAAAATTGATTTATAATGCAACAGATTCCCGATTCTAATGATACAGGACCACCCCCAACCCCCGCCAGCGGGGGACAGGACGATCGGACAAATCCAATTAATATTTTATAATCCTGATGAATGATTCAATATCCAGGCTCGCTCCCCCCACCAGAGCACCGTCGATATCCGGCTGGGTCATCAAACCGCTTATGTTATCAGGATTGACGCTGCCTCCGTAAAGAATGGTGCAAACCCCTGAGATATTCTCTCCGTATTTCTTTCCCATCAGGTCACGAATGTACCCATGCACCTCTTGGGCCTGCTCGGGTGTCGCCGTCCTGCCGGTACCTATCGCCCACACAGGTTCATAAGCAATGACGACTGGTTGTATATCATCAGTGTTGAAATTATTCAATCCCTCTTTTACCTGTCTATCGATAACAGAAAAAGTCCGGCCTTCTTCCCTCTCGTCCAGGGTTTCACCTATACAGAATATGGGCCTCAATCCGAACGAAATTGCGGTCTTGAGCTTATTGTTGATGACATCGTCCTTTTCGCCAAAATGAGTCCGCCGTTCTGAATGGCCGATGATTGCGTACTCACAGCCGGCATCTGCCAGCATCCTGGCAGACACTTCACCTGTATATGCGCCTGCCGGCTTATCATGGAGGTTTTGGGCGGCAAGATGAATCCCTGATCCCTTCAATACTTCCGCGACGGATTGCAGTGCCGTAAAGGGAGGGGCAATGACCACCCTCCTGCCGGTTAATCCAGTGCAATCATTCACCAATCTGCGTGCGAAATCAACAGCTTCCGGAATTGTCTTGTGCATCTTCCAGTTGCCGGCAATAAAGGGCTTTCTCATTGCACGCACCTTACATTTTTTTCGCCATGTAAATGGCCAGATCCCTCATCCTGCACGCATATCCGATCTCATTGTCATACCAGGAGAAAACCTTTACCAGGTTTCCGGTAATCACATTTGTCAGAGGCCCATCGACTATCGACGAGTAGGGGCTGCTCGTGAAATCTATGGAAACAAGTTCCTCCTCACAGAACTTCAAGATATCCTTCAGCTTGCCTTCAGATGCCGCCTTGAATGCCCCGTTAACATCATTTACCGTGACAGTCTTCGATACCTCCACTACCAGGTCGACTATCGATACGTTATGCACGGGAACACGCAATGCCACGCCGTCAAGCTTCCCTTTAAGCTCCGGAATGACCTGTCCGACGGCGGTGGCGGCGCCTGTCGATGTGGGAACGATTGAAATTGCGGCAGCCCGGGCCCTCCGCAGGTCGCTGTGTGAACCGTCTAGAAGTCTCTGATCCATCGTATACGCGTGCGCCGTTGTCATAAACCCCCTGACGATTTTAAACTCATCATTCAGCACCTTGGCGACCGGCGCCAGACAATTGGTGGTGCAGGAGGCATTGGATACGATGTGATGTTTGCCGGGATCGTATGTATCTTCGTTAACCCCCATGACAAAAGTGCCGTCAACCCCTTTACCGGGTGCGGCCAGGATTACCTTTTTGGCCCCGGCAGTGAGATGGCCCGTCATTTCATCTTTTTTGCGGAATTTCCCTGTCGATTCCAAAACTATCTGGATGCCAAGCTTTGCCCAGGGAAGGTCCGCTAAATTTGAGGTAACAGTCGTTATCGCCACCCGCTTGCCGTCTATCAGCATTGCATCGCCGTCCACGGAGACATCCGCCTTGATCTTTCCATGAACGGAATCATATTTGAGAAGATGTGTAAGGATCTGCGGCTTGGCCCTGGAATTGATGGCAACAATATCAATGTCTTTACAACCCAGGCACGCCCGGATAAGGCTCCTTCCCACTCTGCCGAAACCATTAATAGCCACTTTCACGCCCATGATGTACCTCCTTTCAAGTATCAGTCTTTAAGATTCGTATGTAACCCGGCAACCTGCCGACTACCTTTTTCCTACCTGCTTCTAGTAACGTTAACTCTGTCACAATACTTTGCGACAGGGCACCTGCTGCAAAATGGAGAGACGGGAACACAGATATGCCGACCGAATGCAACCATCAAGGTATTATACCGCGACCAGTATTTTGATGGCAGCTTGTTTCTTAGCGCATATTCCGTTTTCTCAGGGGTTTTTGTTTTGATGTAGCCCAGACGATTCGATATCCTGTGGACATGCGTATCGACACACAACCCCTCTTTATTATAACCAAGCGTCACAACAAGATTGGCAGTCTTTCTTCCCACACCCTTCAGGGTAAGCAACTGCTCGATAGTATCAGGAACCCGTGAATTAAAACGATCTACCAACTCTCTACAGACATGCAGGATCGTTTTTGCCTTGTTTCGGTAAAATCCGACGGGATATATTGCTTTAATGATTCTCTCTTCGGAGAGCTTTAACATACTCTCCGGTGTATCAGCCAAAGCCAGGAGTCGTTCCGCGGCTTCTGCGGTTACTTCGTCTTTCGTCCTCAGACTCAGGATTGTAGAGATCAGGATCGGAAAAGGTCCGCTATGTTCCTCCTCAGCGAGAGAGGACACTATGGGAAGTTCCCACTTCCTGATCTCTTTCTCAAGGAGGCGAATTACTTTACCGATGTCTTTGTCATCCATACGCTCAGCTTCGTAAAAAGTCCACATCCTGTGTTGCGCTTCATCCTTCGTCATTGCAGCGTACGTCTATAGTACGCCTCATTCCTCAGTATTCGCGCGCCTTGCCTCTGGCGCTTTTTACGAAGCTTCCATTATCCACAGATTTTTCTGTTTTATGCAGGCATTATCATAAATGCGTTTCTGCCTAATCGTACCCCTCTTCGTTGGCGAGCATATCAAGATGTAATGTAGCAATATCCTCAACGTCGAGGTTGGCCTCTTCCTTCGATTCTCTGAAATCAACTATTTTAATATACCGTTTGCACTCATGACAAACATCAACCCGGTATTTTTCCTC
>DATKLL010000160.1:0-12501 GCA_035542475.1 Syntrophales bacterium
CTGGTGGCTGGTGGTTTGAAAAATCTGTCTATTAATTCCATATTGCGTCTCCAAATGGAAGTTGTAACTCCAAAATGCCAGAATATTTTCTGAAGTCAAGTAAAATATAATTCTGGGGTGGACACAAGAGTGGACACAAAATGTCATGTATTCTAATGACTCTAATGCACGGTATGCCTGCAGTTGTTATTGTTCAAAAGGCTTTAGATACCGTACAATCCACGCAGATTCGCCATGACCAAAGCGAAATATAATCAATATCTTATATCGCTTAACTGCTATACCAGATACAATAGATTGACGGGATTTTAGTAAAAATAATTGGGGTGGTGAAGCTTTCCTCTCACGCCGGAAACTCGGGTTCAAGTCCCGGTGGGACCACCAAAAAATATATTATTCCTTGCCTCTTTTTTCAAATTAAGTTTTGCTTTGATGACAATTAGATTAAGTAGATACTTAAGAATGCTGTCTCCAGAATTAGTCCAATTCTTCAATTTATTGTTCTTGACTATTCGGTCATTTGTCTATAGTATATAGTACAAATGTCCAATGACTTGGGAGGTTATCATGGAGGTCGATAATATCGTAAAGATACTTCATATCAAGAACAAAGTTAAAACACCCCTTGATTTGGTTGAATTGGAGAAGAAAGGTTTGCCCAAAAAGTCAGTTATACTTTTGGGAAGATTTTTTTCTGCCACTAATAGCGATATGGCATCCTGGCTTCTCGTAAGTCCAAAAACGATTTGGCGCTACAATAAAAATTTGAAAGGTCTTTTGAAGCATAGGGAATCGGAACGCGTTTTAAAGCTCGCAATGTTAGCTTCAAGGTGCAAAGATGTCTTTGAGGGTACTGAGATATGCAATGAGTGGTTAAGATCTAATAATACCGCCTTAGGTGGGAAAACCCCATTTAGCTTGATGCAGTCCAATATGGGTATTGAAATGGTTTTAACTGAGCTCGGACGAATCGAATATGGCGTTATCTCCTGATGTTTGTATACCGCATTGCAAAGACAGAACGCGTGCGTGACCTTACTGGAACAGGGACACGATTATACGGCAGCCGATGGAGTCATCCCGGAATTCCAATTATTTTTACATCTGAAAGTATAGCACTAGCTCGTCTAGAATATTACGTACATGTCACGAAAATCCCTCCGAATACCAGTTTGGCTACTATCGAAATTCCAGATAGGTCCACAATACAGGAAATAATGATGACGGGTCTTCCTCGTGGATGGGATAATTATCCGGGATCAAATTCGCTCAAGGATATTGGATCAAAGTGGGCAAAATCAAATATCAGCCTTATTCTAAGAGTTCCTTCCGCTCAAGCCCCACCTGAATGCAATATTCTAATCAACCCCGCCCACCCAGAAATGAAGAACGTGCAAATAATTAAAGTTGAAAATTTCAAATATGATGTACGTCTTAAAAAATAGATGTTTAGTAATTTTATCAGAACTCAATTTGACATCTTGCCAAACTTATCCTTGATCTTATAGTGAGATTTGGTCGTAAATTTTAGTCGGGACTTAATCGGTTTTAAGCCATCTAGATGGGTTTAGAAGCGTAATAAAATTGCGTAATAGGGCGTTTCCATTGAACTCTTACGCCTTCAATCATTACTGCATTGCTTTCTTCCTAAAATCAAGTGTCCAGGCAATTTTGACAGATACCGAACATTACAATCATCATTCAATATCCCATTGATTTATCTATTGACTGAAGTATCGTCTCAGATATTTCGAACTGAAAAATCATATTTCTCCTTATTCAGCTCAACGATCATTTCTGTTAACAATTATGTTTAACATTGCTGTCCCAGATAATAAACCGGGAAAGGAGGGAAATGATATGCAAGAATCCACATTGGTGCAAAAAGCTTACACTGCTGTTGTAGAACATTTTGTGAAGACTGGGCGGGCACCGCATTATACGGAACTCGCGTCAACTCTCGGATTGCCGCCTGAGGAGGCCAGGCAGATACAGCGGAAAGCAGCCGAGGCATCCATCGCCTGCTGGTTTGTTAAAGACACAGATTACGTGGAATCGTGGGCGCCTTTTTCCAATGTTCCGAACCATCATCTTGTGACTATAAAAGGAAAGCAAAGGTGGTACGGCCAGTGAGGACTCGAAGTGCTGGCCGTGCGCTGGCTTTTCCCTGGAACTGAGGTCCGTATAGACACTCGTTGCCTGGATTGTGGCGAACCCATCCTTATTCGTATGCGTGACGAGAAGATACTGGACATTAATCCGCAGACGACCGTAGGACACGTGAATGTGCCATTTGCCAAAATTTTGAAAGGGGAAATCACCTGGGGTGCGGCTTGAAGCCGCATGAACCTCTTCCGGGCGGAAGAACATGTGAAAAATTGGACGTCTTACGATCCCATTTCAGCCGAGTCCATTATGCCGTTATCAAACTGGGCGCTGGCTTTCAGCGGGCCACTGTGCAGGAATCGTCTAAAGCCAGACTATCTTTCCAGAGTGAAGGAATATGCAGCCGAACTGTTTTCATCGTTAAAAAAAATGGGCAAGGCAGGTCCCTTTTGGACTCCGGAATAATGTTCGCATTATACTTAAAAATTATCTTGATTCTACTGGGACCATGACCTGTCACTAAAAAATGTCTTGACAGCCAATTAAATGGTGTGCAATTATATTTGTAATCTGGAATGATTCCGAATAAGATATGATGACAAAAGAATCAATTATCCAAAAACTGAAAGAAAGAGGATTAAGAATCACGCCTCAAAGACTCTTTATAATTGACGTATTGGTCAAGAAAGGGCATCTTCATCCAGGTGCACGCTTCATCTACAAGGAAGCGAAAAAGAAAGGTACCCGTCTAAGCCTGTCATCCGTTTACGAAAACATAAAAGAGCTATGCCGGTATGGAATTATCAAATCGCTTGAGTTTGATGGCAAGGAAAACCGCTGCGAGGGGAATATTGAAGAGCACATCAATCTTATCTGCGAACATTGCGGAAAGATTATTGATTACGAAGTCCCGGCTTCTTTAGATCAGAGAAATGTGGCAAAAAGAACGGGCTTTATGATCACAAGTAACAGGCTGGAGTATTACGGATACTGTGGAGAATGTACTAAAGGCAGGGGGTGGTCAATTTCTAGTCGCAAACCGTTCAGCAAGCCTGTGTAAAGGGATTTTTTTATTTATCATTCTGGAATGGTTCCAGATAAAAGGAGCAAGCTCAACTGAAGTTTAAAAAACAACCACAATTTAAATAAATCAAGATGAAAGGAGAAAATATTATGAATGAAGAAAGCAAGAACCCGGTAACGGGCAGGGCTCACACTGCCAGCGGCGGCACATCGACCCGGGACTGGTGGCCGAACCAGTTGAGGCTCGATATCCTGCACCAGCATTCCTCCAAGTCCAATCCGATGGACGAGAATTTCAACTACGTTAAAGAGTTCAAGAGCCTTGACCTGGCGGCTGTTAAGAAAGATCTCGCGGCGCTGATGACCGACTCGCAGGCCTGGTGGCCGGCAGACTTTGGACACTACGGGCCTTTGTTCATCCGTATGGCGTGGCACAGCACCGGCACCTACCGCACCGGTGACGGCCGCGGCGGCGGCGGCAGGGGCCAGCAGCGCTTCGCGCCGCTCAACAGTTGGCCGGACAACGTCAGCCTGGACAAGGCGCGCCGACTGCTCTGGCCGATCAAGCAGAAGTACGGCCAAAAGATTTCCTGGGCCGACCTCATGGTCCTCGCAGGCAACGTAGCCCTGGAATCTATGGGTTTCAAGACCTTCGGTTTCGGTGGCGGTCGCGAGGATGTCTGGGAACCGGATCAGGACGTCTATTGGGGCGCCGAGAAGACCTGGCTGGGCGGCGACAAGCGCTATTCCGGAGAGCGGGACCTCGAAAATCCGCTTGCTGCCGTGCAGATGGGTCTGATTTATGTCAACCCGGAAGGCCCGAACGGCAACCCGGATCCGATCGCTGCGGCCAAGGATATCCGTGAGATCTTCGGTCGTATGGCGATGAACGACGAAGAGACGGTGGCGCTCATCGCGGGCGGTCACACCTTCGGCAAGACACACGGCGCCGGCCCTGCGTCCCATGTGGGGCCTGAGCCCGAAGCGGCCGGCATCGAGGAGCAGGGTTTAGGCTGGAAGAGCAGCTTTGGCACAGGCAAAGGCGGCGACACGATTACCAGCGGCTTGGAACTCACCTGGACCAACACGCCGACAAAGTGGAGCAACAACTTTTTCAGAATCCTGTTCAACAACGAATGGGAACTGACAAAGAGCCCGGCCGGTGCGCAACAATGGAAGCCGAAGGATGAAAAAAGAGCCGGCACCGTGCCAGACGCGCACGACCCAGCAAAGCGTCACGCGCCAGGCATGTTGACCACGGACCTCGCTCTGCGGTTCGACCCTGCCTACGAAAAGATTTCACGGCACTTCTACGAAAATCCAGACCAGCTCGCGGACGCGTTTGCCAGGGCGTGGTTCAAGCTGACGCACCGCGACATGGGCCCCCGTGCACGCTATCTCGGCCCCGAGGTTCCGTCCGAAGATCTCATCTGGCAAGACCCTATTCCTGCCGTCAATCACAAACTGATCAATAAACAGGACATCGCCTCCCTCAAGGGCAAGATTCTGGCTTCTGGCCTGTCCGTGTCGGAGCTGGTTTCGACCGCCTGGGCGTCGGCTTCTACCTTCCGTGGCTCCGACAAGCGCGGCGGTGCCAATGGTGCCCGCATTCGTCTGGCACCACAGAAGGATTGGGAAGTCAACCAGCCAGCCCAGTTGGAGAAAGTCTTAAAGACTCTGGAGCGCATCCAGAGAGCGTTTAACCGCGCGCAGTCCGGCAGCAAGAAGAAGGTATCCATGGCTGACCTGATCGTTCTGGCCGGGTGCGCGGGTGTTGAGCAGGCTGCGAAGAATGCTGGTCACAAACTGACAGTCCCCTTCACGCCGGGACGTATGGACGCCTCGCAGGAGCAAACCGATACGGCCTCCTTTGCCGTGCTCGAACCGATTGCGGACGGCTTCCGCAACTACCAGAAGAGCCGCTATGCCGTATCAGCCGAGGAGTTGCTGGTTGACAAGGCGCAACTATTGACCCTGACCGCACCCGAAATGACGGTGCTCGTGGGCGGCATGCGCGTCCTGAAGACCAACTTCGGAGGGTCCCAGCACGGCGTCTTCACGAAGCGGCCAGAGACGCTCACCAATGACTTCTTCGTGAATCTGCTCGACATGAGCACGGAGTGGAAGGCAGTCTCGAAAGACGCTGACATGTTTGAAGGGCGCAATCGCAAAACGGGTGAAGTCAAGTGGACCGGCACCCGTGTCGACCTGATCTTCGGTTCGAACTCCCAACTCCGGGCCTTGGCGGAGGTCTACGGATGTGAGGACTCCCAGGAGAAGTTCCTGCGCGACTTTGTAGCGGTGTGGAACAAAGTCATGAATCTAGACCGTTTCGACCTCGCCTGATCGTAGCATAAACGTCTTCGAGGGCTTCTGGCAGGCCGCGAAAAAAAGGTCAGCTAACAACCGGTTCAGCGGATGGATGTATCGCCGCCGCTGAACCGGAACATTCCCATATGAAAATGTTTATAAAAGGTTAAAAACCGGAGGCATTCAGCATTTATTCACGGGTCTGCTGTTTATAATTTAGCAATGATGATTTTAAGAAAAGATTTTTATTATGTGGCTAAAAACTGAGTTCTACTGATATGTCAATACTGTAAAATACGCACTATAATCTAATCTCTTAGATATTAAGGTGTCAGTAACAACGAAAGCTGTATTCTATGCCGGCATGAAAAAAATCCTGCCGGACTCTTGTCATTGAGACTACTGAGGTGAATCTGTTTTATCTTTGCTATAAAACTCCGTCAGGAACTCGGCGTCTTTTGGAGAAAGGTCAAAACGTAAGACGGCATTGTTGATAAGCTTTTTAATGGGTTTGTTCGGATCGTCCTGCAATTCGCCGGATATCCATTTGACGGCTTTGCGGATAGATTCTCCTTCGGGCATAATCGTGGTCATGTCAATACGCTCCTGTAATCTACAAAACAAGAAAGGGTGGAGAACCGCTCCAACCCTCTCTTGTAGTGTATGCCTGCTTATTAGAAACTCATTTTATAATTACTAAATTACTTCACTGCATCTTTTAATGCCTTACCGGCAGTAAATTTGGGGACTTTTTTCGCCGCGATTTTGATCGGTTTGCCGGTCTGGGGATTCCTTCCTGTTCTGGCGGATCGTTTGGAGACAGAGAAAGTTCCAAAACCTACGAGGGTTACCTTGTTTCCCTTTTTAAGCGATTTCTTAATCGCCTCAAGAAAGGCATTCACGGCATTCCCAGCCTCTACCTTGCTGCAAGTACTTTTTGCAACCTCATTGACGATATCATCTTTATTCATTCCTTCATCCTCCCTTTTTAAGTGTTAATCTTGATCCGCCAAAGGCGGCGACTTCAATCCTTTAAGCAATAAACAGTTCCTATATAAATTTTGATTTTTAAAAAAGCAACATTTAAATTCAATTATTTTAATTTTTTTTTAATCCTGGCAAATAAAGTTCCATGAGCAGGCCGGTGTGGCAATTTAGTGGGCAGTTTTTTCAATTGACCATTATTAATTGACGTTGAAGAAATAGTATTTGAGTTCTTGATACTATTTCAAGAAATAGGATTGTGTGGGATGTATGAGGTGGCGCCTGCCGGTAGGTGCCTCACGCGTTGTGCAATTGCGACGGTCGAGATGCCTCAAACCGATTGAATCAAAGAGTATGATCCGTTTTTTGGTTATCTTATGAGCGATGGTCCAGTGATCATGTTCACCACCAAGACTGAGCAGGATTACCCTCTTTTCTCTCTGCGTCCGGCCTTCGTCAATAAAACATTTCATCTCCGTCCAGAATTGGCCGATCCTGATGTCCGGCTGCTTCTGGAACGGAATTGAGCGGTCCATTCTATCCTTGATAACATCCTTGAATATGCTCCCCATTACCGTTACACTAATTCCTTCTATTAAAGAAATGGCAAAGTTCTTGCTATCCTCAAGGTAGCACACAATCTCTGCGAAAACTTCCTTTGATTCGTCATTATTAAGGCCCCTGATGATTCGCATGGCATTGACGATGCTGTATATCCCGCAAAGTGAACTAAGGGCACCCTGTTCGTAAGGCTTGAGTTTCATTAATTGACCCTCAAAAGAGCATTTATGTGAGTTTTTTTAAATGTAATTATACCATATTATTATTTTCCAATGTGAAACGCTTTTCAACATGTCAGGAACATCATATAGTTGAAGAAGGCTGTATTCTTTTAACTTTCGATTTTATCTGAAGATTTTTTTCGTTGGTGCGGGCTGAGATGATCAGTCCCGTATCTGGTTAAGTAAGTATAGTCAGTCAGCCACAGCTCAATTATTTCTTTTAGTTCTTTTAAGGCATTTCTGTTTTCGTCTGTTGCGTCTTCTCTGATTACTTTATCTAATGTGTCGGAAACATCCTGAATGAAATCGTGCGATCTGTCCCGATATAAATAATTCCTGATTTCGGAAATTTCAGTTTCTATCTCGTTTAACCTTATGTTTATCTGGTGTTTTTGATCACTCAGATTATCAAATTCATTCCTTAAGATTGAGAACTTCCTTATCATTTCCTTTATCTTGTCGATATCTTGCATCTTAACGTTTCCTTTGTTTGTACATGTTCTCTCTTGAGAAATATTACGATGGGCTGGGTCCTCCCATGTGTTTATTGTATTCAGACCAATTGTACCTGAGATTTTCTAACAACGGCGCCAGGATATTGATGTAATCGTCGGTCCAGGGTTCGCTGCCGTTTAAGCCGTCATCCTTTCCGAGTCTTACCCAACCTCGGTCTACCAATGGTTGAAGGCGTGCGGGGTTTCTGGAGAGTACGACGCACCAGGAGACATTCTGATAGTATTTCAATTTGTCTCTTGTTACCGGCACATTTATGGCTCCATACAGGTTCAGCCCTGCTGCGGTGGATTTAATCACCGGCCGCAGCTCATAATAGCGGTTGGAGACGTGGAAAAGTATCACCCCATTTTCCTCCAGCCGGTTGAGATAGATTTCCATTGCATCCCTTGTCAGCAGGTGGGTCGGTATACCATCGCCGGTAAAGGCATCCATATGAATTATGTCAAAGTCAGTGTCATCTTTGTCTGCCTTTTGCATCGATAGGCGGCCGTCGCCGACGACAATGCGCGTTTCTCCTCTACAGTCATCAAGATAGGTAAACCAGCGGCGGGCAATCTTTTCATTGTCAGGGTCTATCTCATAATACGTAATATAGTCATCACGCTTCGCGTATGCCGCTACAGCACCCGAACCAAGCCCTAACACGGCAATTCTGCGAGGAGCGGCGGTTGTTTCGTAGACGTCGGCGATCCCTCCACCGGGGAAAAAATATGAAACAGGCGTCAGCCGCATATCTGGATCCAACAGTTGCGCCCCATGCAGGGTCCTGCCGTGCAGCAGCTTTCTTAGCCCGCCAGGGAGACCTTCTGCAGGCGGCTCGTCTTTAATTCGGTAGGTTCCATAAAAGTTACGGTGACAAAATTTTATCGGCTCTTTCATCGACTCCCAGCCTTCCATTCCTATAAGCATGACAGTAATGACTATAACCAGAATTCGACTGCTGTCAGCAAGAGATGAGGCGCCGAACCGGTAAATTGTAGGAGACATGTCACAGCACCACCAGAATGTAACGCCGAATAATACGACCAATATGGGATATTCAAACAGTCCCCTGAATACAAATGGCGCTATGAGGCTGATGACTGCGCCGCCTATCCATCCTCCCAGTGAAATGGTGAGATAGAAGTTTGTAAGCAGACCTGCGGGCGGGCGTCTCTCGTAGAGAGTGCCGTGGGCAACGAGGCAGATTGCAAAAAATACGGCCAAGTGTCCGAGGATGGCGAGCCAGTAAGAAGGCCCCCACAGGTATAATGCAAATGTGATAAGCAGAATTTCCGGCCACAGAATTTTTAAATATTTGGGGACGCCGCCGCTCCGGAAAGTTACAATAAAGCTGCCTAAATAGAGGGCAAGAGGAGCGACCCAGGTTAACGGGAAAGACCCGACTTCCAGGGCAATAAAGTTGGTAACAGCCAGGAGGAACGCAGAAGGAAGACTGCTTAATAGTAACCAACGCACATATGTCAAAGGTTTGATTGCGTTCCGGTCAATTCTGTCGATACTTTCCGGAGTAGATCTGTTTGGCCCTCTGTCGGGACGAAGCTGAAACCAAGCCGCCACAACCAGTATCCCGTAAAAAAGATACATCCCCATCCAGGAAAGGCTCTGTATCCGCAAACCCACCAGAGGTTCGGCTATGAATGTGTACCCTAAGAGAGCGATAAGCGACCCTGCGTTGGAAGCCGCATAAAGGGGGTAAGGGTCGTGGTATTCCCCGAATCTGGAATGGTAGAGCCATAGTTGTGCCACAATAGCCGTCGTTGAAAGCACAATAAAAGGAAGCGCCACATTTAAAAGCAGTATAGCAAGAACGTTAAGGAGCGGCGCGTGCGGGTCAGGCTCCCCGTGGATACTCAACGGCAGATTGATTAGTGGGAGGATAAGGAGGAGTAAATGCCAGCCCCCTATTTTTTTTGCAAAGAGATGGGCATATAAATACCCTAACAGGAGCATAGCCTGATAGAACATGAGGCAGGTTAGCCAGACATGGGCCGCGCCTCCAAAATAAGGCGTCAGTAGACGGCCTACAAGCGGCTCCATTCCGAAGAGCAGAAGCGCACCGGAAAAAACCATACTGGTAAGTACCACCATGGCCAGTCTGTGGTTGATGATACCGGTTTTTGAGTTAATTTTTATTTCCATTAATAATGGCAATCCTCTTTAGCAGTAAGAAATATTGAGGGCATTTATCGCGTCCTATTAGCATATAAGGCGGGGAACAGCCATAAAAATTGACTTGTCGCAGTTGCAACAAATCTCTCAAACCTCCTCTTGTGATAATTACGCGTATAATGTATATTGGCCGCTCTTTATTGAAAAGATTTGAGGAGGATGTATCCATGGATTTTCCGTATTTGCAGAAGCAGGACCCGGAAGTTTATGAACTGGTCAAGCAGGAGGAACAAAAACAACAATACAAGCTGTCAATGATCCCGTCAGAAAATTTTTCTTCTCCGGCTGTCAGGGAGGCTCTGGCGTCGGTGTTCGTACATAAATATGCCGAGGGATATCCCCGTAAAAGATATTATGAAGGGAACCAGTTTGCAGATAGTCTTGAGGAACTTTGTCAGAAAAGGGCAAGACAGGCATTTTCCCTTCCCGATGACTGGCACGTGAATGTGCAGCCTCTTGCAGGGGCTAATTCAAATCTGGCTGTTTACAACGCGCTTCTGGAGCCGGGAGACACTATTCTGAGCATGTATCTTCCGGATGGCGGTCACTTATCGCACGGCTGGTCATTCCCCGAGCAGGATGAGCAGGGGCTGGAAGGTCAGGTCGAACAATCCATTTATCTGGGAGGCAGGAGGAAGATCAGCATCGTTTCAAAAATTTTCAAGGTTGTGCAGTACAAAGTAGAGCGTGACACGAGACTTTTCAATTATGAAAAGATCAGGGCCTTTGCCAAAGAGTACCGTCCGAAGATGATTATCTCCGGGGGCACGGCATATCCGCGGGAGATCGATTATGCCGCCCTCCACGCTATAGCAAAGGAAGTAGGCGCCTATTATCTTGCCGATATAGCCCATGAGGCCGGACTTGTCGCAGCCAGCGCCAACAAGTCGCCCGTCGGGAAAGCGGATGTCATTACTTTTACGACACACAAGACCATACGCGGGCCGCGCGGCGCGGTCATTTTATGCAGGGGTGAATTGGCCGACAAAATCGATTTTGGCGTTTTCCCCGGCCTGCAAGGAGGTCCCTTCGAACACACAATCGCCGCCCTTGCAGTCTGTTTTAAAGAGGCCTGCACTCCGGCGTTTAAAGAATATGCTTTCCAGGTAGTAAAAAATGCGAAGAGATTGGCGCAAAGATTCGTGGAAAAAGGATATGACGTTGTTTCAGGCGGAACCGATAAACATCTCGTACTGATTGATATGAGAAGCAAGGGTCTTTCGGGTCGTAATCCTGCCAAAGCCCTCGATCAGGCAGGCATCATTATCAATCGCAATTCTGTTCCTAATGAAACCGGATCGCCGATGAATCCGTCAGGTTTGAGAATGGGTACGCCCACCATCACAACCCGCGGTATGAAAGAAAAGGAGATGGATCAGATTGCTGAGTGGATCGACCGTGTTATTAAAATAGCCGGGCCTTACTGTGAGTTGAAACCTGCTGAATTTGAACTTAAGATCAAAAACATGTCCGAACTGGATGGTATAGCGGCAGAGGTGAAATCTCTTTGCCGGAAGTACCCGCTGACTATCTGATTGAAATCATGTGCACCAATTTTTAACCTGGTGTCAGCAGGTACACACGGCAATATATTCTGCTGAGCAAATTCTCAGCGTATTTGGAAAAATACAGGAATAAATTTCTGAATACGAGAACGGTTTTTTACTCCCGATTGTGTACCAGCAGACCCATCATAGCAAGCAGCAGAACGGCTAAACCGAACCCTATGTACGGAAAAGTGACGCTATCTAGCTTTAATACCCCCTTCTCCGTAAAGAGGATCGTGTTCGAGAAGTAGCTCCAGTAGATAAAAAAGCAGTAGTTGAGGAACAATGCTATTCTCGGGTAGCCGAAAACCAAGGCGAGTGTGGTTAAGGATACAAGCATAAGTATTTGAGACAGTGATACCGTTACTTGTGTCGAAAATATTGTTTCCATTTTTCTCCCCTCTCTTATGACTAATATTTAATTTTGCAATAGGCCATAAGCCCGCTAATAAATTTTTAGCTCTTTGGGCTGTAATTTACTTCAGAATGGAAAAGCAAGCTGTGATGGAGATCACAAAATTTCGATTTTTTATACAGGGGGAGGGATTTAGTTAATTTGTAACAATTTAAAATTAAACAGAATTTTTTTTAGAGCTGAAATTGTCTTAATACCTTCTGCCGCGACCACTTCTTAACCCGCCGCTCAGATCGTGTTGGTGTGATCTTGGCCTTCCCCTATCTCTATCCTTTTTGGGTCTGGCCTCACTGACAACAATTGTGTTTCCGTCGAGCTGACCGCCATGGAATTTTTGGATCGCTTCCTTTGCCTCTTCTTCGGAATTCATTTCAACGAATCCAAATCCTTTGGATAGTCCGGACAGCCTGTCTTTTATTATATTCACCGATATCACTTTACCCGCTCCGGAAAAGTTCGCCCTCAGGTCATCTTCTGTCACGTTACTGGACAAATTCCCGATGTATAGTTTTTTGTTCATATATATCTCCTTTGACTTGTTTGAAAATTAAAAAATTCATAAATATAAAGAGGCACCCCCGTTCAGGTGTTTACAGGAGTGCCTCTTTTTTTTGCAAATAATTGCTTATACGGTCCTCACATTAAC
>DATKLL010000161.1:0-5595 GCA_035542475.1 Syntrophales bacterium
CAGTCATAATGACGATATAAGGCGTTTGGTCGAAAAAGGCTACGCCGTTGGCTTTGATAGCAATTATCTGATCATACGCGATATTCCGTATCTGGATGATCAGAAACAGTTGCAGACCGGCGCAATCGTTACGAAACTGGTATTTATTGATCAGGAACGGGTCACACAGGAGGACCATCAAATTTTTTTCGCTGGATCTATCCCGCGCAATATAGATGGAATCCCAATTCCGAACCTCGGGGGTGGGGCTACTCAGCTTGCGTTAAGCGAGGCCTGTAAGGATGTCGTCGTGCAGCGCTCGTTTTCGAATAAGCCCCGGATCAGCGGCAAATTCTCGGATTTCTTTGAAAAGATTGAAAGTTACGTCAACATTATTTCCGGGCCTGCGATGGAGTTGTATAAGGTCACTCCCTACACATTTCGCGCCCAGAAAGAGATATTATCAGAATCGGTATTCAAATTCCACGACACGCTGACGAGCAGAGCGGAAATTACCGACCTTTCCGCGAAGTTCAAGGATGATGTGATCGCTGTGATAGGCTTGGGAGGCACAGGCGCATATGTTCTGGATTTCCTCATGAAGACGCCGGTTCGGGAAATTCGCGCCTTTGATCATGATTCTTTTCACGTCCACAATGCCTTTCGCTCACCTGGGAGAACCGAAGAGGCCGAATTCGGCAAGTCGAAGGCGGAAGTCTACCATTCACGCTACGATAACTTCCGGACAGGGATATCCGTTGAACCGAAGTTCATTGATCTCTCATGCCGTGACGACTTCGAAGGTGTGACCTTCGCGTTCGTATGCGTCGACAAAGGTCCGTCGCGCTCCGGTATTTTTGAGTTACTCCTTTCTATGGGCATTCCTTTCATTGATGTAGGCATGGGCCTCAATCGTAAAGATGGGGTGCTGAAGGGAATGGTCCGCACTACCTATTACTCTGCGGAGCGCGGCCAAGAGGTACGCGAAAAAGGATTGGCGGAATTAAAGGAAACTCCGGATGATCTATATCGGACCAACATTCAAATAGGCGAACTCAACGCCCTCAATGCTTGCCTGGCTGTCATAAGGTTTAAACAGCTTCGGGGCTTCTATTTTGAAGAGGTTCCTTATTATCATCTCCTGTTTGATCCAGGTGATCTAAAGATATTCGGAGCCTCACATCTCGATGAAAATTAAGCTGCAGCGCGTCCACTATATGCCTAACGAACTGGAGCCCGGTATACTTTACGTTTCAGAGGAATTTGATATTGCGGCGCATCTTTGCGCATGTGGATGTGGTTCTAAAATCAGAACACCGCTGGGTCCAACTGACTGGATTCTTGAAGAGACAGAAAGCGGCCCGACGCTTTATCCCTCGGTGGGTAATTGGCAGCAAGCTTGCCAATCGCACTATTGGATATATCGCGGCAAAATTAGATGGGCTGAGAAGTGGACATCGGAACAAATCACCTCGGGCCATCGCGAGGAGGAAGAACGTCGGCGTGCCTACTATGATATTCTTGGTGGTCGGCGTGACGGGGCCTCGCGAAGGTTCTTGCATTGGGTGAGGGCCCTTTTCGTGCGGTAGTGGGTGTGAGCAACAGAATCCCACCTTATGCGTTCGGAAGTCCGGAGTAGGAGCTCCAAATATCTATCCAAATTTTCTTCTGCTTCTTTTAATTGCTGCTCATTCAGCTAACGATAAAGACTCCGAAGAGTTGACTCCGTTTGACTATCAGAATTATCTTCAACCATATCGGTCAAAGATAATACATGCTAGATATTTCTCAACAACTAGGATTGTTTATCAGAGAATAGTTGCTCTTTCATCCTAATTGTTCCTACTTACAATGATCCTTAAGATTGCTATCACGACATGACTATATAAACCTTCACTGGTTTTGCCGGGATTGTTTTTGAAAAACTCAACCAGTTTTTCAATCAACCTATCCCAGGTTCGAGGTATGTCCAGATACAAGGTATTCCTAACCCTTCTTCACTCTTGCACTCGATGTTTTGAAAGGTTAATGGTGATAATTGTACCTTGTCGCCACTTAAGTTTGGTTCCAAACATTGAAACGAATTTTATCTTTCCTGATTCGGCAGCCAGCGCAATGTATCGAAACGATTGGGATGGAATGGAACAATAGAAAATAAACGTATCATCTCCTCTTGGGATTTCCATCCAGCCGATAGCTTTTGCAGATATGATTGTAGGTTTCTCTTTCCAATAGTCGTCCATTTGAGGGTCACTCGCTATTTCAATCCTGGCCTTGCTGGCTTTTTCTAGAATAGGCGAAAGAATTCTCCCCGTCAGAATCAGCTTTGAAGATTCCCAATATACACCTCCAATCATTCCCTTGCGGACGGTATTTAATCCGAAATGATAATCAGCTTCCCAGTCTTCGACTTCGATTTCATACGATACATTTTCATCCTGCTTTTTCTTTCTTTTCCGTTTCATCTTTTTTGTCTCATGCGAGTTTGCGAGATTGTCTTCACCCTTCGGTCGTCCAGCAAAATTGGACTCTGACTTCCACCTTAAACTTCAGTGTTTTTGTTTAACATATCTCCCGATAACATAGAACAGAAAACGTTGCCACCAACGGCAAATATTCCCTTCTTGTTGGGGCCGAATGCCTTCTTTAGGCTGAAGCTGATCACATTAGACATTAATCAGTTTTGTGATAGAGTGGACGTGCACGTCGGTAATACATGATTGCCGACCACATACCCGCTCCTTAAGAACAAAATGCCGATTGATTCTTACCAAGTGCCCCAATTATTAACCCCGGACGAACTGGCTGGTGTCTTGAAGATTTCGAAAGCGGGAGTGTATCGCCTAATAGAAAGGCGCAAAATCGCCTTCCACAAGGTGGGCGGTAGCTTAAGATTCAATAGAGATGATGTCATGTCCTATTTGCAGCAGAACCGGGTTGAACCAATCGGCTTAAAACACAATGGCGACAAGAAAACTTAAACATTCGTGGTGGGTTGATTTCAGGTTTGAACACATTCGATACCGCAAAAGAAGTCCCGAAAATTCCAAGGCCGGGGCCGAAACATATGAATCAGTGCTCAAACAAAGACTGGCCAGAGGAGAATCTATCGCCGATATAGAGAGAAAATCTAAGGCATGCCAAAGCTTCGAAAGATTCGCTTGGGAATGGTTTAATGTTTATGTTAAGAGCAATAACAAATTTTCAGAAATCCGAAGCAAGAAGATGATCCTGAAAAATCATCTAATCCCGCATTTCGGCAAAACCGGAATCGGACAAATAACCAGCTTTCAAGTTGAGCAGTTCAAGTCGCAAAAGAAAGAAAACGGGTTAACCGATAAGAGTATTAATAATTTCTTGACCGTACTCAGTAAGAGTTTAAAAACTGCTGATGAATGGTATGGATTAGGAAACATACCGAAGATAAGAATGTTAAAGGCTGCTCCGCAAAGATACGATTTTCTCACCCTTGAGGAGAGTGAGACTTTGTTAAGCCATGCCGAGGGTATATGGCATGAAATGTTATTAATGGGACTTAAGGCTGGCTTGCGTTACGGCGAAATACGAGCACTTGAATGGTCTGATATAAATTGGGGAACGGGCAGAATAACGATCAGAAGGGCGGTTTATCGGGACGTAATTGATTCTCCTAAGAGCAACAAAGAAAGGCATATTCCTATGACTTCCCAAATCCGTTCTGTTTTGGAAAAAAGAAAAAAGAAAAGCGGTTTTGTCTTCGCAGATGAGAAAGGATATCTCTTGGAAGAAAATAAGCCACGCCGGGCCTTGATAAAAATTTGCAGGAAGGCCGGCTTGAGGGAAATCGGTTGGCATGTGTTGCGGCATACGTTTGCTTCTCATCTGGTTATGGCCGGTGCGTCTTTAAAGGCCATTCAGGAACTGCTTGGCCATTCAAGCATTCAGACAACTATGCGCTATGCTCATTTATCTCCGTCGGCATTAGAGGAGGCCGTGAATTTATTGGAAACAAACGGGAGCAAAAAAGATTTTGGGCAACCGGTGGGCAACTCGCCTAAGGAAAATTGACGAATCGCGGAGTTTCAAACTTCTAATTTAGCGTTTAATATCAAGCCAAAATAAGATAGAGGAGTCTTATACGATAGTGGTGGAGATGGCGGGAATTGAACCCGTGTAGAGAAGAAATACCAGGTAACTATCATATGCATATATTGCAACGGAAACGCTTGATACACAATGATATTTTGAGTTTTTGCAGATTCTCAACCCTCGTCAGCGGTTAACTGTCTTAGTCACCTTTTATCACTTTTTGGGCAACCCGTGGGCAACCGGACAAGTCGAATTCCACGGGAAAATTATCAAAAAGAGCGGATATGTGAGAAAGTGATGGAGGGTGGCAAAAACCGAATACCGGCGGGTGTTTTTTCTGGTGGTATTTGGCGTTAAGCAGCTTGATTCTTATTGATTCGAGTTACCTTGAGAACACCAATATTCTGACGATCTCTCCCAGAATAATACTCTCCATTAAGTACCTCGTTTTTGCCATCCAGTATCAAACGGGTTGTACCGCGATGGGTATGCATTGTACTGACCGCATTAACTCCTGGCTCGTTTACGTATTCGTAAGATAAGACATTCTCTTCCGATACAACAAGGGACCCAGAGATACTATATGATTTCGACTGCGTTGTGCGAGCGACTACGAGTAACTCCGTCCATGTCTGCCGAATCGTTAAGGTTATCTCTACCTCAATACCAAAACCCGCTGACACTCCGGGTGTTTCAATGGGGCTAGCGCGTCCGCGCCACTCACCAGATAAATCAGGAATCTTGGTAATAAAAATCAGATGGACCCATTTCCATTTCCACATGACCCTATCAAAGAAATAATAAAATAATCCATAAAGAGCCATCGTATCCACAGGTAGACTTAGCCACCATGGCGGCGTGAAATTATATACTTTAAACAAACGCGATATCAAAAATGCAGAACCGATTGCCGCCCCAGCAAGAAAAAAAGGTATTATTCGCCGCTCTCGCGAGTTTGTTGAGTATGAATGCATCATGTCTTCCAGTTACTCCAAGCTCTAATCGCTGCTAACACAAACTGTGTGTACTCTTCCTTTGTCCACTGAGTTGAATTTGTACCAATCAAGGAAGTGACTCCATTCTGACATAAAAAGTTATCACATGGCACCTCAATAAGATGGCCGAGAATGGCCGGAATTGTATTAGTTAATGAACCAACGAAGAGATTGTCCGGGACATTGAACAACGCACATTCCAAAAAATAGGATGGAGCAACCCCTTCTCCTAAAAGGTTATTCTCTACCAGATAGTTACGAAGGTTCTTGAATACGCGAATAGTTGATTTATACTGCCCACCTGTCCGGTGGGTTGAGTTTTTTGCCTCTCCCCTTTCTATGTGATACTTTGGGTAATTGGCGATAGCATTCCCGGCGGAATCGAAAAACTGAATACCCCAATGAGCAGTTAAATCATTCCGGCTCTTGAATGTCGCATAGCGGCGAAACTGAACTGCCGGGACTACATGAGCTTCCTTCCGCCCACTTCCAGTGTTTACCTTGATTGCTTTTTTACCGGGGCTAACAGCATTCCTACCAAAATACAGATGAA
>DATKLL010000162.1:0-15352 GCA_035542475.1 Syntrophales bacterium
ACAACATCATTGTGAGGTTGTCCTTTCTCCCAATGAGGTGATTGCCATAATAGATCAATTGATTAAGAGTAAACACCTCAGCACGGAAAGCAAGTCGCGCTTGTCAGTTGTCCGAGGGATCTTCGCACTTTATTCACATTCACTTAAAGTACCAGGATTCAGTTTCATAACAAAAGCCCCGCGTATATCACTACGAGAACGTTTGGACGAAATTCTGGCAGACGCCTACCTCTTAGAAGCCTCTCATCTCCGCAGGTTTTTAGGCCTTAATGCCAATGCCAAGGCTATACAACGTGACTTAAGGAAGCTTATTAAATTCATTGTCAATAATCGACCATGGGCAAAGGGCATTCTATCTGCCTCAACACAATTAGCTCAACTTCCTGCTATTCCCACCGACGCCGCAGGTCTTATATTCGATGCGATATCGACTAAAGTTACTGACCCCTCTGCTCCTTTACTAATTGATCCTATAGCATTTCACAAGGACACGGGGGGGGACTCATCGTGTCATATCGCGGTATCCCATTTACCAGCAATGACAAAGGATGTATTATTATGAGGAATTACTGATAACGACCAGGTAACACTGCAAAGGCGGCTAAGCAAACCCCGCTCGTGCACTGCGTCGCTAATTCTTTCAGCGTGTTCTTGAGGCTCTTGTCAATTGCAAATGCAAACATATGTAAGTGGAAAGGATACTCAATTTCACCACAAAAAAAGTATTTCTTTCCATTGCCCATTTTCGTCCTTACTGGGGAGCCAGTGCGGACTCGAACCATGAAGCAGACGGTTAACAATAGTCATTCCTCCTCCATTACAAACTGTATTCACCGATTCTCAGTGATATTGATGTTATTAATAAATAGGTGGAGACAGAGATTCAGGCGATTTGGCTCTCTTGAAAAATCTTCATGCAGCTTTTTATTGAAGCCTTCCTGTAGTCCACAAACTGCCATGTTTGATTTTCATTGTAGCTTTCAAATGGGAATCGTGATAGGCGAAAGTATACATGTAACTAGGGCGCGATTATAATTACGAACCATTAAATTCTGCCCGAGGGCTTCATGAACTGATGACTTAAACCCCTTTAACTCAACAAGAGAGCGGGGTTTTCTTGTGTATAGAGGCACATCTTATGCGAAAGAGTTGCATATTTGAGATGATAATAATGTGCTTTCTTATATTGCTTATATCAGCGCCGTTAGTGTCCTTTGCTGATGTTGTAGGTTGCCAGTGTTATTGTGGCAAATTTCTGCGTGCTCCATGCGGCGATGAAGATTGCAAGAGGGCGTGTGGCTGGCAGGAGCCGTCAGCGCCGTCAGCAGGATCATCGTATGATTACGAAGCTGAGCGCAGACGACAGGAAGAGGCGAAACGTCGGCGCATTGAGGCAGAACGACAGAGGCAGCAGGAGATTGAAGAACAAGAGAAAAGAGAAGAAGCTGAAGCAAAGCAAAGGCAAGAGGAGTTTGAAAGAAATAAACGTGACGCTATAAACAGCATGAAGGGAGTCACAGATGGCGAACTGGGGCTGAAAGGGATTGGGACTCCGGATGAGTTTGGCTTGAAAGGCGTTAGCGGTGATAAGTCGGGAATCAAAGAATCGGCCGATTTAGATCCAAAGGACCTGACTAACAAGCTGCCGCGGGCCCAGCCGCCGACAACCAAGGAAAAGAAAACTATACCCTTCCAGAAAGGATATCGCGATGCCAGCGAGTGTTACGAATCCAGCCGGCAGGTATCCTGCCTATCAGCATCTCCGAAGGGTAGGGAAAAGTGTGTCGCGTTATATGATGCCGGCTATAAGGCAGGCATGTTCTACCAGGAAAAAATGATGGAAGCGGCCTTTACATATGGCAAGACAGACGGGGGGGACGGCAAGAAAAACCAATCTTTCAATCATCCTGACGCAAAGGGACCGTGCCGGGTGAAATGGATTGAGTCATATAATGATGGTTATTTCAAAGGTAAGGCGGCAAGAGAGAATCGCTGAGTGCAAGAAGTATCGGATAAATACATGAGAGGAAGACCAATGAGAAAGATGATTATGACAGGCTTGTTAGTATGTGTGTTTACTTTATTGTTCATGCCTCCAGTACAGGCACAGACTCCACAGGAGACTCTGAACCAGTATATCTCTGAACTGCAGACCAATCCAAACGATTATACTTTGCGCGAGAAAATCATTGGATACGTGCAGTCGATGAAGCGAGCACCGGCAATACCAGAGGAAGCGCGGCAACATTTTGTAGAGGCTGGGGTCTTATTAAAGGGATCAACCAATAAAGAAGGTTATGAATTAGCAATTACGGAATACAAGCAGGCACTACTAATTGCCCCTTGGTGGCCTGACGCCTATTACAATTTGAGTGCCGCATTTGAACTGGCGGGTCAGTATGATGAAGCCGTGGGCGCATTGAAGTTGTACTTGAAAACCAATCCCGCGGGGAAGGACGCCCGTGAAGCTCAGGATAAGATCTATGCTATTGGGGCAAGGAAGAAGCTCGCCGCAGCAAAGGATTCGAGCCGGGCGGTAGTTCCTGAAAAGAAACGAGACGCCTTTGAAGACTTGCTGACTAAGATTGATGGAAGGAGGTACACGCTATCGGATGAGGGTGGTACAGGTATAATCGACATCAGGGGTAAGATTTTAACGCAAGGACAGATTCCCTCGTTCACTGGGCAATATGTTCAGGGAAACCGTTACGAGATTCAGGGCCGTGAGTCTTCATACCCAGTAACCGGCTATCAGCCCTTCCAAACTAAGCAAGTGGAGCAGACTTTCATAATCAGCGAAGACGGGAACTCAATAACTAACCGGATTCGGTGGAGCAACGGCGATTTCAACGAACATATATATCTATGGCAGAGATAAGGAGGCATTAGTCCTAACAACAAAGAATTGGTCACGCAATCTTTCTATTGGTAATCTTCGATACTAAGTACAGACTCAGAGTGACGATTAGTAGGTGAAGTCGATGATTGGAGTATGACTCATCGTAACAGTATCTGCTAAGTCAGATCAGCACACCTACCAATTAAAATTCGTTTGCTTTTGACCCAAATTTTTCCTTTCGAAAAACACATCATAAAATATTCTATAGGTCACTTATAACATTCCAGGTTATTATAAAAAAAGCCGGAAGTTAAATCACAACTCCCGGCTTTGTTGTTTGTAATTGTTATTCTCGACTTTAGGCTTTCTCCGCTACGTTGAGTCTTGTGATTGCCCTGGTAAGGGCTGCCCTTATGAGTTCAAATTCCAGATCGTCTTTGGACATTTTGGCAAGTTTCGCTTCCGCGTTATCTTTTGCTATCTTCGCCCGTTCCTTATCGATCGTATCCGCTCTCTCCGCAGTTTCCGCCAGGATCGTCACCTTGTCTGTCGTAACTTCGGCATAGCCTGTATTCAATGCGTAGTGCGTCTTCTTACCATCCTTGGTATAATTCAACTCGCCGACATCGACAGAGCTCAAAAGTGCAGCATGCCCACGCAACACCCCGAACTCACCTTCGGTACCGGGGATCGTTACTTCCTCTACTTTACCGCTGAAAGCCATTTTTTCCGGGGTAACAATTTCCAACATCAATTCATCAGCCATGTAGAATCCTCCGGCCTAATTACTCTTGCAGCTTCTTTGCTGCCTCTACGACCATATCGATGCCGCCCTGCATGTAGAATGCCTGCTCGGGCAGGTCATCGTGTTTGCCATCCAGGATTTCCTTGAATCCTCTTACCGTTTCGGCGACGGTGACGAACTGTCCCTCTCTACCGGTAAACTGAGCGGCCACAAAGAACGGCTGGGAAAGGAATCTCTGTATCTTCCTCGCCCTGCTAACCGTCAATTTATCTTCTTCGGAAAGTTCATCCATACCGAGGATGGCGATAATATCCTGGAGGTCCTTATATTTCTGCAAGGTTACCTGTACCTGTCTGGCCGTCTGATAGTGCTCTACACCGAGGACAATCGGATCGAGAATTCGGGATGTTGAATCGAGAGGATCCACAGCGGGATAAATTCCAAGCTCTGTAAGAGGTCTCGAAAGAACGACCGTACCGTCAAGATGCGCAAAGGTCGTCGCCGGTGCCGGGTCTGTAAGGTCATCCGCTGGCACGTACACGCACTGGACGGCTGTAATTGATCCCTTAGTCGTGGAAGTAATGCGCTCCTGAAGCGCTCCCAGGTCTGTAGCCAGTGTCGGCTGATAACCGACCGCGGAAGGCATTCTTCCAAGAAGAGCCGAAACTTCCGAACCGGCCTGGGTGAACCGGAATATATTGTCGACGAAGAGGAGCACATCCTGCCCTTCCACATCCCTGAAGAATTCCGCTGCCGTCAGTGCCGTGAGGGCGACTCTTGCTCTTGCTCCCGGAGGCTCTGTCATCTGGCCATAGATTAAGGCGGCCTGCTTGATAACGCCCGATTGCTTCATTTCCAGATAAAGGTCGTTGCCTTCGCGTGTTCTTTCGCCAACACCGGCGAACACGGAGATACCGCCGTGATGCATGGCGATGTTATTGATCATCTCCATCATGACGACGGTTTTGCCGACGCCTGCCCCTCCGAACATCCCCATCTTACCGCCTCTGGGGAAGGGAACTAGAAGATCGATAACCTTGACACCTGTTTCTAGAACGTGAACGGATGTGTCCTGCTCAATAAATGCCGGGGCATCCCGGTGAATCGGTGAGTAATTTTTTGCCACAACCGGTCCCAAACCATCCACAGGCTTCCCGACAACATTCAGTATCCTGCCAAGACATTCCGGACCAACGGGGGCTTTTATAGGTGTGCCTTGATCCTTCGCCTTCATACCCCTGACAAGACCATCCGTGATGTCCATGGCAATGCATCTGACGACATTGTCACCTAAATGCTGGGCAACCTCGACAATCAGATTATCTTCCGTGTCATCAATCGTGGGGTTGGTGATAGTGATAGCGTTCAAAATCTCCGGAAGTTTTCCTTCATCAAACGCCACGTCGACTACCGGTCCTATTACCTGCACAACCGTTCCTATATTCATACCTGTCTCCTTAATTTATAGTGCTTATCTTTTTTAACTCTTTGCCAAGGCCTCCGTGCCGCCGACAATATCCATCAGCTCGGCCGTTATGGCAGACTGTCTTGCTTTATTCATTTTTAATGTAAGGTTCTGTATCATTTCCTCACAATTCTTTGTGGCATTGTCCATTGCAACCATGCGCGCGCCGTTTTCTCCGGCGGATGTTTCCAGCAGCGCCCTGAAAATCAGGACATGAACATACATGGGAAGGAGCTTTCCAAGCAAAATTTCGTCAGAAGGCTCATAGATGTAGTCGATTCTCTTGTTGGGATCAACATCTTCGTCCTTTCCAATCGAAGGCAATGGAAATAGCCTCACAACTGAGGGCCTCTGTACCGCAATGTTTCTGAATTCGTTGTATATGACATACAACTCATCGTACTCTTCCCGTATGAAAGCAGGTATGATTTCATCGGAAATTTTTACGGCAAGGGTTATATCGAATTTTCCAAAAACATCTGACCACTGATTAACGAGTTTTTGTTTTTTCCTGAAATAGTCTCTCCCTTTTCTACCTACGGCAATTAACTCTACTTCCTTACCTTCTTTGGTTTTGTCGCGGATGAATTTCTCCGCTGTCTTTATCAAATTGGTATTGAAACCTCCGCAAAGACCCCTATCAGAAGTCATACAGATTACTCTGATTTTTTTAGGTTCTCTCACAGCCAAGAGGGGGTGTGTCTCTGCATCCACGCGCAGTGCAAGACTACCGAGTACATCCATGAATTTAATCGCGTAGGGACGAAAATTCTCCATCCTCAACTGGGCAGCCTTCAATTTCGACGCAGCCACCATGTTCATGGCTCTGGTGATCTGCTTTGTTTTCCTTACCCCGACAATCTTTCTTCTAATGTCCTTTAACGCGGCCATTAATATGTCCTTCTTTAAGTATGTGGTCTATTTATCTAAAAGTCCTCAATTCCTTACCCGGTCACGAACACAGAATCAAATTCTGTCAACGCTGAATTCATCTTCTTTTCCAGGTCCGGGCTGATCTCCCTTTTCTCATCAATCTCCCGATTGATCTCGGGATATTTGCTGGCAAGAAAACTGAGAAGCTGGGGTTCATACTCCTTCAGCTTTTCGACCGGATACTTGTCAAGGAAACCTCTTGTACCGGCAAACAGGATGGCAACCTGCTGTGACAGAGACCTTGGCTCAAACTGGGGCTGCTTCAAAATCTCTACCAGACGGACACCTCGCTCCAGCTGAGCCTGGGTTGCCTTATCCAGGTCACTCCCAAACTGGGCAAAAGCTGCAAGTTCACGGTACTGGGCAAGCTCAAGCTTCAGTCTCCCCGCCACCTGCTTCATGGCCTTGACCTGGGCGGCGCCACCGACTCGCGAAACCGACAAACCAACGTTGATTGCCGGTCTGATGCCCGAGAAGAACAGGGCCGGTTCGAGGTAGACCTGACCGTCTGTAATGGAAATAACATTTGTAGGAATATACGCGGAAACGTCTCCCGCCTGGGTCTCAATGATGGGAAGGGCTGTAAGGGACCCGCCTCCGAGGTCATCGCTCACGCGGGCTGCGCGCTCCAGCAAACGCGAATGGTTGTAAAAAATATCTCCCGGAAAAGCCTCCCGTCCCGGGGGCCTTCTGAGAAGCAGAGAAATCTGACGGTAAGCAACCGCCTGTTTGGAAAGATCATCGTATATGATCAGGGCATCCTGTTTCCTGTCCCGGAAGTATTCACCTATACTGCATCCGGAGTACGCGGCAATATACTGAAGGGTAGCCGGGTCACTCGCACATGCTGCGATGACGCAGGTATAAGACATTGCGCCATTCCTTCGCAGGTTTTCCACCACCTGGGCCACCGTTGATTTCTTCTGGCCGATGGCAACGTAGATACACTTAATACCCGTATCCTTCTGTCTGATAATGGCGTCCACGCAAATCGCGGTTTTCCCGATCTGCCGGTCGCCGATTATAAGTTCTCTCTGACCTCTTCCAATCGGCGTCATGGCGTCGATAGCCTTGATGCCGGTGTACATGGGGGTGTTAACCGGTTGGCGCTTGACAACGCCCGGGGCGATCATCTCAATTCTTCTGAACTCAGTCGTCTCGATGGGACCTTTGCCGTCAATCGGTGCACCGGTTCCATCAATAACTCGACCAAGCACCGCCTCTCCCACGGGGACCTGCGCGATCCTTCCGGTTCTTTTTACAATATCTCCTTCCTTGATATGGGTAACCTCACCTAAAACAGCAACACCCACATTGTCGGTTTCCAAATTGAGGACCATACCCAGTATCCCGCCCGGAAACTCCAGCAACTCCATGGCCATTGCGTTTTCAACACCGTAAACCCTGGCAATACCGTCTCCCACCGACAGGACTGTCCCGACTTCACTTACGTCCAGTTTTTTCTCGTAGTCTCTAATCTGTTTGGAGATGATTTCGCTTATTTCTTCTGCCCTGATTTTCTCCATGCTCTATATTTCCTCCCCTAAGAGATTCCTAATATTGTGCAGTTGAGTTTTTATGCTTCCGTCGTATAGTGTATCCCCTACACCGACGACAATACCACCCAACAATGAGGCATCTTCTGAAACTGCCATTTCTACCTTTCTGCCGGTTATTTCCTCCATGCGTTTCTGAAGCTTCTCCGATAATTCAGCAGTGAGCGGAAAAGCCGTCTTGACATCAACCCTGATTTTTCTGAGGGCATCATCCATTAATTTCCGGTAACAAGCTTCTATTTCAGGCAGAATGCCAATCCTTCTTTTATCAACAAGCAGTCTCAAAAAATTTGCTGTCACATTTGATATATCAATCTTTTTTAAAAGAGAATCTACAACAATCCTTTTTTCGTCCTGATCAAAAACAGGATTTAGCAATAACTCCTTGAGGTCTTTGCTCTCCTTGACAATCGAAGAAAACAAAGTCAATTCATGGTAATATTTCTCATAGAGTCCATCTTCCCTGGCTATCTCAAAAAATGCCCGGGCATAACGCTTTGCGATATTGCTGCTGATCAATGTTTTTTCACCACCTTATCTAAATAGTCTTTCACCATAAAATCGTGATGTTCCGGAGTGATATTCTTCTTTAGAAGCTCTTCCGCCATTTCCACGGATAGCTGAGCAGCTTCTGCCCTTAATTGATTTCTTGCAGCCTTGAGTTCCTGTTCCATGCGCGCCTGCGCATCCTCTTTCATCTTCTCAGCTGCTATTTTAGCATCTTGAATAATCTTTTCCTTCTCTGCCACGCCCTGAGCCTTTATAATTTCGAAGATGTTATTTATTTCCTCAGTGGCCTTGTCCAGCTTTGCGGAGTATTCCTTGAATTTCTTTTCTGTCGCTTCTTTTTCGGCTGTTTTCTCTTCGATATTTGCTTTTATATTTTGACGCCTTTCGAAGAAGAACTTTTTGATCCCTTTTGCAGAAACCCAGTAAAGGAACCAAACCAGGATGACAAAATTAAGCATCCTCCAGCCAAAATCAATCAATGTTTTTGTATGAGACTCTTCCCCTCCGGCTTCTGAAGCGTAAGCAACCGCACAGGTCAAAATAATCGTCAGGATGGAAAAAAGAAAATAATGCAAATGAACTCGCTTGGACATTATCTTGGATAAACATTTCATCATGCGAGACTCCTTCCCAACAATTTCTCAGTAATCTCGATAGATATTCCCCGGGATTGATCGGTCAGCATTCGCCGGGCCTCGCTGATTTCTTTACCTATCTCTTCGTGAAACTTTTCCATCATACCGGGAATTTGACCTTTTGCCGCTTCGATGAATCCTTTTGCCTGTTCAGCCCCTTCCTTAATGATTTCAAGTTTTTTCTCCAAAGCCTCCATCTTTGCCAGCCGCAGCTTTTCTTCGTAGGACGCCATTCTTTCTTCAACCATTTGATTAAGGCGCCTGATTTCTTCCTCGGTATCCTGAACTTGCTTTTTCCTTTTATCGATTATGCCTAAAATCGGCTTGTAGAGGAGAAGGTTTAAAATAAAAATCAAGGCCAGGAAATTAGCCATCTGGATCCATATTGTGTAATCAATGTTGATCACTATAATACCTCACACAAAAGTTCCTTGAAATTTAAAAAAAACCGAGCGAAAGAACTTTATTTATCCGCCCGGCTCCGTCCTATCCAAAATGTATTTTTGATCACAAAAGATTTCTGGAGAGTCGTTTATCGAGATATGTCCACGAAATTCTGTGATATGAACTTTGTACACGGCAACCTCAAGAACCAAAAAGATGAGAGTTAAAAACCGCGGTCTTCTAATCACAACTCTCGATTAATGTCAAGTACTTTTCGGATGAATGAGGTTCTATCGTGATCGTTCATACCACGTTATTTTAATAACAGTCTGGATTTACTGTAAACTTTAACTTTTTTCTTCTTTGCCATTGTCCATCCTGGAAGTTCCTTCGAAAATGGCTCCTTCTCTTACAATGAAAACCGGTGTTTTTATGTTTCCCAGGACCCTGCCCGGCGGATAAATTTCAATCCTTCCGCCAGCTTCAATTTGTCCATGCACATCTCCGCTGACCATAATGCTTTCGACGTTTATGTCCGCTTCAACATGCGCGCCTTCACCCACCACTAAGGTCCCCTCGCCAAATATCTCGCCATTGAAGTCACCGTCAATGCGGACCGTTCCTTTAAATATTAATTTCCCGGTGAATTCCGCTCCCTTTCCAAGAAAGGCCTTAACCTCTTCATCTTTTTTCTTGCCGGACATTATAGAACCCCCAGTGTGCTGATCCTTAATATTAATATATAGCAGGTTTGAGGTTGTTGAAAAACCCTTATCTGCTGCGTTGCTCTGCAAACCAAAACGCTCAACGTATTTCCATATACGCCTCGCGCTTCGGCTTTTGAGCGCCTTGCATCTAAGCGTTTTTGAATAACCCCATAATAAGGTAGGTTTTTCAACAATCCCGCTTTCCCTCCTTATATAATTATGGGTGAAGAATAAACCTCCTCATGCTGACATTCAGCAGCAATCCCGTGGCTATCATCAGGACGACCATTGAAGATCCCCCGTAACTTAAAAACGGAAGGGGAATGCCAACAACAGGAAGCATACCCAATACCATCCCAATATTTATAAATACCTCCCAGAAGATTAGCACTGTCACGCCAAAGGATATCAACATCCCCAAAAGATCCCTCGAATGCAATGCAATTTTCAAACACCACAATATCAGCACGACAAACATAATCATCAGAATCAGTCCGCCAAGAAATCCCCATTCCTCTGCAAAAACAGAAAACACAAAATCTGTTTGCTGTACCGGCAAAAATTTCAATTGTGTCTGTGTTCCCTTCAGATAACCCTTGCCAAAGATGCCTCCCGAACCAACAGCTATTATTGATTGAATTATATGATATCCCGAACCGAGGGGATCACTCTCCGGGTCTAAAAAGGTCATGATCCTCTCTTTTTGATAATCTTTTAAAAGAAACCAGGAAATAGGAACCAGCAAACCGCCGCAAGTAATAGCCGCTAACAGCGATTTCCATTTTATACCAATAAAAAATATTAGGGATAAAACAATTAAAAGAAGCATTAAGGCGGTGCCAAGATCGGGCTGTTTCAAGATCAACAATACAGGGATCAGAACGATAAGAAAAGGTACAAACAGCTCCCTTAACTTATAGCTCCTTTCTATCATATGGTCATCAAAATATTTTGCCAGTGCTATTATGATTGTCAATTTTACCAGCTCTGACGGCTGGAAGAAAAATCCTCCTATGACAATCCAGCGTTGAGACCCATGCGTTGTATATCCATATAGTGAAACCACTAACAGCATCATTATGGAGATTGCATAAAATACATATGCGAATTGTGAGATGAAACGATAATCAATGCAAATAACAATCCCCATCAATATGAGGCCGATAATTATCCATTGAGCCTGTTTAATATATAGGGTTTCCTGCCTGTAATTATCCAGGCTATAACCTGTACTGTAAATGTTCAACAGACCGATGAAACTGATAGTCAGTACGAGAATGAGGAGGGTCCAGTCAAAATTGAAAAATAACCGGCGATCAAATTTCATCTGTAAACACCTGTCTGCAATTTTTGGTTGACTGCTACAACCGGCTGACTTTTTTTATGTTCCAAATTTTTGCGTTCGAAGTAGGCATCTATAATCTTTCTTGCTATAGGAGCGGCGGCAGATCCTCCATGACCGGCATTTTCAGCGATAACTGCAATTGCTATTTCCGGGTTTTTGTACGGTGCAAAACATACAAACAGGGCGTGATCCCTGAATTTCGCAGAAAGACTTCTCTTGCGGGCTTTGTCGCTATCCGGCATGCCTACAACCTGGGCTGTGCCTGTTTTCCCGCAGACATCCTCCTCTTTTCTTTTCAAAGCGTATCCGGTTCCGCCCCTTTCATTAACAACACCCCAGAAGGCGTAAGTTAGAATATCTATGTTCTCCTTACTGATAGGAATCCGGCCTTTCTGTTCTGGTTCAAATGCCTTTAAAACCCGGCCGTCAGCCAGCTCGATCCGCTTGACAATTCGGGGCTTGTAAAGAGTCCCTCCATTGGCCAAAGCGGAGTAGGCGTTTACGAGCTGTATCGGGGTGACAAGATCGAAACCCTGTCCGATGGAAATCGAGATAGTCTCACCCATCTGCCAGGCCTCTCCGAATCTAGCCTGTTTCCACTCTTTAGTCGGTATAAGGCCGCTCTTTTCCCGGGGAAGATCAATCCCTGTCAGTTGTCCCAACCCGAATCCGCGGGCATACTCGGCCAGCTTATCAACGCCGACTAATTTGCCGACATTGTAGAAATATACATCGCAGGATTCAACAATAGCACGATGAAGATTGACGCGGCCATGACCATGTTTTTGCCAGCATTTGTAGGTTCTGTTACCGAGTTCAAAAGCCCCATTACAGTTGAAAGACGTTTCTGGAGTAATTAACCCCTCTTCAAGGGCTGCTGCTGCTACAATTAGCTTATATGTCGAACCAGGAGGGTATTGGCCGGATATAGCCCTGTTTCCCATTGGATGGGATGGATTATTCGACAAATTATCCCAATCTTCAAAAGAAATGCCCCCGTTGAAGAGGTTCGGATCAAAGGACGGCGAACTGACGAGTGCAAGGACGGAGCCGTCACGAGGATCAATGACAACGGCGGAACCGGCTTTATCTTTTAGAGCATCCCAGGCGGTCTTCTGTAGAAATGAATCGATGGTGAGAACCACATTATATCCGGAAACTGGTTCGATTTTGCCGATGACCTTAACTTCTTTGCCGAGAACATTGACCTCGACTTGTTCAGCGCCGCTTTTACCCTTGAGGTATGGATCCAAATATTTCTCCAAGCCGTCTTTGCCTACAATATCACCGACGCTCAAGCCGTTGTCAGTATCTCTTTTTAATTCATCCGGACTAATCTCACCCGTATAACCTATGATGTGGGCTGTCATCTCCCCGCCCACATATTTTCTCGTGGGTACCACCTCGACAGTGACGCCGGGCAAATCAGATGCGTGTGCTTCTACGATCGCCAGTTTTTCCATGCTGATATTTTTTTCAAGTTTTACCGGTGGGAACCACCTTCTCTTTCCTAGCGGGGGTATGTCTGTTGAAAGTTCCAAGTCTCTGGCAGCTAATAGATTCTTTAATCTGTATCCCACATCATTGATGTTTTTCGCACGATTTGGCACAAACATAATATCAAAGGATGGCTGGTTATCCACGAGGACTTGTCCGTTAGTGTCCAGAACCAACCCCCTCAATGGTTTAATTTTTCTCAGGCGTACGCTATTATTTTCTGATCTCTGTCTTAATTCGTCCCCCCTGATGACCTGAAGATGCCACATCCTCATAATGAGAAGAGACAACATAATAGACATGACGACAAATATTATTTTGAATCTTTTCCTGAAATGACCAGGTTCAGGCCCGTTTAACTGGCCATGCATCTCTGCCATTCAATACTACCTCTACTCGATTAAAAGCCCTGAATAATACGGGGCTTAGACCACTGACAATCAATGCCTGTGGTATATAATAAAGCAAAGTATGGGGTGATACGCCTTGCCCATATAACAAAGGGTAAAATAAAGCAATTATCATGCCCTCAAACAACGCACATATCAAGGTAAAAATCATTATGAAAACTGACTTTTCCGGAGAAATCCTGTAAGAAGCAAGCAGGGAAATTAAAAAAATAATTACATAAAGCAGGGTAGAAAGTCCGGAAATTGAAAAGGTAATGCAGTCGCGTAGAAAGCCAATGATTAAGCTTAAGACCCCACCTCTTATTATATCCAGCCTAAACCCTAAGTATATTACCAATATAAGGGATAGTTCCACTCCTATTTTACCAAAAAGCACAATATCCGAGACCATCGTTTGAAAAACGATCAGAATTAATGATAAAAAAGGAATTAAAATATAATTGATCACCCTTCATCATCCTTATTTAATACAATCACCATGACTTCCTCAAGCCTGGAAAAATCAACGAACGGTGCAACATCAATCTTCTGGAATAATCCGTTGTCGGTTTTGTCCACGCTCTTCACGGAACCAATAAGTAAACCTTTAGGGAAGAGACCGGAAAGTCCTGAAGAAATGACAATATTGCCAACATTGACAGTTTCTGTCTTCGAAATGTATTTCAAAGAGCAGCTATGCGGACCGGCACCTTGCAGAATTCCCTGGATTCTGTTCTCCTGGACAAGCGCATCTATGTTACTGCTTTCATCAATGAGAAGTAAAATTTTTGACACATGCGAGGATGCTTCAACGATCCTTCCCACCACCCCCTGGTCGGCTAAAACCGGCAGGTCGACTCTCAGGCCATGAGAAGTCCCTTTATTAATTAATATTGTCTTGATTATCGATGTTTGGTCCCTGGCTATGACCCTGGCAGCAATCATAGGATAGTTGACTTTTTCTTTGAGTGCGAGGAGCTTTTGCAAGCGTAATCCTTCAAGATACGCTTCCCGGTACTGAATTGTTTCCTGTATCAACAATGCGTTCCCCTTCTTCAGGCGCTCATTTTCCCCTTCCAGTCCCACGAGAAATATATACCGATTCCATGCACTATTAAGACCCTCGAAGGAAACCGTTATTATATTTGCTAACGGAGCTGCAGTCTCCAGCACGAGGCCTCTAAAAAAACCAACTGTGGATGGTTTTCTAACACTGTAGGATAATAAGATAAGAGAGATGATGATCAGGAGACATGCTATTATAATTGATTGATATTTTTTAGGGAATAACATCTTTATCCTGAAAGGATGTAAACGGAGATGCCGGTCGGGAGATCATCCCAATAGTCTATCCTTCATGCAAGATACCTAGTTCTTCAGGAAATTTGCAAGACCGCTCCCACGGATATAAATGCTAATCCGCCTTTGATCATATTTTTAAACAGAATATATTCTGAAAGTAAGTTAAAGCTATACCTGAAATGTAACCTCTTTCAATACATCCAAATGATCAAGGGCCATACCGGCGCCTCTCGCTACCACTGAGAGGGCATCATCAGCAACGGTAATGGGCAGTCCTGTTTCCTCCTTTATAAGAATGTCGAGATTTGTCAAAAGAGCTCCACCACCGGTTAAGACAATTCCTCTGTCAACAATATCTCCGGCTAATTCCGGGGGGGAATTATCCAGGGCGTCTTTAATTGCATCGATAATAATACTCACCGGCTCCATTATGGCTTCCCGCACCTCTTCGGAATTGATCTCAACTATCTTCGGAATGCCGGATATGAGGTTCCTTCCTTTTACGTCCAGTTTCCGCAATTCTCCATCCGGATAGGCACATCCAATGGTCATTTTTATAATTTCTGCCGAACGCTCACCTATGAGGAGATTGAATTTTCTCTTCATATACTGGACAATTTCCTCATCCATTCTGTCACCCGCGACCCTGACAGATTTCGAATAGACGATGCCTGCCAGGGATATCACGGCGACCTCAGTAGTCCCTCCACCAATATCCACTACCATGGAGCTGGTCGGTTCCATGATGGGCAAGCCGGCTCCGATGGCAGCTGCCATTGGCTCTTCGATAAAGTACATTTCCCTGGCGCCTGCCGATTCCACAGTTTCCCTGACGGCCCGCCTTTCCACCTGTGTTATGCCGGAGGGGATCGACACAATTATTCTCGGACGTACTAAAGCCCTGCGATTGTGAACACGGTGGATGAAATGCTTCAACATGGCTTCTGTGATGTCGAAATCGGCAATCACACCCTCCCTCATGGGTCTGATAGCCACTATATTCCCAGGGGTTCGTCCCAGCATTTTCTTCGCTTCCAGACCGACA
>DATKLL010000163.1:0-32260 GCA_035542475.1 Syntrophales bacterium
TGAGCAGTTGCTCTACTATTGATCTTTTGAAATCCTGAGTGAACCTTCTATACTTCATGACATGATCCTTTCTCCCACTATGGGGAACTGATCCTGTCTAATACTCTATCATATTTTGTGCAATCGGTGGGGTTCACTCCAATTAGACAACTTCCTTCTGATGCCATTAAGAATTAAAAATGTGCGTGTCCTCGTGTCCTTTTGTGCGTCCTTTTGTGTGTCCTTTTTCTGAAATCTACATCAAATGGTCGCACTCAGTTACACAAGGATACGTTCAGATTCTGATAAAGCTAATACTTAAAATGAAACAAGTGACTTAGATATTTTACGGGTTTGCTTCAATGAAGTAATTACGGTTGTTGGCTTGATCTAAAATTTAAGCATAAAATCTCTTGACATCACAAATAGATGTTGTTAGAGAAATCAGACCGACCGGTCTCCCTCATCATAAAGTGATAAGATAATGACGGAAAATTCAGCAACCCTCAAAGAAAAAATAATACATGAATCATTGAAGCTTTTTTCACTGAAAGGTTTTTTAAACACGTCGACACATGATATCATGCGGGAAGCAAAAACGTCTAAGGGCGGATTATATAATCACTTCAAAAGCAAGGATGATATATTTTCGGCAGTCTTAAGCGAAGCGCGAAAAATATGGCGTCAAAGAAATCTTTATGGCCTGGATCGGATTGCCAAACCCGTAGCCAAGGTAAAAAAACTTCTGTTAAATTATCGTGATCTTTATCTGAAAGACAGAGAGAACTTCCCCGGCGGTTGTATTTTTGTCAGTCTTTCCGTCGAAATGGACGACCAGAAATCTCATTTTTCAAAAGAGTTGAATGAAGGTTTTGTTCGACTCAAGGCGATGATAAAAAGATTGTTAGACCAGGGAAAAAAGTCCGGCGAATTAAGAAAAGATGTTAATACTGCATCGGTTACCGAGATGATCTTTTCAGGCATGCTGGGGGCATCGGTCATATATGGTACGGAAAAATCAGATGCAGGCTTGAATAGATGTATAAATGCCCTGATTGACTATCTCGATAGCTTAGCCCCATAGACTTTTTCTTCAATTAAGAAAGACACTGGATGGACAAATTTGACGTGATCATCGTGGGAGCAGGGCTTGCCGGACTCGGGGCGGCCTATACTCTTGCCGGCAGCGGTCTTGAAGTCCTCGTCCTAGAACGAGGGGACTATCCCGGCGCCAAGAACGTAAGCGGCGGCCGCATTTATTTAAATCCCATTCGTGATCTTTATCCTAGTCTTTTTGATGTCGCGCCTTTGGAACGATTCATTACCCATGAAGGCATTTCTCTCATGGCGAAGGAACGCTCAGTCTACTTTGAATACTCCGGCAATGAATTGCGCAATGAACCTCACCAGAGTTACAGCATCCTTCGCTCAAAATTTGACCGTTGGCTTGCCGAACGGGTTGAAGAAAAGGGAATCATGCTGCTTACGAAGACCAGGGTTGATGAAGTCATCAGAAACAATGGACAGATAGCCGGTGTAGTTGCGGGCGGTGACGAGTTGGGTGCGGATGTTGTGATCGCCTGTGACGGCGTGGTTTCACTCCTGTCTGAAAAAGCGGGACTTCGATCACGAGGATTAGCTCACGACTTCGCCCTGGGAATCAAGGAGGTGATCGCCCTTGATCCCGGCCTTATTAATGACCGTTTTAGCCTGGACGGCAATGAGGGGTCGGCGCGCCTATTTGTGGGAGAGGTAACCCACGGAAAATTTGGGGGCGGTTTTCTCTATACGAACAGGGACAGTATCAGCCTCGGTATTGTAGTCGGTATCGAGGACGCAATGGGTAATAACCCTCCCATAGATGTGCCCGACCTCCTGGAAAAGTTTAAAAGCCGGCCCGAAATAGCCCCGCTGATAAGAGGCGGCGGCACAACGGAGTATTCCGCCCATATCATTCCGGAAGGAGGATTTAAGGCGCTGGGGAGTCTTTACGGAAACGGTATCCTGGTCGCAGGTGACGCCGCCGGGCTGGCACTCAACATCGGTTTTACTGTGAGAGGCATGGAGTATGCCCTGGCGTCCGGCTACTTTGCTGCTCAGGCCGTCCTGAAGGCGAAGGAGTCCGGAAATTTCAGTGCCGGGACGCTCGGTGTATATAAAGAGCTCCTGGAGGAGAGTTTCGTTCTCTGTGATGTCAGGAACTTCCAGGAGACACCTGCTGTCATAGCCAACCCACGTTTCTTCAGCCATTATCCGGAACTGATAGGAAATCTTATGAAAGACATCTATACTGTCCCGGCCGGTCTCAAGGAAAAAATATACCCGACTATAAGGAAGCACGTGACTCTCGGCGAATTATGGGCTATGCTCAAAGATATGAGAGGGGTAATGAAGATATGAGCGGGCAAGTGGATCTGAAGGCCAAACTCGGGCTTGATGTGTTTAAACCTGTCGGAGACCCCCATATCAAGATCAGGCCGGGCATGGAAAAAGATCCCCGTCTGAAACCGGCTGTCCGTCTCTGTCCCGCCGGACTTTACAGCGAGAACGAAAAGGGCGAGATTGTCCTCACCATCGACGGATGCCTTGAATGCGGCACTTGCCGTCTTGCCTGCGGCACTGAGGTTCTGGATTGGAATTACCCCATAGGAGGAACCGGCGTTCAGTTTCGGTTTGGGTGAATAGATGTCATCTATGCTTTTCTTGGAAGTTGTTTACAATTGATATGAACAAGAAAAATGAAATCGCTATAATTTTGGGTTTAGTACTGAACGTTATCGGCTATATTGCAGGTTCAAATATTATTATGACCATTCTCCCTGAATCATTTAACATCTCGACTCTTAGTGAACGTGAGGTTTACACATATTGGAATATTTGCGGCTCAATATCGGCTTGGGCTGGAAATGTTCTGTGTGTGGCTTTAATTTCTCATCAAAACGTCATTCGGACTATCATAGGCTCGATTGTCGGATTAACAATCAGTATTCTTCTGTCTTTTGTGCCTATGCCTATGTTTTTCATTTTAGGAATGGCGTCGATCTTCATCTGCACTTATTTTGGTCAACGGGGACTGAAATATGCTGGCGGCAGTGTAACATCTGAAAGAACGCGAGCGGAAGAGTAGGAGCAATTTTCTATTCTTTCGTCATCATTTGCTTGATCTTGTAACTTAACAGTATTGTAAAGAAGCATTTCGACCGAAGGGAGAAATCTTTTTCAGCATACAACATTAATCAAGATTCCTAGCTGACGCTCGGAATAACAAAATGCACAAATAAAATCTTAAGGAGGGACATTATGGATTTCAAATTGACTGAGGAACAGGAATTGATTCGCAAGAATGTGCGTGAATTCTGCACGAAAAATGTGGACCCCATTGCCTTGGAAATCGACGAGAACAGTCGCCATCCGGTAGAGTTGTTTCAAAAGCTCTCCGAAGGCGGTTGGATGGGCATACCCATCCCGCCGGAATATGGTGGAGCCGGGGCGGACTATCTGACGCACATTGTAGCTGTGGAAGAGTTCTCCCGTTCCTGTGCCGCAACCGGTTTTACCATTTCGATACATGTGGGCATCTGCTGCATGCTCATACTGCTCTTCGGAACGGAAGAACAGAAGAAGAAGTACCTGACCCCCATGGCACAGGGAAAGCACCTGGGGGCCTTTTCACTCACCGAGCCGGGAGCGGGCACGGATGTGCTTGCTGCAACTACTACGGCTGTCCTGGACGGCAACGAGTATGTTATCAACGGGACCAAGGTCTTCACCTCCAACGGCCCCACGGCGGAAACTTACTTGGTCTTCGCTTATACGGATAAAGCCGTAGGAAGAAAAGGTATGAGCGCCTTTATCGTTCCCCGTAATGCGCCGGGGCTCAGGGTTGGCGAGCATTTGAAGAAGATGGCAATCAGGTCTTCACAAACATCCGAAATGGTGTACAAGGATTGCCGCGTGCCGAAGGAAAACCTGCTGAGCAAGGAAGGCATGGGACTCCAGATGGCGATGACCGGCTTTGACCATGGGCGCATAGGGATTGCCGCCCAGTGCGTCGGCATCATCCAGGCTTGCCTCGAGGAATCCGTCCGGTATGCCAAAGAAAGGGTGCAATTCGGGGTTCCCATCGCCCGCCACCAGGCTGTGGCCTGGATGATCTCCGATATGGCGACAGAGCTCAATGCCGCCCGTTTCCTTACCTATAATGCCGCCTGGCTGAAGGATAACAAACAGCCTTTCAGCAAAGAAGCAGCCATGGCCAAACTTTATGGATCAGAGGCGGCGATGAAACACGCCACAAAAGCGGTCCAGATCTATGGCGGATACGGCTACTGCAAAGGCGCCAAGGTAGAGAAGCTGTTTCGGGAAGCCAAGTTCACCGAGATCGGCGAGGGTACCTCGGAAGCCCAGCGGATGGTGATTTCCGGAAATGTCCTTCGGTAAATAAAAGAACATGAGAGAATTACGACCCTTCGACATGCTCAGGGTGACAACATGTATAGGTCATCCTGAGTTCATCGAAGGATGAGTTCATTGGTTTAATAAAGTAAAGAATTATGCCAACCGTTATTGCGTGCTTCAAATGGGTTGTCGATGAGGCCTACATCCGGCGCACGTCATCCGGCGATCTGGATTTCTCATCAATCGATTATAAGATCGGTGACTATGACCGCAACTCCATCGAGGAGGCTGTCCGCCTGAGAGACACCTTTGGCGGCAGAGCCATCGCCGTCACCGCCGGTGCTCCAGAGGCGACGAAAGGCATCAAGGATGCCCTTTCCCGGGGAACGGATCAGGCCTATTTTATTGCCGATGCATCGTTCGGCAATCTGGAATCTTCTCAGACTGCGGCCATCCTGGCAGAGGTCATCCATACAAGGATTCATCCCTTCGATCTAATCATCTGCGGCGAGGGTTCCAGCGACCTCTACGCGCAGCAGGTGGGCCCTCGCCTTGCTGAAAAGCTGGGCATACCCTGCATTTCCTTCATTCAGAAGATTTCTCTCGACGGCGGTCAGATCACTGCGGAACGGCGCGTTGAAGAAGGCATCGAGATCATCGCTGTGCCGCTTCCAGCCTTGGTGACGGTTCTTCCCGACATCAATGTCCCCAGGATACCGGGGGTTAAAGATACCTTGATGGCTTCTAAAAAGCCAGTGGTAACGATCAAAAAGGATGAACTTGCACCCATCGGTGAGCCCCGTATGAAAACCGTTAGTCTCAAGGCGTCACGGATGGAACGGACATGCGAGAAGTTTGGAACAGGTGCTGCGGACATCAACCGCTTCATAGGGTCACTGCGCAAGAAAGGCGTCATTGCCTAAAGGAGAATGTATGGCTGGAGTCTGGATAATTTCAGAAAACCGTGAGCAAGCCCTGGAGCTTTTGCATATCGGCCGGGAACTTGCCATGAAGACGGGAACGGGCGTTTCCCTGTTTCTCTCTCAGGATAGCGAACAGGCACGCTGCTATATTGAACACGGAGCGGACGAGATCCTGATCCTTCCCCCTCTTGCCGGTGATCAGTCCATGGATGCTTACATACCAACTATCATTGAAGAAGCAAAAAAAAATAATCCTGATTTGATCCTCATACCCGCCACAGCGAGGGGAAAAGATATCGCAGCCCGCATTGCATCACGCCTGGATACAGGCCTGTGCAGCAGTTGCATGTCCATCACCTTTGATGAAGCAAGTAATACTTTGGTTATGGAGCGTCTGGCTTACGGAGGGGCCGCCGTGCAGAAGGTGATCTGTACAACCAGACCCGTGATGGCCACCATCCCGCCGAGGACATATGAGCCTGCCGTAGAAGAGAAAGGACGGCAAGGGCAGATTCGGGAGCTCCCGGCGCCTCTCTCCTCACCGGTGAAAGTCCTGGAGAAGAAGGTGAAAGAGCGTGCAGCCAAAGACATCACGGAAGCACGGGTTATTGTATGCGTGGGTAGAGGCATTGATAAGAAAGAGGATTTGTCTCTCGCCGTGCAGTTGGCTGAAGTGCTAGGCGGCGAAATTGCCTGTACGCGGCCGATTGCGGAAGAGTATCACTGGCTCCCTGAAGAACTGTGTATTGGACTTTCCGGTGTGCAGGTAAAACCCGATCTTTATTTAGGCATCGGTGTTTCCGGACAGGTACAGCATATTACCGGTATCCGCAGTGCCAAGGTGATTGCTGCCGTGAACAAAGATGAGAATGCCCCCATTTTTAAATCTGCCGACTCCGGTATCGTCGGCAATCTTTATGATGTGGTGCCGAAGCTTATCGCTGAGTTAAAGAAATAACCCCCTGCCCCTTGAGACTTATCGTAATTGTTGCCCCAAAAAACTCTCGCCTTCGGTTGAAGTATTTAGTATGCTTGCCGCGTCAATTATTTACATTTCCCACATTAGAATCATAAAATTTTTGGGGCTGTGCCGATGACTATTAATCCCTTGAATAGGGCTGACCGGGAAATTGCCCACGGCAGGACGATTTCTTACATGGATGCCGAAAAGATATGGGGATGGAAAACGCCTGCGGGACAGTTACGGGCGAAGAGACGCGCGGAGTTGATCGCTGAGAGCGCCCGTCTCAAGCCGGGTGTTCGGGCATTGGAAATCGGTTGCGGGACGGGTTTATTTACAGAAATGTTCGCCGAAACCGGCGCCCAGATTATCGCGGTTGATATATCAGGGGAGTTAATTGAAAAAGCACGCTTGCGAGGACTGCCTGAAAATCAGGTGGTCTTCTATGAAAAAAGATTTGAAGATTGCGATATAAATGGCCCATTTGATGCCGTCATTGGGTCATCGGTGCTGCATCATCTCGACATAAAGGCGGCTCTTGCAAAAATTTATGAACTTCTGAAACCAGGCGGACGCATGAGTTTTGCCGAACCTAACATGCTTAATCCTCAAATTATGTTACAGAAAAACATTCAGTGGCTTAAGAAGAAAATGGGAGATTCTCCTGATGAATCGGCATTTACTCACTGGCAGCTTCGTAATCTCCTTCATAATACAGGATTTATCGATATAAAGATATTGCCCTACGACTGGCTTCATCCCGCGACTCCGGTCTCATTGATTAGACTGGTAGTTAAAGCAGGCCGAATTTTGGAGGAGTTGCCTATTATACGCGAATTTTCCGGATCTTTGCATATATGTTGCAGCCGTCCGCAATAAGACTGCTTCCCTTAGTAATACACGTCAGGATAAGATGATTGATACAGCATGCAAATTGAAACTGCTTCCTTTGAATGAATACGGGAAAACAGTCCGTGATGACCCGATCAGGTTTTATTTCTGGCCCATTATCGGCCGATTATACAGGACACGCGTAGAAATCTGTTTATCCGAGTGCCGGGGTGGTGAAAGAATTTTGGAAGTCGGCTTTGGCTCTGGTGTCACTTTCTTGAATTTGCATGATAGATACAGAGAGATATATGGATTGGATTTGAATGCATCAATTAAAGACGTTCATGACACGTTTAAAGCGAGGGACATTGAGACGTATCTACTCAATGGAAGTGTCCTGAGTATGCCGTATGCTGATGATGTTTTTGACACAGTTTTGTTGATCAGCATTTTGGAGCATCTCCGGCAGGAAGATCAATTACAGGCCTTTTCGGAAATTCATAGAGTCCTCAAACCCGGCGGCCAAGTGGTTTACGGCGTCCCCAGGGAACGTCCCCTCATGGTGTGGATGTTCCGGTTATTAGGATACGATATTAGGAATCTTCACTTTTCCACTGAGAGAGACGTACTGCAGGCTGCTGCAAAATCTTTGAATTTGGTCAGTGTTGTTAAAATAAATAGTTTCTTCCCCTTCCTGGGCCATATTTATGAAGTCGGTCATTTTGTAAAGCCGTGACCTTTGTGATATTGATAGCAGAAAATATTTTTTTGCGATAAACGTGAATCTCCTCTAAAAGGACGATGCATGGAAGTGCTTCATTATGAATAATGAAAAAAGAAATTATCAGAAAACACGAATAGAACACTGGGATGCTGTTGCCCGAAGCATGGACGAATGGAAGGGGTTCAGCGGCTATTACCATAGACGTATTACAGAAGTGTTTAAGTTTTTAGTTCCCCCCGGACAGCGCATCATAGAGATTGGTTGCGCCCAGGGTGACTTGCTTGCATCGCTTAAACCTTCTCTTGGCATTGGAGTAGATTTTTCAGGGGAGATGATTACCCGGGCAAGGAAGCGCCATCCTGATCTCGAATTTATCCAGGCTGACGCCCACTCTATGGATATAAATCAAAAGTTCGATTTTATCATTCTTTCAGACCTGGTGAACGACGTCCATGATGTCCAGTCAGTCTTTCAGCAGATCATGCAGCTTGCAACGCCGCGTTCAAGAATTATTATAAATACGTACAGCGGGCTGTGGGAGCTGCCGCTCTCTATCGTTAAGAAATTGAGACTATCGAAGCCCTTGCTGCTGCAAAACTGGCTTACCGTTGAAGATATCTCAGGACTCCTGACCCTTGCAGGCTTCGAAGTCATCAGGCATTGGGAAGAAATTATATGGCCCCTGCCCACACCCTTGCTGGATAAGCTCATGAACCGCATAATCGCAAAAATATGGCCTTTTAAGTATTTTGCATTGACTAATTTCATCGTGGCCCGGCCGAGTTTGAATCAATACGTTACGCAGAAGGAACCTCGAGTATCAGTAATCGTACCTGTTAGAAACGAAGCCGGAAATATTCCTGACATTTTTAAAAGGGTCCCGGAGATGGGAGCTGGTACGGAGCTTGTGTTTGTAGAAGGTCATTCTAGTGATAACACATACGATGCTGTTAAAAATACCATACCTGTCTTTCCCCACAGACGGTGTAAGTTATTTCAACAAACAGGGGTCGGCAAAGGTGACGCAGTCAGACTGGGATTTGCCAGCGCGAGCGGTGAAATTCTAATGATTCTTGACGGCGATCTTACAGTATCGCCGGAAGACCTGCCGCGTTTTTACGATGTGCTGTATTCGGGAAAGGGCGAGTTTGTCAACGGTGTGCGTCTTGTATATCCCATGGAACAGGAAGCCATGCGATTTATGAATCTTGTGGGCAATAAGTTTTTCAGCCTGGCGTTTTCATGGTTGCTGGGACAGCCGATCAAGGACACCCTCTGCGGTACGAAAGTACTATGGAAAGAGGATTATGAAAGGATTGCACAAAATCGCTCCTATTTTGGTGATTTTGATCCTTTTGGTGATTTTGACCTTCTCTTTGGCGCCGCCAAAATGAATTTGAAAATTATTGAGATGCCGATCAGGTACGGGGAGAGAACATACGGCTCAACGAACATAAGTCGGTGGTCGCACGGCTGGCTGCTCCTAAAGATGGTCATGTTCGCCACAAGACGAATTAAATTTATATAAACAAGAAGAACCTTTTTCTATCCACGATATCCCCTTAAAAATTCTTATTGACATATTATAAGCCTCTGCATACACTGTAATACAAAGATTACAAGAGGTGCATTATGAATACAGCAATATCCATACGATTACCGGAGGATTTGGCTAAGCAACTAAACAATATCGCCAAAGAAACAGAGAGGTCTCGTTCTTTCATCATACAAAAGGCTCTAGAGTCATACTTGGAGGACTATGCAGATCTCCAGGTGGCTCTCGACAGGCTTCATGATAAATCTGATCCCATCATATCCAGTAAAAAAATGAGGGAGTCTCTTGGCCTATAATGTCGTTTACAAAAAATCTGTATCGAGAGATTTAAAAAAAATCCCAAAAACAGAGTCAACCCGCATCCTAAACCAAATCGAAAAAGAACTATCCAAGAAACCGGAATCTTATCCTGTCTTAAAAGGTAAATTTGCGGGTCTTCGCAAATTTCGTATCGGCGACTATAGAATAATTTATGCTATATTGGAAAACGATGTCATTGTCCTTAGAGTTGGTCACCGAAAAGAGGTCTATAGAAAAAACCCGGCAACTGATTGACGGACTTATATGTAACAGATATCGGTTTCTCTATAAACATGCCCTATTGCCAGCTCATTTTTCTCTCCGCTTTTTTATGATGGTTGTTTGTGGGGTCAAGCGAAAAAAATTGAAGGATCTATTTTATGAATGATGTGTTGTTATGGCTCTACCTTATTAATTCGATACTCCTGATCAATCATGAAATTGATTCCGCATATTGGAAGGAGTGGGAATTATTCAAACTGCCGGGAGGAATAACCGGTTTTTTATTGCTCCATTTACCGCTCTTGTTTTTTATTTTGTGGGGACTGATATTGGTTACCCAGCATTCGCCATGGGCCACCACATTTTCATTGCTTCTCTCCCTGGGCGGTATTTTTGCTTTTACAATTCACACATACTTTTTGCGAAAGGGCCGACCTGAATTCAATAATCCTATTTCGAAACTCATGCTGAAGGCGATATTACTTGTATCTATAGCCCAGCTTGCATTAACGTTTTATGTGATAATCGCTTAAATAGCACATAATAAAAATTGCGTCCTGCATGGTTCGCATGCAACCTTGCATCCTCATGCACTGCTCAGTTCCACGTAGAAGTCGTAGAAAAAGGGGCACATAAAGTGCGAAAAGCTTTTCACGTATTAGGCTGGATTTTGTTAATTTTTGGAATCTTGTTTTGCCTTCTTGGTGCAGCAAGTCTGCCCGCTGAAGGTTTATTTTTCGGGCTGCCGTTTTTCTTTTTGTTGCCAGGGGTGACCTTTACAGCAATTGGGTGTCTCTTATTATTCTTTACGCGGGTAAAGGTATCTACAAATTCAGAATCAAATAAATAGATGGCTTGATTGTTATTTCTTATACTCCGCCTCGACAGTGATAGAAATCCCCCCACGAACTGCAAAATCTGCCGTAACTTTGCACCACCGTGGTTTCAGGACGGAAACCAGATCATCAAGAATCACATTGGTGACATGCTCATGAAAGACACCCTCATTACGATAAGACCATAGATATAATTTCAGGGATTTGGATTCCACAATCCGCTTATCCGGGATGTACTGGATGGTAAGCCAGGCCAGATCCGGCTGCCCCGTAGCTGGACAGACACAGGTGAATTCTTCCGTCTGGAGGATTACAACATAATCCCGCTCAGGATGACGGTTGGGAAATGTTTCCAATTTCTTTGCCGGCTTGGCACCCCTGCCGAGTAATGTTAATCCCTTAAGATCCGATTTCTGGGTTTTCTTTTTCATGAAAGATTTTCTCCTTCTGTGGAACTTAGAAATCACAGATTCCCGCTGGAGTTTTTCCACCCCTAACCCCCGTTAGCGGGGGACAACCGGGGCTGGTCGCAATCTTCTCGCCAGGAATCAGCGCGTAAACTTTATAAGGTAATTATCTTCTGAACCCCTGCATAGAAAAAATAAAGGGCAAAAAATATCAGTACAACCGCGCACACCGCAATTACCCCTCTATACAGACGGTCGGTAAAAAGATGCCTGCCCGTCCCAACTGCGGTGGAGACTACTGAATACCATGCTAGATCCGCGAGAATGTGTCCTGCGAAAAAGATGGCGATGCCCGCTATTCCAAACCGCCAGCTAAAAATAACATACCCGAATCCTATTGTCGCCCACCAGATTATCCAGTAAGGATTGACTATACTCAATATGGCGCCATTCAATATAATGAAACCGTTCTTTGACTTGCCTGGATTTAATGACAAACTCAACGAAGGGGGTGTACGTAACATACCCACAGCCATCCAGATTAAAATGACACCGCCCAGTATGGAAACAACTGCAAATACATCATCCCGCTGCAGAAAAGGTGCTACTCCAAACACCAACGCAACCAACAGAAGGAGTTCCAGGATACCGTGTCCTAAGATAAGCAGAGGTCCCGCGAAAACCCCTCTTTGCGAGCTTTCGCTGATCGTGGCAGTGAGCAAAGGCCCCGGCATCATCGCACCGGAAAGGGCAATCATAAACGAAGAAAAGAATATGGTAAAAAGTTCCCACATGGTTTTAAATAAATTCCCCGGGTTTTGATTTTTCTGCGACAACTTTCTTCATCCTCACTCCATCGCCATAGGGATAATAATTCGGAAGGAACTTTGATTCAGTGTAGCCGTGCTTAAGAAAGAACAACTTTGCCCCGTCCCTCCCCTGGAGGGTCTCTAAGACAATATAAGAAACACCCGATTTAATCAGATGTTTCTCCATTGCTGCCAGGAGAAAACTCCCAGCTCCTTTGCTTTTATACTCCGGGATCACTCCAATTGAATATATCCTTCCCTTATATTGACCGTTTCGCAGTTTGTTCCTCAGTGCAATTCCGTATCCGACGGCTGATATATTATCATAGAGCATGAAAAAAGTAGCATATGGTGAAGATAGAAAATAACGCAATCGCGATTTTGAGATGCATTCATTTTTTGCAAATATATACTTTTCAAGTTCATATATTTGATTAATATCAATTTTAGAAGTCGGAACGACAGAAATTTTTAAATTGTCGGATAATTTATTTTTGAGCATTCCATTAAGTCTCCCTTTTGTAAAGGGAGATTTAGAGGGATTTTGTACCTCCCCCAACCCTCGCCAACGGGAAACGGCATTCACTTCTTTGCTGCCAGATATCCTTTAGCCAGGGATGTATTTACGTGAACGACTCCCTTGTTTAAATCTTTCAGTGGGTAATCATCTGTGATGACAGGAAGCCGGTCGGCCTGTTCCTGCGCTTTTATTACGGAGCCGGCAGATACATAGCGATTATCCGGTACAGTCACCCCCATTAGTATAACCCCGGGTTCTATGACGCATTGCTTTCCCACAAAGGATCTGAAGACCAGTACCTTCATACCGACAAACGTATCGTCCATAACAACAGCCGGGCCATGAATCTGCACTTGATGCGCAAGGGAAACCCGCGATCCCACATATACGGCATACTTTCTGCCATTGACCTCGTATAAATTCTTTTCAACCGTTTTCCCTTTGAGTTCCGTCTCAAGGGCGTGGATCACAACTCCGTCCTGAACATTCGAATTATCACCGACATACAGTGGTTGTCCTTCATCTCCGCGGATGGATGCCGAGGGAGAGACCATAATATTCTTGCCCAGTATAACATTTCCGATCACCGCCGCCAGGGGGTGAACATACGTCGTCGGATCAATAACCGGTTCAGATGCCTTTGAACAAAAATCAGCGATGACATTCTTTTCTATCATTATTGCCTCCCGATACATAAATTACAAAATTACATTTTGAGCCCGTAAACAAACACTTTCAATCCCGATTAAGAGTGAAGGCGATGTTTCTTTTCCGCCTGCAGGATATCATCCCATATCTCGTTAACAACCTCACGGGTCTCCTCCGGTGAATCCTGATTGTCGATGACTATATCAGCATATGGGATCTTGTCATCGATGGGCATTTGTGAGGCGAGCCTTTTCATAGCTTCCTCCCTGCTGCATCCACTTCTATCAATTAACCGTTCTATCTGCACCTCAGGGGCTGCATATACTAATACCACAATATCCACTTTGTCCTGCATCCCCACTTCGATAAGGAGAGGTACATCGGATATGACAACCGCACATGGGTCAATTTCATAGAGATCGTCTATTCTCCGCCTCCATTCCTCAAGGACAGCGGGATGAACAATGTTGTTGAGTATAGAAAGCTTCTCGTGGTCTGCAAAGACAATCAAACCGAGTTCAACCCTGTTTATCGTCCGGTCTTCGTTAAGTATGTCCGATCCGAAATAATCGACAATAGCCTTCCATGCAGGTTGATCCGGCTCCTCCACAAAGTGGGCAAGCTCGTCGAAGTCGATCAGGTAAGCGCCCCGTTCCTGAAACATCCTCGCCACAGTTGATTTACCGGAGGCAATGCCTCCTGTAAGACCGATGTTCAGCATAGCCACTCGAAATGACAAAAAAGAGAATTACGACAGGGTCTCGTGACCTGCAATCCATTGTTAGTTTCATGGCTCCCCGCTTCTGCGGGGACAGCGCCTGGATTCCTGCTTTCGCAGGAATGACACACAAAATTAATTTTCGCGGTTATGACAATCAGCAATTACGCTTGTAAATAATTCGAAGCCCTTCCAACGTCAGCATCTCATCGACAATGTTTATGCTTTTAGCTTCAGCAGCAATGACCCCTGCCAGTCCTCCGGTTGCTATGACCTTCGGGTCCGACTTGACCTCTGTCTTTATACGATTCACAAGGCCGTCCACGAGCCCTGCATAACCGAACAAGATGCCCGACTGCATACTGCTTACTGTATCTTTACCGATGACTGATTTCGGTCTGGCTATCTCTACCCTCGGAAGTTTCGCCGCCTTATTGAAAAGGGCCTCACTCGCTATCATGATGCCGGGCGATATACATCCACCCATGTACTCTCCTTTTTTCGATACATAGTCAAAGGTAGTGGCGGTACCGAAATCTACAATTATGACATCTCCTCCGTACTTTTCATATGCTGCGACTGCATTGACAATACGGTCCGCTCCCACTTCTCTCGGGTTATCATACAGAATTGGCATCCCTGTTTTGACGCCCGGCTCGATTATAATAGGCTTAACATTAAAATATTTTTTACACAGAGGTAAAAGGATGTTGAGCATCGTCGGGACAACACATGAAATAATGATATCTTTGATGGCCCTCGGTCGAACCTTGCTGTTCTTGTAAAGATTGTAAATCAACATACCATACTCATCGACGGTATGATCCGTAACTGTCCTGATTCTCCAGTCATGGACCAGTTCGTCCTCATCATACAATCCCAAAACAGTATTTGTATTTCCTACATCGATTACTAAAAGCATATTTTTATTCCTTTACAATTGACGCATCACCGGCCATAACTCTTCTGATGACGTCATTTTCATCGGCAATGATGAGCGCCCCAAAATCATCAATGCCAAGGACTTCACCTGCCTGGACATCATCGTTAAACACTACCTGAATGCGCTTCCCGACCATGTCCGAGTAACGAAGCCACATATCCTTTAAGAAACCAAACCCCTCCGCAAGCATTCTTGTATACACATTTTCTAAATTATCAAATAATTTTACGGTTAAATCAAGTCGTGAAATTTCACTGCCAGCTTCTTCTTTCAGGGATGTCGCGATATCACGAAATGACTCGTCAAAATCAACCCTTTCTATGTTAACATTAATACCGATCCCGACGATGATGAAATCCACCCCTTTAGCAGCAGAAGCACTCATCTCCGTCAGGATGCCGCAGACCTTTCTGCCTCTGATCTGAACATCATTCGGCCATTTGAGAGTTACATTTTCAGGACAGTAAACCGACAAGAGATCGGCAACGGCGACACCCGTCATAAGGGTGATCTGAGGTGCAAACATGGGATCTATTGCAGGCCTCAAAACAATGGAAGTATAAATATTACAGCCGGGAGGCGATTGCCATTGCCTCTTCAGACGGCCTTTCCCCTTAGTCTGGCAGTCCGCGATGACAACAGTTCCCTCGGGAGCGCCGCTCTTGGCAAGCCTGGAAGCAACGTCATTCGTTGATTCGACTTCCTTGAAAAATTGGATATTATTTCCTATCCGCTTTTCCGAAAGACGGTCAGCCAGGTTTCGCTCATTAAATTCCATTGTATTGATTAAAGTAGCGGTTGCGTTACTCGATCTTCAGGGATATATCAGATGCCGGAACCGAATGGGTAAGCGCTCCAACCGAAATGAAATCAACGCCCGTTTCGGCAATCTTCCTTACATTTGTGAGAGTGACATTGCCTGACGCCTCAAGAGGAACTTTCCTGTTAACGATTGCAACAGCCTTTTTCATATCCTCGTTGGTCATATTGTCCAACATTATTACATCCGCGCCGGCGACAAGGGCTTCTTCGACCTCTTGAAGATTTTTTACTTCCACTTCCACCTTCAGAGTATGCGGTATGCGGGCGCGCACTGTGTTGAGGGCTTTGGATATGCCGCCTGCTGCCGCAATGTGGTTGTCTTTGATCAGGATGCCGTCATAGAGACCGAATCTATGGTTAGTGCCGCCGCCGATTCTCACGGCATACTTATCAAGGGATCGAAGCCCCGGCACGGTTTTTCTCGTATCAAGAATTTTTGCCGTCGTCCCTTTTACCTCATCGACATATTGTCTCGTCAGGGTAGCGATACCGCACATCCTCTGAAAAAAATTAAGGGCTACCCTTTCCGCAGTTAGGATGCTGCCGAGGTTCCCGGAGATTTCAGCAAGAATCCCCCCCTTTTTAACTGCACGGCCGTCTTCACAATTGCTCGTGAATTGGATGCTTTTATCCAGAAAAAGAAAGACTTCCCTGAAGACATCGATGCCGGCCACAACAATATTTGCCTTTGCGAAGGCCTTCGCCCTGCCCACCTCTCCACCGCTGAGAGCTGTGGTCGTCGTAACATCTCCTGTACCGACATCTTCTTCAAGGGCTGACTGTATTAATTTGTGTACTATATAATTTTGAATCATGAGCTAGTGGTAACTTTAAGAGATTGCCGCGCCGCTGCCTCCTCACGCTTCGCTCAGGGCTACAACTCACCCTCGCAATGACGCGAAAACATTCTTTATATTCACATTACCCCATTGCCTGAAGTCTTTTTATGGCAGTTTCCAGGACAACGTGCTTTTCCTTGACTTCCCTGAATTTCTCTTCTTCTCTTTCAACCACAGTCTTTGATGCCTTCGCCAGGAAATCGCGATTGGCCAGCTTCTTCGAGATGGCCACCAGGTCTTTATTCACCCTGGCCATTTCCTTTTCGAGCCTTGCCTTCTCGCCGGCAATGTCCACCGCACCTTCCAGCGACACATATATTCTGATAGGTCCAACAACACCGGTGGCGGCATTCTTAGGTTCCTCTCCGTTACGGTTTATAATCAGCTCTTCAAGATTGGCCAGATTCATAATATAACCGTTTCCCATTCCAATAATCGCACCGGATTCATCATCAGGAACAGAGACCATGACCTTTAATTTTTTCGACGGCGCTATATTCATCTCACCCCTGATGTTCCTGATAGAAGTTATTGCGTTCATAATGATACTCATCTGTCTCTCAGCAACAACATCCTGACTGTTAACATCCGGTGACGGAAACTCACTTATCATAATGGATTTTCCGTCAGCTGCCAGGGTCTGCCATATCTCCTCTGTCACGAAAGGCATGAAGGGATGAAGCAATTTCAAGGAAGACTTCATGACATCAAGCAGGGTACGCTGAGCCGCACGTCTCTTCGCAGGGTCACCTTTTCCGTAAAGCGTCGGTTTGATCAATTCCAGATACCAGTCACAGAATTCATGCCAGATAAACTGATAAATATTTGAGGCGGCGTCATTAAATCGATACTCATCCAGAGCCTTGATAACTTCCGTGACAGTTATATCCAGCCGGTGCTTGATCCACCTGTCGGGAAGGGAATCTTCGACTTTATCTGCATGAACATCTTCAGACGGATAATCCTCCAGATTCATGACGGAAAACCGGGTTGCATTCCATATCTTGTTTACAAAATGTTTATAACCTTCAATCCGCTCTTCGGACATCCTGATATCCCGGCCCTGCGCGGTAAAGGCCGCCAGTGTAAACCTGAAGGCATCGGCGCCGAACTTATCGATCATCTCCAGCGGATCGATGATATTCCCCTTCGATTTACTCATCTTGTCTCCCATCTCATCGCGCACGAGGGCATGAAGATAGACATCATTGAAAGGGACTTTTTTCATGACATAAAGCCCCATCATCATCATCCTGGCTACCCAGAAGAAGAGGATATCAAACCCCGTAACCAGAAGCGATGTGGGGTAAAACGTCTTCAATGCCTTTGTCTTATCCGGCCATCCGAGGGTTGAAAAGGGCCAGAGGGCGGAGCTGAACCAGGTATCAAGAACATCTTCTTCCTGCGTAAGCGTGGTCCCACTGCAGTTCGGACATTCATCGGGATCCACAGTAGAGACGATTTCTTTTCCACAGGTGCCGCAATACCACACAGGGATTCTGTGACCCCACCAGATTTGCCGGGAAATACACCAGTCCCTGATATTATTCATCCAGTCAAAGTATGTGCCTTCCCACGCGACCGGTATGATTCTCGTCTTACCTTTGACTACTGCGGTAGTCGCCTTCTTTGCCAGAGGTTTTATCTTCACAAACCATTGTCTGGAAACCATGGGCTCGATGTCTGTTTTGCACCGATAACACCGTCCCACATTATGTACGTAGGGCTCCTTTCCAACAAGATATCCCCCCTCTTCGAGGGCCCTGATAATATTTTCCCTGGCCTCATAGCGGTCCTGTCCCCGATAAACGCCGCCATGCTCGGTAATCACACCGCTGCCGTCCATTATCTTGACGATCTCCAAATTATGCCGCTCCGCGATGGTAAAGTCGTTCGGATCAGAGGAAGGGGTTACCTTTACCGCACCCGAACCAAACTCCATGCTTACAAGATTATCGGCGATGACGGGTATCTTCCTGTCAACAAGGGGTAAAATTACTTTCTTCCCGACCTTATCTTTGTATCTTTTATCCCCGGGGTTGACGGCGACGGCCGTATCCCCCAACATAGTCTCCGGACGTGTGGTGGCAACCACAATATCACCGCTGCCATCCTCATAGGGATACCTGATGCTCCAGAGGAAACTTCCCTTCTCCTCATATTCCACTTCAAGATCTGAAATAGCCGTGTGGCAGCGGGGACACCAGTTGACAATATAGTCTCCCCGATAGATTAGTCCGTCATTATACAGACGTACAAAGGATTCTCTAACGGCCCTGGATAATCTCTCGTCCATCGTAAAGGCTTCCCTGGACCAATCGCAGGAGCACCCGAGCCTTTTCAGCTGGTTTATAATAACCCCCCCGTACTTCTCCTTCCATTCCCACACTCTCTCGATGAATTTTTCTCTGCCCAGATCATGCCTGGTGATACCTTCTTTGGCAAGCTCCTGCTCTACGACATTCTGAGTTGCGATACCCGCATGATCTGTCCCAGGCATCCACAGGGCATTATACCCCTGCATCCTCCTATACCTGGTGATTACATCCTGAAGGGTATTGTTTAGGGCATGTCCCATATGGAGCATACCTGTAACATTTGGTGGGGGAATGACCATCGAAAAAGGAGGTTTTGTGCTCGTATCCTCGGCCCTGAAAAAATTTTGATCGAGCCAGTATTGGTACCACCTGGCCTCCGATTCCTGAGGTTCATAGGCCTTACCCAACGACCTTTTTGCCATTTTTTGTCTCCGTTAGAATATTTTTAACTCATCTTTGAGTTTTCTGATTATCAAAAGAGCATCAACACCGGACACAGGACTAAGGGGAGCAAACTCACCGGTTGAAAAATCTTTCGCCTCCATAATCCCTCTGGATGTCACTACCATGACGGAATTAAAATAGGGCAAATCAGATCTCAAATCAGGAAATAGTGATGCGCTCCCGATGAATTTGGTTGCCAGTGCATTATCTCCGGTCACTTTGATCAATACATCCTCGATCATCATAGCGTACGTCGCGCGATCTACCATGTCACCCGGATGGAATGAACCATCAGGATAAGCTTCCAATCCGCGAACCCCGATTCGTAGAACTCCCTCAATATCGGCCTTGAGGGGATGTTTGGCAATATCCGCTGCTGTTACCGGAGCAGCACTTGCCGCAGCCTTTGCCGTTTCAGGATCTTTAAAAGCAGTGTCAAAAGTTCTTGGTGTCCTCTCTTTATAGAGGGCATCAATCTTTAATTCCTCCATGAACAGTGCGGCGGCATCCCCTCTGTTGATACGTTCATGAACAGCAATCTTCTTTCCGTTAATTGTCCCCGGCATAGCCCTCTGAATCTTTTGTGTCAGATTCCATCCGGCATCCGCTTCTTTGAAATAATCACCTTTGAGATCAATCACCTGCTTGAACATCGCACCGGCGTTAGAGAAATCAGATGCGTTTTTATAAGCTACTCCCATGAAGTAAAAAGCAGCAGACGACTTGGGATCGATTTTATTTGCCTTTTCAAACTCTGCCTTTGCATCTTTGAGCCAGTCCTTGTCTGCCATGCTCAATGTGTAGAAACGTATTCGCGATATATGAACAACAAGCCTTTCATCATCATTCTTCGCATAACCCCATGCTTGCTTCATAGAGTCATTGGCGGCCTTAAAGTCCCCCTGATAGGCTTTCACGAGGCCGTTTCCGGCAAAGGCCTTTGAATATTTGGGGTCGAGTGCGACGGCTCTATCGAATGACAGATTCGCATCGGCATACTTTCCCTGATCCAGAAATTTCATGCCGTTATAAAAATGATGGCCGGGCGTATCCATCTCACTTAAAGGTTTAACTGCTTTCGGCCCGCAAGAGATACTGAGAACTCCGATGGAGATACACACAAATACCATCAGCAGACATCGGCAATTCAGCCGTCGAACCATACCGTTCTCCTTTCTAAAAAAGCATTAAAGGAACAGAGCAGGCTTTATTTACGTGTAACATATAAAATATCATGCAGTTAATTATATTCATACAATATTGAAGTCAAGAAATTTCACAGCATATATACGGAACGACTCGATATGAGGATATTCTTATTGCGAAAGAAAATAACCGATTTTCCCCCTTATGGCATCAATGTCGGAGGGGTTAAACCATTCAATTTCTTTGTCCGCGTTAAACCAGGTCAATTGCCGTTTGGCAAATGAGCGTGTGTCGCGTTTTATCAGCCTGACCGCATCCTCAAGACTGCTCTTCCCCTTTAAATGACGGACGATATGTTTATAACCCAACGCCTGCATGGGCTTGAGGTTTTCACTATAACCCTTGGAGAGAAGCCCTTTAACCTCATCAACAAGCCCCTCCTGCATCATCTTTTCCGTTCTCTGATCTATTCTTTCATATAACCTGGAACGCTCCAGCGTAAGGCCTATCTTCACATAATCATAAATATTGTCGCCAAATCGGTGGGCCTTCTGCTTTTCCACAATCGACTCGCCGCTCAGCTCCAGGACCTCCAGGGCCCGGATGATCCGTACAGCATCATTTTTGTCGATCCGGGCGGCTGCCTTCTCATCTTTCTGCTTCAATTTTTCATACAGGTACGTCTTCCCGAAATGTTTGAGCTCCTCTCTGTACATCTTCCTTAAATCTTCATCAGCGTCCGGCCCTTTAAAAAGACCGCCAAGGAGGGCTTTCACATACAAACCTGTACCGCCGACCACGAAAATGTTTTTTTTACGTCTATTCAATTCCCCCGCGATTCCCCGGGACAGCCTGACGAACATAGCTGCGTTGAATTGTTCATCCGGATTAACGACATCAATCAAGTGATGCTTTATCAGAGACTGTTCAACAGCAGTCGGCTTCGCCGTCGCGATATCCATAAAGCGATAGACCTGCATGGAATCTGCACTGATAATCTCGCCATCCCATTCACGGGCAAGTCGGATCGCCACCTCGGTCTTGCCGACAGCGGTAGGCCCCACAATTACTATCAGACGGGGTTTATCATCATGCATGTCATTAAGCACTTTGATTTGTAAAAATAGAATTTACTCACCCCCTTTTCTAAAGGGGGCAGGGGGGATTTTTTATTCCTTTTGCAAAAATCCCTCTGAATCTCCCTTTACAAAAGGGAGACTTAAAGAACGAGATCACAAATCAAAAGAATTTTTTACTTTCTCTTAAACATCCTCTCCATATCCCCGATTCCAAATGAAATGAACACAGGCCTTCCATGGGGGCATGTGGAGGAAAACGGGGTGTCATCCAGGTCCCTACACAGCATTGTCACCTCTGACTCCGAAAGTTTCTGATTCGCCTTAACCGCCCCCTTACAGGCTAAAAGGGCAAAAATCTTTTCTCTTCTTGCTTCTAGCCCCAATGTTTTTTCCGTCTTCGAGAACTCCTCAATTATCTCAAAAAACAACTTTTTAGGTTCTACATGAGAAAGCACAGCAGGTACGGATTTCATGATAACAGTTTTTTCTCCGAAATTTTCCACCTCTATGCCAGCGTCTTCAAGAATCTTGATATATTCCGTCAAGACGGCAAATTCTCCGGGTGACAGGCTCACTATCTCCGGCATGAGCAGTTGTTGGCTTATTGTCTTCTCGCCGTACGTTGATGAAGTCTTCTTGAGTTTTTCAAACAAGATCCTTTCATGAGCCGCATGTTGATCAACAAGGGTCAAGCCCGCGGATGAAGAGAAAGCGAGATACGTACCAGCGATTTGCCCGATATATTCCAGGTCGGTAAAATTAAGTCCCCGTTCCTTGTCTTTTTCCACGGGTAAACTTTTTGATTGTACCGCATCCTTTTCCTGAACCCTGCCAATTGCTTTTTCGGTCCTTCCGGATTCACCAATACCTCTGTCAAAGAAGAGCTTACCGCTCCCAGACGATATGGTGTATCGCTTCAATGCTTCTCGCACTCTTTCACTGTAGCCCTCCGGCATTGTCCGCGCCCCCTCTTGTAATAAAAGAGGCGCTATATTGGCCAGGGCGACAGTCAGAGTCTCAACGACAATATCATAGATCCCCTTCGGATTTCTGAAACGAACCTCCATCTTGGCAGGGTGGACATTGACATCGACATCTTCGGGAGAAAGATCAACAAACATCACAACAGCAGGATACTTTTTTGCCTCAATCAAGCGTCTGTAGGCCGTCATCACGGCATGGTTAAGAAGATAATCCCTGACAAACCTTTTATTCACAAAAAAGTACATTTGTTTCGCGTTGGATCGGCCGTACTCAGGCTTAGAGGTGAATCCCGTAAGCACTACACTTCCTCCAGCACCTCTAACCGGTATCATATGATCCGCGTAGTCTGTTCCTAAAACAAGAGACACCCTTTCAGAAACATCCCTGGTGGCCGGTACGTTCAAAATCTCTTTTCTATGAGCTATAACCTTTAACCTGACCTCCGGACGGGAAAGAGCCATCCTGGTGATCACATCCATACAATATCCCTGTTCAGTCATCTCTGTCTTGAGGAATTTCTTACGAACGGGTACAGGATCAAAGATATGACTTACCAGGACAGAGGTACCGACCGGACACCCTGCATCACTTATGGCCTTGATCTCTCCCGCCTCAACAATTACCCTTGTACCGGATATCGAAGACTGCTTCCTTGTCACCATCTCGACACGGGATATTGCGGCAATACTCGGAAGGGCCTCTCCCCGAAAACCGTATGACTTTACTTTGTAGATATCGTCAAACTGGTATATTTTGCTGGTAGCAAACCGTTCAAAGGCACGGGGAACATCTATATTATCGATGCCTTCACCATTATCGATGACTTTGATAGAGCTGCACCCCCCTTTCTCCAGCTCGACAGTAATGTCCGTAGCACTGGCATCGACGGCATTTTCCAGGAGTTCCTTAAGAATGGATGCGGGTCTCTCGACAACCTCTCCCGCCGCGATTTTACTTGATAGACTTTCAGGCAGAACAACAATTTTACCAGCCAAGATAAATCACCTTAATGATAATGGATATTAAAAGACCGCAGTTGCTATGTGAGATCAACTGCGGTCTCATATGGTTTAATTTCACCAATAAGTTCAATCCAGGACAATCATTACACGACACTTCTTCAAAAAGGTCAGGTTATCTGAAGCGCTTCTGATTTTTTCCGCATCGGCATTACTGATCACTATGTCAGACTTGCCTGGCCCTTCGGTTTTAATACCTTTGACACTGACCGGATTGTTTGTCACTCTCGGATTGCTCTGGGCCGCCGTGAGATCCCTTGCATAACCGCTCATACCCTGTTGAACGGCATATGCACGATCTATGTTCATGGAGCCATAGACCTCCTTGCCGTTTTCATCGATGATCTTTGGAGACATGGCAGGTCTTGCCTGGAGGCCCCGTGCATCAACAACCATACCCGTGTAAACAACCGGTACCGGTGCTGCCGGAGCGTCAGGAGGGGCTACTGCCGGTGGCGGTGCTGCCGGAGGCGTTACTTCCGGTCTCTTCTCAATGACCCTTTGTATAATGATTTTTGTAAAATCACCCGGTATGGGCATTCTCATAGTCACCTCTACAGTCCCGTCTGACATGTATTCCTGATTCACTACCTTAGCTCCTTTGACCAGGCCTTCAACCTGTGTATTGATAGCATCACTTTCCACTGTATAATCCTTGACCAGTGTCGAAGAATCAACGCGCACGCCTTTTGTGGCTTCGAGTAAATTACGATAGGCATCAACTCTGGCTGCCCTCAAAGCCATGGGACGCGCCGGGGGTTTTCCTATATACCTCTCAGGAGGAGCGCCGATTCCTGTGGCCTCGATATAACCTTCCGCCCAGTTTATCTTCCCTTTATCGCCCATCTTTTCGATGATCTGAGTCCATTCCGACCTGCTGACTTTTTCCTGACAAAAACCGATCCCTGAATAGAGGAGCAACATGCTTACGATGACACCTACTGCGATGCTTGGCTTCGACCTCATAATATCCTCCTTACTATTGGTTTTACAAATAAACCATAAACCCAGACGATCACGATGGGCTAGATTTGATTCGCTTATCTTTCTTTCGAATTGCGATCGTAAAATAGCAGAATGCAGCCAAGGTTTCAATGAAGAAATAACGCCATTTTTATTCCGCAAATGCCCTGCTTTCTGGAGTCTTTAACCACGGCTTAATATTAATATTTTTGTCTAAGTCCCCCCAGATGAGGTTATGGTCGGGCGGGCTTTTCCCCCACCAGTTGTTTCGCGCATCAATGTAAATGGAGGAAAAGGTCTGAATAGCAACCGCGTTGTCGATAAAATTATTATTGTGTATGACGGGATTCGACATCCCTACACACTTGATAGCTCCCTCTCCGAGGTTACCGGCGAAAGTATTATACAATACCCTGGGAGCCGCATCATTCCGGCAATAGATGCCGCTTTGGGCGTTATGCGCAATGCTGCATGATGAAATCTCCGGCGTTCCATAATAAATGTCAAATGCAGTGTTGGCAAACTTGACAACACAGTATGCAAAAGAGCTGTTCACTTTGGTGGATTTTGCAAACCGTATTGCATTGGTGTAAAAGCCCGGCGATGGTGATGCACCGGAAGCCGTAAATACGATCGGCCGTTCCGTTGTCCCCCTGGCCATGACGCCGCCGTCTTCAGAAATAATGGATGTGTTCTGATCGTACTGTATCGTCACCCCGGGTTCGATGAACAGTGTCGCACCGCCGTCAATGATCACATCTTTTGTGACGCGGTATGGACTGTTAGACTGGACAAGAAAGGCGTCCGAGTTGATGAGCCCAGCCAGAACCTTAGGATGAATGGGAAGTTCAAGCGGCTTCCCTTCAGGATAGGGGGCATTTAATACAGACTTAATGTTTATTCTGCCCCGCATTCTCGACAATATTTCAAGGCCCCTGGCAGAGCCCCACCAGTTGTTTACTGCATTGACTGCTTCTCCGGTCGCATCACCCAGGATGTCTACCGGCTTGTTGTCATTGATGTTGTTCTCCGTGATTACAGCCTGACTTTTCCTTACAGTAATTCCCGGCCCCCGATTTTGTATAATCATGTTATGTGTGATTACGGGAGCAGACGACTGAATTAGAATACCTTCCTTCGCATTATTCTGGATACTGTTTCCCGTCAGTTTCGGCTGAGCTCCATCCACAATCGAAACCGCAGCTCCTCTGTTTTTATGGATAGTATTTTTCGTTACCTGCGGTTTTGAAAATGCACCCGAAATCATTAATGCCGTATCATTTTCCACAAGTTCACAGTTTTCAATGCCCGGCGAAGATGCCTGGCAAAGGACGCCTACTGCGGCATTCCTGATGCGGCAGAATTTTAGGAGATTTTCCTTTTCCTTGACATTATTAAAAATCAACCCTCCCCATGATTTCCCGCCTTCCGCAACGTCAAAAATAATAACGTGCTCTGCATCCCCCTGGGCATTGAGCCTGCCTTCGATCACCAGCGCACCGCCCTTGGAACGTATCTCCGTACCAGGCTCGATAGTGAGAACCGCTTTGTCTTTAACTGTTAGTGAAGTTTCGATTAAATAAGGACTCGCACCGGCATACCAGGTAGTATCAGCTTCTATGACTCCCGAGACAGGCGTTGGCCCGGGCGCCACAGGCATTCCGCTTACGGTTTTTGACTTTTCACTTTCATTCCCGGCCCGGTCCACGGCGGTTATCTGATAGTAATATTTCTGTGCATTGGCAAGTTTCTCATCACGATACTCGTTCACTTCCGTCTTCGCAATTTGCTGAAAACCGCTGAGAGGGGTGCTGCTGCGGTATAGCCTGTATTCCGCTAAATCGGAGGCCGATGAATTTCCCCAGCGCAGAAGAACCACGCTATTACGTCCCACCGCAATAATGTTTTCGACCGCGTCAGGCGGTATAGTATCAAGGGTTACCATTCCTACGGCATCGACCCATTGTGCAGTATTACCCGCATCATCCCTCAGATAACCGGTAACCACGGCGCTTGTCACGTTATCCCCCGGAATGACTTTATAAATTCCCAGATATCCTCCCGGCTCAACTTCCTCCATGTCAATGTTCTTTTTAAACTCACCGATTTCAAAGTAGGCCTGCATCTTGGGCGTGCCCTGAATGACTACCTTGATTTCATCACCCGCCTTTTTCGGCATATTTTTCGTATCCTGTGTTAGCAGACTGATGACAGGCGGACGAAGGGCCTCCGCCATGGTGGGTACGGGAATTGTCTTGACCATATCCCTGAAGAGATCGTCACAGGCACGCAGCAACTGAATGTCTCTGACATTCATCGCCGTCGCAACCACGGTGGCAATAATTCCGACAGGAGTTGTAGAAATACCGCCCTCATGGATGCGGGCCACATGCCTGCCGCTCCAGAGGAAATTCCCCGTCTTGGTATCATACATCTTGATCTCCGCCCCGACAGAAACTGAGGAATAAACGACGACAAACAGTTTGTCAAAATCTGAAATACTACCGTAGATGACGGCATCCACGCCAAGGATCTTCCCCAAATCTTGAGGAGAGGTCTTGCTGATGGTTTCAGTATCCGTCAATCCCGCCTTCCTTAAAATATTATCCGTGGTATACAGTTTCATCGCTTTATAGGGCAGCGAGCTGAGATGATTGTAAAATCCTCTGCGAACCTCATCAGAGCCCAGCTGGCTTTTCGCTTCGTTCATGAAAGGGAGAACCGCAACAGTCCGGGGTTTGTGCTTTTCTAGATATGGACCGACTTCATATGTCCCCTTAAAAAAAGAACGGATCTGCGGCGCGATGGCAGTTTCTTTTGTGGCAACCACGCAGCTCTGAGTTGTAACCAGTAACGACAGCAGTAGAATGATTAATATGGATCTTTGCAATCCCTTTTTCATGATAGGCCTCCACAACGGCTTTCGTGCAATATTACCGTTCGACCATTAATGAGGGGATGATGAGAACACCTTTAAACCGATGGTTCAGTAAAGCGATAGTTTTCAATAATCCATCTTGCGGATATAATCGTCAAGAGCTACTTGCCAGTATCTCATCGCTTTTCCCGTAGAGGTAATAAATTTTCGACAGCTAAGAACGCTGTAGTGGGGACGCTTCGCGGGCCTCGCCAAAACATCTGATTTTATCGGCTTCACGGTAGCGTTTATGCCGGCAGACTTTAATATTCTCTGAGTGAACTCATACCAGCTGCAACTCCCCCTGTTTGTTATATGATATATCCCGCTGTAGTTGCCTTCGATCATTAATTGAACGGCGCCCGTCAGATCCCATGTAAAAGTCGGGGAACCGACCTGATCATCAACAACCTGCAAATTCTTTTCTGTTTTTGCCTTTTCCACAATTGTCTTCACAAAGTTCTTCCCGTTCTTCCCGTAAAGCCATTCCGACCGGATGAGGATATAGTTATTGGAAAATTCTTTTAAATATTGCTCTCCCGCAAGCTTCGACTGACCGTAAACGTTGATAGGACTGCATGTATCATCTTCCACGTAAGGAGTTTTCTTCTTGCCGTCAAAAACGTAATCCGTGCTGAAGTGGACGATTTTTATGCCCCGTTCCGCGCATGCCTGGGCAATATTTTTTACTCCCTCCGCATTGACAGAAAAACACTTTTCTCTGTTCGTTTCACAGCCGTCGACATCGGTATAAGCAGCTGCGTTAATTACAATATCGGGATCGGCTTCAGCAATAACCGCCGCGCAAGCCTCTGCAGAGGTGATATCAAAATCTTCTATATCCTTGCCTGTCACCTCATGAAAGACAAAAAGTCTCATAAAAAGATCACTGCCAAGCATGCCTTTGTGGCCTAATATTAAAATCTTCATTCGTATCCTCGTAAAAAGATTAAAACTTTATGAAAATAATAGACGGCTTCGTAAAAAGTTTCAGAGGCAAGGCGCGCAAATCTCGAGGAATGAGGCGTACTGTGACGTACGCTGCAATAACGAGGGATGCAGCGCAACGCAGCACATGGACTTTTTACGAAGTTGTCATTTGTATCTCACTTCCTTTAAGAACAACCCATGCGCAGGCGCGGTTATACCTGCCCTTTTTCTATCTTTCGCTTCCAGGATACTTATTAATTCGCCCGAAGACATCTTCCCTTTGCCTACATCGACAAGCGTGCCGATTATATTTCTTACCATGTATTTTAAAAACCCGTTAGCTTCAATAACAAACTTCACCATAGCCTGGTTCATTTCCATATCAATATTAAATACAGTTCTTACGTGGTCCTTAATACCGCAATTGGCTGCGCAAAAGGAAGAAAAATCAAATGTTCCTACAAGAAGCAGAGCCGCTTCCTTCATCCTTGCCGTATTGAGGGGTTCGTGGATAAACCAGGCGTAATGCCTGTATAAAGCCGAGCGAATCAGACTGTTGTATATCTGATACAAATATACCTTGCTTTTCGTATCATACCGTGCATGAAAAGCTGCGTCCACTTCCGCCAGATGCTTTATCACGATATCCCGCGGCAGAAGGCTGTTTATTCCATGAAAAAGGTTTCTCACCTCTATTTTGGAATTCGTCCTGAAGTTTGCTACCTGATTGATAGCATGAACGCCTGCGTCAGTTCTTCCTGAACCCATGACTCTGACATCTTCCTGCGTAATTTTGCCGATACTCTCCTCAAGCACCTTTTGAATCGTAACAGTATTGCCCTGACGTTGCCATCCATGATACCTTGTCCCGTCATACTCCAAAATCATCTTTATATTACGCATGATAACTTTTCTACACTATTTTGTCATTCGCCATAAAAAAAAGGGGATATTATCCCCTTTTTTTATTCTTAGTTACATAATCAGCGTGGTTTGTCCAAACCATCAAGGGCCTCAATCGCCGGGAGTGATTTACCGCCCAGAAGTTCGATAGAAGCGCCACCCCCTGTTGATATGTAGGTAATTCTGTCACTCTCGCCTGCTTTATGGATTGCCACATCTGTATCGCCTCCACCTACAATGGTTAAAGCGTAGGAATTTGCCACACTGTGTGCTAATGCAGAAGTCCCCCTGCCGAAGGCGTCAATTTCAAATACTCCCATCGGACCATTCCATACAATAGTTTTGGCATTATTCAGTACCTCAGTGAACAGGGTAATGGTGGCAGGACCGATATCAAGCCCTTTCCACTTGGAGTTGATTTCCTGCACAGGTACGATCTTGGTTTCCGCTTCAGCACTCGCATCTTCAGCGATGACACAATCAACGGGCAAATAAAATTTAACACCCAGTTGTTTGGCCGTCTCCATGATCTCCTGCGCCTTTGGCAACAGCTCCTCTTCAAAAATGGATTTGCCGATTTCATATCCCAGTGCCTTCAGGAAGGTAAACGCCATGCCGCCCCCGATAACCATTTTATCAACTTTTTTGATGAGGTTAAGCAAGGCTTCAAGCTTGCCCGATACTTTCGAGCCTCCGATTATGGCAACAAAAGGTCTCGCCGGACTGTCGACAGCCTTCTTTAAATAATTTAATTCCTGCTTGATCAGGAAACCCGCGCCAGACTCCTTTACGTACTTTATGATTCCCACATTTGATGCATGTTTTCTGTGAGCGTTTCCAAAGGCATCGTCAATGTAGACATCTCCCAGGCTGGCCAGCTCCTTGGCAAATTCATCATTATTCTTTTCCTCTTCGATATGAAACCTCAGGTTCTCAAGGAGGACAACGCTCCCCGGTTTCATATCATCAATTAATTTTTTAACCTCATTACCGATACAGTCCTTCGCCAATATTACATCTTTATTAATGAGACGCGATAATCTTTTCGCCACCGGAGCAAGGCTGAACTCGGGCGAAACCTTCCCTTTGGGGCGTCCCAGGTGTGACATGATTATCACTTTCGCTCCCTCATCTAGGGCATAATTAATCGTCGGGACCGTTGACCTTATCCTGATATCATCGGTAATATTTAAGGTACTGTCTAAAGGAACATTATAATCAAATCTGAATAAAACCCTTTTCCCTTTGAGACTGATCTCGTCAATAAATTTCATAGCGCCCCCTTTCACTCAACATCAATCCGTTTATTTTAGGTCATCAGGAAAATAGCCGTAAAATATATACCTTATGAAATGATTCAGGTCAATACGGAATTCTTAATTTTTATGATTTCGCCTGTTCCTAACTGTATACGTGAGTTTCATGTCTTTATTAATATTCAGACAAAATCATCAAGAAAATGATTTTAATTTTTTGAGGGATATTTCTCCTTCTTTCTTGATATGGTCGGGTAGATTGCTCACCAAGACACTTTTCAATATTTCTTCGCTCCATGGTCCTCTCAGGGCAGCGGCGGCCCGAATTGCCAGTTTTTCCCGCAGCGACTTTGGCGGGTAAACCCTCGCCACAGAGTTTTTCTCCGGATTATAGAACTGGATATAACCTTTGCGAATATTTCGGCCGTAAACGTTTATGGTGATGGCAATGTCACTGCTGACATTTTCCATACTGTGGATTCCCTTGTTCAACGGAAGTACATGAGTTACTCTACCGGGCTCTATAATAGCGGATGAAACCTCTTCCAGTACAGCATAACCTTCCGTTTTTCCGTCATCCAGCCGTTTGTACTTTCTTTCTCTGAAGGGCTGCACAAAACTGCCTATAATTCCCCAGGAACCGTGATCATGAACTGCATCCTTAACGTACGATTCCCATATGTAGCATAGGATCTGGAAAGACCTGTCGGGGCTTCTGTAAAGTGTGATCTCATTGGGCCAGATCCCTATTTTCTGGTTTTCGTTGAATGTCGGATCAAAGAGAACCTTCTGCAGGATATCGCCAAACCACTCGCGCTCGCTTATAAGTTCAGCCATTATAGAACTTCCCGCGTCGATGACCCGGCTCATAACCGGTTTCTCCTCAAGCAATTTTCTAAACAGGTCACAGAACCGCTCAATATTTCTCATTGCCATCTATTAATCCTTTTTTTGTCGATCAGTCTTTGCAGCGGATGCCTGACCTGTCTCATTTTTTAGGGTTCCGTATTTACGGATGTGGCTCCACGGTTTGTATTCGGGATCATCAGGATTTGCAGCCAGTGCTTCAGCTTCGCGGAGGTATTTCTTCTGAATGCCTTTTTGCTTGTAAAGAAGCCTGTCTTTTCCGACAGGGCAGACCTTAATGCAGATACCGCAGGGGTAGCATCGGCGTTGCGTCAGCTCCTCGGCCATTTCCAGGCAGGCCGTCTTGTCATAACCGCCTATAACCTGATTCTCCTTCATGGTGATGGCCTTCTTGGGACAGCACAGGGCGCAGAGCCCGCACTTGATGCAAAGATCTTTTTTAACCATGCTATCCGGCGGGATTACCGCCGATGTGAATACGGAAACGAAACGGACGCGCGGGCCGAATTCCGGTGTCAGTAGAACATGGCTTGCTCCTATGGTCCCGAGACCCGCATATTTAGCAGCCATTACATGACTGAAGGCCGCCATCGGCATGTCTTTCAGGGCCATCAGATTCGCGTAGACATCCCGACCAAAAAAAAATGAGGCATGGCCCACGCGGTTGAGATAGCGGGTCAAATCATAGGCTAGAATATCCAGCTTGCGGTTGGCAGCCCTGTAGAGCTCCATGTGAAGAACTGATGGTGTCGTCTCCACGATAGGAAGTGGCATTTCCACACCGATGACGATGATGGTCCGGCTAGGGGGCCAGATTGACCGAGGCCGGAAGTCGGGGGGAACTTCACCGGCCTTGTCCCAGCGCTCTGCGGGTGCAAAGCCGACAAGGTCGGCACCATGCTCCTTGCAGAATGCTGTGATATGATCCTTTAGCTTCTGTCCTTCTGGAGACCCTTTTGTTTTTACTCCCATAATCCCTATTCAACGAGGTTGTTTTAT
>DATKLL010000164.1:0-19257 GCA_035542475.1 Syntrophales bacterium
TCCTGACCTTCATACTTATCCCAGATAAGACCAAAGAACCAGGGACCCGCAGTCATATCCCATCTGAGCCTGGGGCCGTATGCGTAATCGGTACTGTCGGCAAAAGAGGTACCCCAACCTGTCTGTGCCTGGTAACCGGCCAGGAATCTGCCGATACCGGTGTTAAAGGTCGCATATACATGCTGGAACTTGATGTTTTCCGCTTCACCCGACCCTGGAATCTGATAACCATTGGAATCGTATGCAGTCGCATATGTAGCGCCAACACCTGGAACACTCACACCTCGTGCGGCGCCCCAGACCTTTTCCATCGCGTCGAACCTGGTCGTCAGGCTCAGGCCTTCAGCGACCTGGAAGACCGTCCCTACTCTCAACCTCTGCCAGGTGAAGGAATCGGACGGGCCCCTCTGGCTGTTTGCGACAGTGCTGCCGGGAATTTCTGCAACCCGGCGGTTGTCCTCATAATAGCCCTGTATGACATAAGAACCGCTGAACTTCACGTCCGCGGCCAATACAGGCGCTGTGAGGGCCACGATCAGCCCGACTGATAGTAAAACTATCCAAAACTTTCTCATTTTTTTCCTCCTGTTTACGTTTTTAAATCGATCTTTCCGGGCATGTAAATTGAAAGATCACCTTTTAAATTACTACTTTTAATTACTACCGGCCTGCGGGTTTCCCGAGGCCTCTGCTGTTGAATCCCTGCATCACCTCCTTTCGTTGAATTAAGTAACACCGCAAAAATTCATTGTCAAGAATTTTTGCCGGTATATATTAAAGAATCTATTTACCCGCCTTTGCTAAAAAGAGGAAATGGAATTTATTTTTCTCAAAAGCGAACTTACAGTGACCATCGTTATGAATTTTCTAGCAATACATATACCAGCAGTAAGATTAATCGCCGCCTAGTAAGTCCCTCATCCTGTAATAAATTGAAAACAAAGGATAAATTGCTTAAAAAAGTCTACCCACAGAAAAAACCGGATCATCTTGAGAGAGTATTGAAATTTTTATCCAATGTCGTTGCGACTAAATAATTGTCGTTTTCGAAATCGGCAGGAAATAATATAAGCTATCGATAACAAATATATATTGCCAAGTCGTTTCGCTCATCGAGATAACGCGGTACGAAACTTCTCGAAACCATCCATTCAAATCGTCAGTGTGTAAAAAAGAACACATATAAATTGATTAGCTTGAATTTTTACAACATAGTTTTGATACTTTGTATTATATCCGCATTTATCATCGTATCGCCCATCCGCACAGCTTGTGCTAATCCTTATTATTAGAGAGGTATTAGTCAACCCCAAATTATTATTAAGGTTGACAATAAAGTGGGGGAATGATAAGAGGGGCTTCATGTCAACGAAACATCAAATACTAATCTATTTAAAAGAGGGTAAAGGTACATGGGTCTCCGGGGAATATCTTGCCCATAAAATGGCTATCTCCCGCACGGCCATATGGAAACACGTACATAATCTGAAAGGAGATGGTTATTTAATCGAGTCATCTCCGAAAAAGGGATATCTCCTCCGGCAGTCTTCAGATCTGCTTCTTGTAAATGAAATCCGGGAAGGGCTCAATACTAGTGTTTTCGGTAAAGGAGACGTCGCTTATTTCAAGGAAACAGACTCAACCAATATGAGGGCGAAATTGTTGGCAAGTGGCGGCGCGCCTGAAGGAACAATAATCGTCGCGGAGAGTCAGACTCAGGGTAGAGGTCGAAGAGGAAGAAGCTGGTTTTCACCCTCGGGAGAGGGTATCTATACCTCCATAATACTAAGACCAACCATAAACCCAAATGAAGCACCGAAGCTGACCTTGATGGCCTCGGTTGCGGTTGCGGAAACCTTACTTTCCATGACGTCATTAAATATAAATATCAAATGGCCCAATGACATCCTCATCAAAGGCAGAAAGATTGCCGGCATCCTGACGGAAATAAGCATGGAAATGGATAGAATTGATTACATAGTTATCGGTGTAGGCATCAATGTGAATACGCCTCACAAAAGCCTGCCCCCAGACATCCGGGACATAGCAACTTCCATTTCAATGGAGACAGGCAAGACCTTCCCAAGAATTGTCCTGCTACGCGCGTATCTGGAGTGGCTGGAGATATATTACGAAACATTCAAGACCAGGGGCTTCGAACCTGTCATGAATCGCTGGAAGAGTCTTGCTGATATAATCGGACACCGGGTCAGTGTAGACATGATCGACCGTGTGCGCGTCGGAGAAGTTCTCGATGTGGATAAGGACGGCTTCCTGATTCTCAAAGAAGACGCTGGAAGCACTGAGAGAATAATTTCCGGAGACGTAACGTTTATTGAGTAACGAGAAAAAGCGCTAAATATGAAATCCTAAACAAACCCAACATCATGATATAGGAATTTTCAAAGTTTTTGTCATTTGGGTTTTGGTATTGTTTAGAATTTAATTATCGGGGTTTGGACTATATGACCAACAAACGCAACAGCCAACTGGAAAATGATGATAAAAAATATATCTGGCATCCCTTTACCCAGATGCGGGGATATCTGAAGGAAAAGCTTCTGATCATAGAAGAGGGAGAAGGATGCGTCCTAAAGGACACTGAAGGCAACTGTTATATCGACGGCGTGTCTTCGCTTTGGACAAATGTGCATGGGCACAGAAAGCAGCAGCTTGACCGCGCCCTGAAAGAGCAGATCGACAAGATCGCCCATTCTACATTGCTGGGGCTCTCCAATATACCGGCAATAAGACTGGCCAAAAAATTAATAGAAATCGCACCAAAAGGTTTAACAAAGGTCTTTTACTCCGACAACGGCTCCACTGCCAATGAAATCGCCCTGAAGATGGCCTTCCAGTATCATCAGCAGTCGCCGAAAGGAAATCGCGACAAGAAAAAATTCATCCGTCTTTCCAATGCCTATCACGGAGATACGATAGGGTCTGTGAGTATAGGTGGCATCGATCTCTTCCACTCCATGTATAAAGACCTCCTCTTCCCCTCGCACAGGGTGGATGCCCCTTACTGTTACCGCTGTATACTGGGGAAGTCTTATCCTTCCTGTGACTTGTATTGTCTGACGCCGCTGGAAGAGATCATGAAAAGTCACAGTGAGGAGATTGCTGCATTGGTAATAGAGCCCATCGTTCAGGGAGCAGGTGGAATACTTATTCAGCCACCGGGGTACCTGAAAAAGGTAAGAGAACTCTGCACCCGTCACAAAATCTTCATGATTGCTGATGAAGTAGCCGTCGGTTTTGGCAAAACGGGTAAGATGTTCGCCTGTGAACATGAAAATGTCGTACCCGATATCATGGCCCTGGCCAAAGGGATTGCGGGTGGGTATCTTCCGCTTGCAGCGACATTGGTGACGAAAGAGATCTATGATGGATTTTTAGGGAAATTCGAAGAATTCAAAACATTCTTTCATGGACATACCTTTACGGGAAATCCCCTAGCATGCGCCGTCGCCCTTGCCAATCTAAAGATCTTTGAAGAGGAGCGTATCGTGGATAAGCTCCAGAGGAAAATCAGCCATCTAAGAAAAAGATTAAAGCCCGTTAGCGAACTTGCGCACGTCGGCGAGGTGCGCCAGTGCGGGTTCATGGTGGGTATTGAGCTTGTAGCGGACAGAAAGACAAAGGAACTCTTCCCCGTTGAGAAGAGGACCGGTCATAGAGTCATCATGGAGGCAAGGAAGAGGGGTGCAATTATCCGTCCTTTAGGGGATGTCATAGTCCTGATGCCGCCGCTCAGCATCTCTACAGGAGAGATCGATCAGCTCTGTGATGCGACATATAATTCTATTCGAATTGTTACTGAGGGGAAGAAAAAATAACTGAACCAATATCAGGCAGAGTACCAATCGATGAGCATTGAAAAAACTGACGATGATACCTGGGAGGGTGTATTTTATTTTTCTCCAGATGACAGCATCTACCGGGACCATTTCCCCGGTTATCCGGTCGTTCCGGGAAGCCTGATCGTCCATGCCTTCCTGCAAGCGGCGGCAGAGGCCGGAATCAAAGGGGGTTATTGCTCACTGGAAAATTTCCGCTTCCGTGAGTTCCTCATCCCCGGTCGCTATTCATTTCGCATGAAACGCGAAAAGAGCGGATTGAGCTGCATCATTTATCGTGGTGTGAAAAAACTGGTTACAGGAACCTTGGGAAAATGAATTGGAAATTTTCCGGGAAACGCGCCCTCGTTCTCGGAGGTACTTGCGAGCTTGCCCTCACCCTGGCGGGTGTCATGATCGAGGCTTCTCTTTTTCCGATCCTGACCTACAGGAATGAGATGGGACAAAATATAATCAAAAAGGCATTGCCTCACCTGGAGGGGAAATATGATGCCTGTTATCTGGACCTCGGCAATCGCGATTCCGTTAATTCACTTTTTTCTCATATTGGTGACAATCTCGATTTTGTAATTGATTTTGCCCAGGGGAATTATGAAAGCCTCATAGCGCAGGCAGACGGGGATATTGTGTTCCGTTATTTCAATGAGAGTGTCTCAATGCGCGCGGAGGTCTTGAAAATGGCAGGGAGGATCATGCTGAAGAAAAGAAAAGGTCGCCTCGTGTTTATTTCGTCAACAGCAGCCGCCAGGCCCAACCCAGGTCAGGGATTCTATGCCGCAGCCAAACTGGCTTCCGAGGCCCTTTACCGGAGCATGGGACTGGAGCTGGGGAGACGAGGTATAACCGCCGTGATCCTGCGCCCCGGGTATGTCGATGCCGGAAGGGGAAAAGAATATCTTCGGGTGCATGACAAAAAAATACTTGAAACAGTGCCGATAAAGAGGGCGGTAACACAAGAAGAAATCGCGGAGACCATTCTTTTCCTGCTCTCAAACAGCGCCTCCGGCATGAACGCCACAGATATTACCATAGACGGCGGACTAATATACGGGAAATGAAAATCCCCACCCGTCTTTACCGAAGGGATTTTGTATCATGCATCTTTAATGGAAAGGCATCACATGGACACGTTTACAGAGATAAAGAAAATACTGATTGAACTCCTTGACCTTAATGGTGGGGAAATTACACCGGAGACTTATTTGATAAAGGAATTGGGGGCTGAATCCATCGATCTTCTGGAGCTGGCAGTTGCCATAAACAGCCGTTTTAAAATCGCCATAAAGGATGAGGAAATTTTTCTGACACGTTTCCGTCTGTATCTAACTGAAGCCACGCAGCAGGGAAAGGATATTGGCCCTTATCTTGCCTGCAAATATCCTTTTCTTACGGAAGACCGGATTTCCGAGATTATCTCAAATATCAGTGAAGGACCTCAATTGAAAATCAAGGATCTGATGAGCTACATAACCTATCAGTTACAGGAGGTTTGAAACTTGATTGAGACGACTCTGGACAAACTGATCCAAGGAAGGAGAAGCATACGGAAATATAAGCCGGAAGCGCCTCCGGACGAGTGGATAAAAAAGATGATACTGGCGGCAATGAAGGCGCCGTCGCCCACAAACAGCCAGCCAGTGCGCTTTATCCGTATACTCTCCCAAGGATTAAAGGAACAGATACGACAACGCATGGAAGACGGAAGGGAGAGTTTGCTGAAGGCTGTAAAAGATTCCCCCAGTTCCAAAAGATTAAAAAACTGGATAACTGCGTATTTTCGGTTTTCAGAATTCATGTTCCATGCCCCTGTCCTTTTTGCCGTGGGGACGACTGCGACATTTGTCAGCCTTTCGGAAAGGCTTTTCCGCGCCGGCATGAGGGAACAAGGACATAAAAAACACAGAGATGTGGATATTGCCGTGGGTCTGGCACTGAAAGGATATCTATTAAAAGGTGAAGATCTCGGTATCGGTTCCTGCATTCTAACCGCCCCCCTGATCTTCATCGAGGAGCCGGAAACGCTGTTCCCTTTGAAAGGCATAGAGATCAAGTGCTTTGTGACCACGGGCTTTCCCGACGAAGAACCGGATTACATAAAGAGAAAAGATTTTGACGAAATCTACAGGGAGATATGAATGAAGAGAAGGGTTGTCATTACCTCTATGGGTGTGATCTCCTCCCTCGGCCATGAGCGCGATGAGATTGTTTGCAGCCTCAAAGAGGGAAAAGTAAATTTCGACAGGACCATCTTTGATCATAACGTCACTTGCGCACCAGTGGCGAATTTCAATGTCCGGGATTATACAGGACGTTTCAAGGATGGCCGCTATCTTAGCCGGGGTGCCAGGTTTGCCGTTGCAGCTGCGATGGCGGCAGTAAAAAATTCAGGCTACAAAAAGGACGCCCTGGCCGAAGCGGGGCTTTTCGTCGGCACAGGGCCAAACCTCGATATAGGAGGTGAATTCCCGGAGATCCAAAATGGAAACATCGACCGGGATGACCTCCAGGCCTTATGGATTCTGAAATTTCTCCCTAACACCGCCGCATCAATTATCGCCAAACTTGCGGGGATCCACGGAGAGAACCTGACTGTTTCCACTGCCTGTTCCGCATCCCTGCAGGCAATAGGCGAGGCCTTTCGCAAAATAAAAGCAGGATATCTTGATTCTGCTGTCGCCGGGGGAGGCGACTCACGGCTGAGTCCCGGGGGTATCCTGGCTTATAAGAAAGCCGGCGCCCTTTACGCAGGCAGCAGTGATCCCGAGAAGGCAAGTCGGCCCTTCGATTGCAGCCGCAAGGGCTTCGTACCCGGTGAAGGAGGTGCTTTTTTTCTTTTGGAAGAATTAGAAATGGCAAAGAAACGGGGGGCAAAAATTTATAGTGAAATCTGCGGTTACGCGAGTTCCCTCGATGCTTATAACATGACGGCACCGGAAAGAGATGGGAAATGGGGAAGGATTGCCGTACTCTCAGCATTGCGGGAGGCGGAAATGTCCCCCTCGCAGATCGATGTTATTTCCGCACACGGAACGGGAACCCTTCTCAACGATGCGAGGGAGGCTGATCTCATTAGGGATATATATACAGGATATAAGCCGCAGGTAATAGCCCTGAAATCATGGATCGGACATACAGCTTCCGCCTGCGGCGCCATGGAGCTGGCGATCTCCCTAACATGTATGCAGGAGAATTACCTCCCCGAAATCAGAAACCTGCAGGAGCCTTGCCACGGTGGGATCAACTTTGTGCGGGAGGGAGGAAGTCTTTCTTTTGGTACTTGCATCATTGAAAATTTCGGTTTTGGCGGGCAGAATAGCGTACTGGTTATAAGGAAATGACGGCAGAAATTGTCATCTATACAGGGCGAGAGAGTTTTGTAATGCTCGATCGGGTTTTAGAAGTCAGTAAATCGCATATTGCCGGTGCACGAATCTTTTCAGATGATCCCATCTTCTTGGGGCTGGAGTCACTCGCCCAGCTCGGGGCTTACCATATCCGTTATCTTACCGATTTTTCCAGGCACGTCTTTCTGATTAAAATCTCGCACTGCAACCTGCCTCGAAGTAAAGTCATATATGGGGAGCATCTGCTTTCCGGAAACCTTCTCCATCAGAGCGAGTCTTCTTTTCTTTGCCACCTTAAGACGGAAATGGACAAGAAGGCGGTCATAGAAGGAGAGTTTTTATTCGCTGCAGTTGACTACGATCATAATTTCCGGAGTGATAATTTACGACACCACTACGCAAAGGTATTTTCATGTTTGCAGAAAGATATAAAAACAGGTTGATGATTCAAAAAACGGCCGGTCTATATCGCGACCCGCCGGAGGTAAGAACGAAGGAAGGGAAATATCTCCTCATGGGGGGAAGGAGGGTTCTTAATTTTGCCTCCAATGACTATCTGGGACTCAGTGTATCCGAAGAGCTGCGGCAGAAGGTGGCATGCAACTTTCAAAGGTACGGAACGTCTTCCTCTTCCTCACGTTTAGTATCCGGCAACTATTCGGTAATCAATGAAGCGGAAAAGGCGTATGCATCATATTTCGGTTATCACGACGCCTTATTTTTCCCGAGCGGTTACCAGGCGAATATAGGAGTCCTCTCAACCTTTCTGGAGCAGGGAGATACGGTCATCTTCGACAAGCACATCCATGCTAGTTCCGTTAAAGGGATGACCATGAGCGGCGCGTATTTTTACGGATATAATCACAACTCCATGTCCCATCTTGAAAAAAGATTAAACACGCACAGGAATGAACAGGTTGTTGTTTTATCGGAATCCCTCTTCAGCATGGATGGTGATATCCTGGATGCAGGTGGATTAAAAGAATTGAAAGATCGTTACGGCTTTCTAACAATTGTTGACGAGGCGCACGCCTTCGGCGCTGCTGGCTTTATGGGGCGGGGCATCGCCGGTGATGTCGCCGATATTGCCATAGGGACATTTGGAAAGGCCTTTGGTTTTTTTGGTGCATTTGTTCTTCTTCCAGAGGGGTTTAAGGAATACCTCTTCAATTTCTCTTCACCTCTCATTTACACAACAACGCTTCCGGAGGCACATGCCGCTACTGCCATCGATATTCTGCAGATCATAGAGCAAAGTGAAGACAGGAGAAAACACTTGAAAGGAATCAGCCAATATATGAAGGAAGGATTGCGGCGTGAGGGGTTTCATGTTTCTGGTGATGCCCATATTCTGGCACTCATGGTCGGCGATGAGGAAAAGGCGGTGCAGCTATCCAGGAAACTCCTGCAAAGCGATATATTTGTCCTGCCCGCCCGGTACCCTACTGTTCCTCTCAGTCATGCCATATTGAGAATAAGCATAACCGCGCTTCTGGAAGAAGAAGATATCAGATTGTTTATTAGTTGCGTCAGGAAATCAAGTAATGGGCTCGCATAAAAAAATGGAAAATTTGTTTGTAGTGGGCACTGACACAGGGGTAGGAAAGACCGTGCTTGCGCTTCTTTTGATGCAATTCTGTTTTTCCCGGGGATTCAATCCTTTTTATCTGAAGCCCGTGCAGACGGGATGTAAGGATGCAAATGATGTCGACAGCGATGCAAAGTTTATTTACCGTAATGTTAGGCAGTTAAAGGATAGAGAACCGGCTGACTCCATAGTCTATTGCTTTAAAAATCCGAAGGCCCCCTTTTTCGCTGCCCGTGATGAAGGCAAGACAATAGACTTATCGGTCATAGAAAAAGCAGTAATTGAAAAGGCCAGCTCTTACTCGCCTCTTGTTATTGAAGGTGCGGGCGGTGTTCTTGTTCCGGTGGTCGGAGGTGTATTTGTTGCTGACTTACTGGAATTGACAAGAGCCAGACCGGTTATTGCGGCGCGGGCGGGATTGGGAACTATCAATCATACGCTTCTCACGATTGAAGCCTTGGCAAGGAGAGGCCTCAGACCATTGGGAATCGTTTTTATCGATGCCGGGGAAAAAGACACGCCGCTGGAGATGATCGCGGAAAACAAACTGGCTGTCGAGGAGGCGTCCGGTGTAAGAGTAGCTGGCGTTATTGGTAGAATAAAGGACTTTTCCAACCCACCTCAGGATTGCTATCTGCCACTGGAAAAAATATTCGGCAAACCTTAAATGTACTCACCTGATTTTCCTTATCTTTTATCTTAAAAAATTTTTTTTAAATTTTCTTGACATCAATCAATTAATAATGTACTTCATGCACATAGTATATGACCGTTAGTCATATAATGACTTTTAGTCATTAAAATAATGTGTACTTGATAGTTAAAATAATAATTATGATGCGGAAAGATTTCTTGTTTAAGGATTAATTTCATGATAAGTATTAAAACAATTGATTTAATTTCAAAATATTTAAATAATCTTAATATTATTTATAAATCTTTTAATATTGATATATGTCAATTGCCTGATGTAAGTTTCCGCATCAAGGGTAAAAACCTAAGCACCAGCATTCCCGAACAGGGAAAATTCCAGAACCGCGCTGAGAAATGTGGATTCTTGTTTTAGCTAGCGTCATGTACCATAAGTATACAGAAATTTGATTGAATGCCAACATTAAAGATACTGAGAAGGGAGGTTAAATATAATCATGGGAGAAGAGGAAAAGATAGACCTGAAGGAAGTATATCCTGTTCCGGGATGGGTACGAAAGGGTGCCTACATCAAATCCCGGGACGAATACGAGAAGCTCTGGAAGCGCTCCATAGAGGACCCGAACGGTTTCTGGTCGGAGATTGCCACGGAGTACGTGGAGTGGTTCAAGAAGTGGGACAAGATAGAGGACTACAATTTTGATGTGAACAAAGGTCCCGTTTACGTCAAGTATTTTGAGGGAGGCAAGCTCAACGTCTCGTACAATTGTTTGGACCGGCATTTAAAGGCGCGGGGAGACAAGATCGCCATTCAGTGGGAGGGTAACGAGCCGGGAGAGGACAGGGCCTATACGTACAAGGAGCTGCATAAGGAGGTGTGCAAGTTTGCCAATGTCCTGAAGTCCCTGGGGGTGAAGAAGGGGGACAGGGTATGTTTTTTTCTTCCGATGATTCCTGAGCTTCCGATCGGGCTTTTGGCCTGCACGCGGATCGGGGCGATACACAGTGTGGTATTCGGCGGGTTCAGTTCGGACTCCCTGCGAGACCGGATACAGGACAGCGGGTCCAAGGTTTTGGTTACCTGCGACGGTACATTCCGTGGGGCCAAGGCGGTTCCGCAGAAGACGAGCGCCGACGAGGCGGCGAAGACATGTCCCTCCATCGAGAAGGTCGTCGTGGTGAAGAGGGTAGGCGACAAGATATCATGCAGCATGCAGAAAGGCAGAGACCTGTGGTGGCATGAGGAGATGGCAAAGGCAAGCGCGGAATGCGAGCCAGTGCGGATGGACGCCGAGGATCCAATGTTCATTCTGTATACGTCAGGCTCAACGGGAAAGCCGAAGGGCGTCATGCACACGACAGGGGGATACCTGGTGTATGTGGCCTATACACACAAGATGATCTTTGACTATCATGAGGATGATATCTTCTGGTGCACCGCGGACATCGGCTGGGTTACAGGGCACAGCTACATAGTGTACGGTCCGTTGTGCAACGGTGCGACATCGGTGATGTTTGAGGGGGTGCCGAATTATCCGGACGTAAGCCGTTTCTGGAAGGTAGTGGAGAAGTACAAGGTGACGATTTTTTACACTGCGCCAACTGCGATCAGGGCGATTGCGAAGGAAGGCACAGACTGGGTAAAGAAGGCTAATTTAAAATCGCTGAGAGTACTGGGCACAGTGGGTGAGCCGATCAACCCGGAGGCGTGGAACTGGTACCATCACAATATCGGGCGGGACGAACTGCCGATAGTCGACACATGGTGGCAGACGGAGACGGGGGGCATACTCATCACGCCGCTGCCCGGGGCCATTGATCTGAAGCCGGGCAAGGCCACAGTTCCTTTCATGGGGGTATGGCCTGCCATCATCGATGAGAACGGCGAGGAGGTAACAACGACGGTTGCCAGCGGGCCTTTGTGCATCAAGAAGCCCTGGCCGGGGATCATGCGGAGTGTGTATGGCGATCCCATGCGATTCCAGGAGAACTACTTTATACAGCGTCCGGGGTTCTACTATACTGGTGATGGGTCTACCAGGGATGAAATAGGTTATTACCAGCTTATGGGCAGGATAGACGACGTCATCAACGTATCCGGGCACAGGTTGGGGACGGCGGAGATCGAGAGCGCTCTTGTTGCCCACGATAAGGTAGCTGAGGCGGCGGTGGTGGGTTATCCGCATGACCTGAAGGGGCAGTCGATCTATGCCTATGTGACCCTTAAGAGCGGTGTGCAGAAGTCGGATGCCTTGAAGAAGGAATTGGTCGCGCATGTCAGGAGTCTGATCGGGCCTATCGCCACGCCGGAGAAGATCCAGTGGGCGGACGGTTTGCCGAAGACGAGAAGCGGCAAGATCATGCGGAGGATACTGAGGAAGGTAGCGGCGAATGAGATCAGCGATCTGGGAGATACTACCACCCTTGCTGATCCTTCTGTCGTTGATGATATCGTGAAGAACAGGGTGTTGTAAAATCCATCGCAAATGGATTTGTCTCACACCTAAGCTGGGTGTTAATGAAAAATTAATAATTCCTTATCTCCGTAGAAGGCAGGTGATAGGAAAGGAGGAAACCGTGAATATTGTTGCATGTGTAAAGCAGGTTCCGGATACAGAAACACTGATCAAGGTGAAACCCGACGCATCAGGGATTGATGAGACCGGTATCAAGTGGGTCATGAACCCCTACGATGAGTTTGGTGTCGAAGAGGCCCTGAGATTGAAGGAAAAGTACGGCGGTGATGTTACGATAGTGACACTTGGTCCGGCGAGGGCACTAGAGGCCCTCAGAACTGCCCTTGCCATGGGTGCTGACAAGGGAATATATATCAATGACCCGGTTTTTGATAACGTAGATGCCTATACTGTGGCAGCGGCCTTGGCAGAAGCCATCAAGGGCATTCCACACGACATTATTTTTTGCGGACAGCGAGCTATCGATGACGACTCTGGTCAGGTTGGGGCTATTTTGGCAGAACTTTTAGGTATCCCTCAGGTTGCCGTTGTTACAAAGGTTGATGTGGAAGGCAAGACTATCAAGGCAATAAGGCCCATCGAAGGTGCTCAACTTCTTATAGAAAGCCCTCTGCCATGTGTTGTGACGGCGCAGAAGGGGCTGAATGAGCCGCGTTATGCGTCTCTTCCGGGTATCATGAAGGCTAAAAAGAAACCCGTTGATGTCAAAGGCTCATCAGGGCTGGGTGTTTCCATTGATGTAAAATCAAAGATCGTAAGAACCGTCCCACCCCCGGCCAGACCTCCAGGAAAGATTATCTGCGGCGAGGAACCGGTAGAAAAGGCCAGAGAACTGGCAAGACTGCTAAGGGAAGAGGCAAAAGTTATATAATTATCGACTATGGAGGTATGAAAAATGGCTAAAGGTGTATGGATCGTTGCGGAACAGAGATATGGAGCTTTCCGCAAAATCAGTTTTGAACTTGCCAGTACGGCCAGAAAACTTGCGGATCAGCTCGGAGAAGAAGTCGGTGCTATTTTGCTCGGATCCGGGATTGAAGGATTAGCCGGTGAGTTAGGGAAATACGGAGTCGATAAAGTCTACGTAGCTGATAATGCCCAACTGGAACCTTATACAACTGATGCCCATTCCACGGCAATCGCCCGTTTGGTGAAGGAAAATAATCCATCTATCCTGCTTTTGGGCGCTTCCGCTCAGGGTAAGGATCTTTCTGCCCGCCTTGTTGGCAAGCTGGCGACAGGAATGGCAACAGATTGCGTTGATGTGAAGGTAGTGGATGGCAAATTGCTCGCTTTAAGACCCATGTATGCCGGTAAATGTTATGGTGAAGTCTTAACATCGTCTTTCCCGCAAATGGCATCCCTGCGACCTAACGTATTTCCGGCAGTTGAAAATCCCAAGACACCGGAAGTAATAAAATTTGACCCCGGCCTTGATCCGGGCCAATTGAAGACAAAAGTCCTCGAAGTACAAAAGGACACGGCAGGGAAGGTTGACCTGACTGAGGCTAACATTATTGTATCAGGCGGTCGCGGGATGAAGGGGCCGGAAAATTACGTAATATTGGAAGAACTGGCAGATGTTTTAGGAGCAACAGTCGGGGCATCCAGAGCAGCAGTGGATGCGGGTTGGAGGCCCCAGAAGGATCAGGTTGGGCAGACTGGAAAGATCGTTTCCCCCAATCTCTATATTGCCTGCGGCATATCCGGTGCAATCCAGCATTTGGCCGGCATGGGTACTTCTAAGTACATTGTAGCAATTAACAAGGACCCGGATGCTCCGATCTTTGCGAGGGCTGATTACGGAATCGTTGATGATCTCTTTAAGGTTGTCCCAGAACTTACAAAAGAGGTCAAAAAGCTAATGGCCTAAATAAGAGCTTTATGCGTGTCGCCCAGCATGGCTCAAAATCTTTTTCGTAGCTATGATGAAATTTAACAATCCATTTAAAATGAATGCTTGTATAAATATCCGTCATAGAGAAAAAACATTTCATTACGTGCTTAGAATTGCTCGCGTAAAAGAATTATAATAATATGGGGGTGTGACGCCCCCTTTTTTTGAAAAAAAGAGGTGTTATGGAACTGTCAAAGTTTTCAGTTGGCAATGAGGGTAGAGAGGTCTTCTGGAATGCTGAGAATTTTGAGGGGCTCCTTTTTGTGTTTACAGCTATCGCGCTGGCCGTTTTTGCTTACGGAATTTACAAAAGGTGGCAGATGTGGACTGCCCTCGGTAAACCGGAAGTCAGAAATGATAACATCAAGGAACGAATCAAACTGCTTCTCCTCAATGGCTTGCTTCAGATTAAAACATTCAGAGACGCCTATCCAGGCGTCATGCATGGCCTGATATTCTTCGGGTTCCTCGGCCTGATATTCGGTGCTGCATTTGATGCAACGGAATTTCATGTTGGTGAGCCGTTTGGGGCCCCCTTCCTGATAGGAAAATTCTATCTCATATTTTCTTTTCTCATGGAAGTATTCGGTCTGTTTGTTCTCATCGGGATACTGATAGCTGCGGAAAGGAGATATATTACAAAGCCTGACCGTCTCGGGTACAAGGAGAAGCCGGACAATACTCCTGATGACGCAATTGTTCTCATTCTCCTAGGAGGCATAATTATTACAGGATTTATCATTGAAGCGTTGAGAATTCATGTAACGAATCCCCCGTGGGAGGTGTGGTCATTTGCCGGTTATACCCTGGCAAAGGCATTCTCAGGTGTCGATTACGGCACGGCTAGAATAGTTCACAAGGTTATGTGGTGGACTCATACCTTCATGGCTCTGGGTTTCATTGCCTATATCCCTTACTCAAGGCTGCTGCATATCATCACTACTCCCGCAAATCATTTCATGGCTTCGTTAAAACCAGTAGGAAACATTGAACCGATACGCGATTTTGAGACGGCAGAATCTTTTGGCGCGGGACAGTTGGAAGATTTTACCTGGAAACAGATATTTGATTCTGATGCATGTACGCGCTGCGGGCGGTGCCAGGACGGATGCCCGGCGTACCTGTCCGGGAAGCCTCTTTCGCCAAAGAAGGTCGTGCAGGATTTGAAAACCTACTGGCTTGAGAGGGCTCGACTGGTGGCGGCAGCGAAGAAGGCCGCGGGTAAAGCAGGAGAAGGAACGGCGCCCGAAATACCGGCACCGGTAAAAACAATGGTAGGTGAAGTGGTTGATCTGCACGAACTGTGGGCCTGCACAAACTGCATGTACTGCATGGAACATTGTTCGTCTTCAATCGAGCATGTTCCGAAAATCGTAAACATGAGACAGTATAAAGTTCTAACGGAAGCGGATTTTGCCCCTGAACTTCAGCTGACTTTCAGAAATATGGAGAATAATTCGAACCCCTGGGGTGTCGGTTCTCACCTGCGAGCCGACTGGGCAAAGGATTTAGGCGTCAAGACCCTTGCTGAGGAGCCGAATGTTGAGTATCTCTTCTATGTAGGATGTGCCGGATCGTTTGACGACAGGGGAAAGAAGGTATCAACCGCTTTTGCAAAGATCCTTAAATCCGCCGGAGTGAGTTTTGGTATTCTCGGCACAGAAGAAGGCTGTTGCGGTGATTCGGCCATGCGGGGTGGAAATGAATATCTGTCTCAGGCCCTTATGCAGGCAAATATTGAGGTCATGAACGGCTATGGCGTCAAAAAAATAATCTGTACGTGTCCTCATGGTTATAATACCCTTAAAAAAGACTATCCCCACTTTGGTGGAAGCTATGAGGTTTATCATCATACAGAGATCATCTCTCAGCTTATTGCCGCCGGGAAGATTACCCTTAAGAAACCTGTTGACGGGCAATTCACTTATCATGATTCCTGCTTCCTCGGCAGATATAACGACATTTATGATCAGCCCCGAAAGATTCTCACCGCCGTTCCCGGCATGAAGCTGGCAGAAATGGAAAGGAAACTCGATAAGAGCTTCTGCTGCGGCGCCGGTGGGGCCAGGATGTGGATGGAGGAGCATGATGGCGAAAGAATCAATAACATGAGAACCGACCAGGCTATTGCCACAAATGCAGATAATATTGCTGTGGCATGCCCATTCTGTTTGACTATGATGAGTGATGGTATTAAGGCCAGGGAGAAGGAAGAAAAGATGGCTTCGTTGGATATCGCAGAGATTGTCTGGCGTGCTATGGGAATTGAAGAAGAAAAACCGCCTGTGGATGTGTGTGCACCACCTAAATAAAATACCTGACGAGAAAGCGTAGCTGCTCTTTAAAAGGCCCCCGACTGTTGAAGTTCGGGGGCCTTTTTTGTGGCAATTAAAAAATTATTGTATTAGAATAATTGCCAAGATAAAAGTCATAATTATCGAATGTCAATATTCAGGGCTGACCCAGAAAGTTCCAACAGTCTATCCAAAAGAAAGGAAGGTGTGAGGACATGGCTGGAAAAATCAAGTATATGGACAAACCGTGGTTGAAGGCTTATGAAAAAAGCGTACCGGCAGCGATCAATTACGAAGAGATATGTATGCCCGACATACTTGACAGGACTGCAAAAGAGTTTCCTGATGCAACAGCACTTATCTTCCAGGGCTACAAACTGACATTCAGTCGATTTAAGGAAATGGTGGACAGATTTGCCGCTTGCCTCACAGATTTCGGCATCAAACAGGGCGATGCCGTGGCGATTCTTCTACCGAATTTGATCCCCTGTGTTGCTGCCTACTTTGCCATACTAAAGGTCGGTGCAATTGCGGTAATGAACAATCCCCTATATACCGACCGCGAGCTCGAACATCAATTCAATGATTCAGGCGCCAGGGCACTGATCACGCTTGATCTCCTGGCGAACCGCATGATAGACCTTCGTCCAAAAACAAAAATAAAACAAATTATATACACATCTATCGGCGACTATCTTCCCTTCCCGAAAAATCTCCTCTTTCCACTCATCGCTAAGAAGAAAAAGCTTGCTGCCGATGTCAAACCTGCGCCGGATGTATTTACCTGGAAGGAATGTATAATCAAGTACCAGCCAAAACAGGCATCTGTAAAGTTAGGTTTTTATGATGTGGCTATGTACCAGTATACCGGAGGAACAACAGGGGTATCTAAAGGTGTAATGCTCACTCATGCCAACCTCAGCAAACAGGTGCAGCAGCTTGCAGCGTGGCTGCCAACGCTTAAGCGCGGCGAAGAAATCTTACTGGGTGCGCTTCCATATTTTCATGTATTCGGACTGTCCGTAGCCATGAATTTATCTATCTATGTGGGCTGGACCCAGATCCTCATCCCCAGACCCCAGCCTCAACCCCTGCTGGAAGCAATAAGGAAATTCAGACCCACTTTTGCGCCGCTTGTCCCGACCATGTATATCGGGATGCTCAATCACCCTGACTTGAAAAAAACAGATGTGCGCTGTATCAAAGGTGCCTTCTCGGGAAGTGCACCCCTCCCCGTGGAGGTAATCCATGAATTTGAAAAAATGACAGGTGCTGTAATAGTTGAGGGATTCGGCCTGACGGAAGCCACACCTGTGACCCATGTTAATCCGTTGGGCGGTGTGCGCAAAGTAGGCAGCATAGGTATCCCTATTTCAGACACCCAGTGCCGTTTAGTCAGTCTCGATGACGGAGTAACGGACGTGCCGGTGGGAGAGCCCGGAGAACTCATCATTAAGGGACCGCAGGTGATGAAAGGCTACAAAGATATGCCGGAAGAGACGGCAATTGCCCTCAAGGACGGTTGGCTATATACTGGGGATATCGCTACGATGGATCAGGACGGGTACTTCTATATCGTGGATCGGAAGAAGGACATGATCATCTCCGGTGGCTTTAACATCTACCCACGGGATATCGATGAGGTATTTTACCAGTACTACAAGGTGCAAGAAGCATGTGCCATCGGCATCCCTGACCCCAAGCGGGGGGAAAACGTCAAGGTATTTGTAGTCCTTAAGGAAGGTGAAACAGCAACTCAGGAAGAACTCATCGCCTACTGTAAAACAAAACTCGCGACATACAAGCTCCCCACGGAAATCGAGTTCCGCAAAGAACTGCCGAAAACAAACGTGGGTAAAATTCTCCGCAAGCAGCTTAAGGCTGAGGAGCTGGAGAAAAGAAAAAAGTGACTATAAGCCTGTTGTAAAACGTTCACCTGCTGCTTTGCTCTGCAAACCGAAATGCTCAACGTATTTCTATATACGCCTTGAACTTCGATTTTTGAGTGCCTTGCATCTAAGCTTTTTTGAACAGTCCAAAAGAACTGGGGTTTTCAACGACCCCCATTATGATTTTTTACGCCCCGAATTTCTCCAACCTTTTGGCATGTGCCAAGGCCAGTCCCATTAGATGCACCATCGGCATTCTCCCCAGCCCACCGTAGATGCAATCCCTTTCACCAAATTTCTCCACCCGATCAGGCCTGCACGTTTCTGAATACAGAATCACAGGCAATGGATGCCAGCTATGGGAAGCAAGCGCTGCCGGCGTTGAATGATCGCCCGTCACCACCAAGACATCAGGATTTAGTTCCGTAACAAGGGGAATCAGGGAGTCCACCTCTTCGATCACCTTCACTTTGGCATCGAAATTCCCGTCTTCACCGCGCGAGTCTGTGGGCTTCACATGCACAAAGAAGAAATCATAATTCGCATAATTTTCGCGGAGAGCTACGATTTCTTCCTTGATGTCCGCAGGCTGCGCGCCTATTACCATCCCCAGAAGCCGAGCAATGCCGCGATACATAGGATAACTGGCAATTGCCAGGGCGTTAAGACCAAATCGTTCGCCTATGTACGGATACCTCCGATACCGGGAATAACCCCGGAGAAGCATCATGTTGGCTTTACTCTCATCGGCGAGTACTCCTTTGGCTTTATCAATGAGCCTCTGGAGAATGATTGCTGTTTCCTCCGCATCCTGAACCATAGCTTTTGGAGGTAATGCCGGAAGACCCGTCTTCTGCGGGTCCGTTTCCTGGATCTCCTCGCAGAGCCCGTCTCCCCTCAAAACTAAAAGCGCGCGGTGTTCCTTGACCGGTTCAAAAATAACCTCCACATCCGACATTTCCCGGATATTTTCCTGAAGCTTTTTGCAGATTCTTTTATTAGTGTCATTGTCAATCCGGCCAGCCCGCCTGTCGATAACAATACCGTTCTTGTCAATCGTGGCAAAGTTAATTCTGATCAGCAGATCGCGTTCAGTCATGGAATAATCAATCCCGGCTGCCTCCAATATTCCCCTTCCGATGTTGTTTTTCACCGGGTCATAACCAAACAGGGCGAAATGGGCGGGACCGCTCCCCGGCGTTATCCCATATCCTATGGGGTCGAGAAGACCGCAGACGGACTTCTTTGCCAAGGCAT
>DATKLL010000165.1:0-7815 GCA_035542475.1 Syntrophales bacterium
TGCTGGTGACCTTGCCGTTTGTGTTATTGCTCCTGGACTATTGGCCTCTGAGGCGTTTTAAACTCGGCAGCTCTGATAAAGTTGCGCCATCCGCGGAACTGACTTCCGGGAAGCAGTCTTCCAAGAAGAAGAAAACAAAGAAGCAAACGGTGGAAGTTACTGTGAACTATTCATCACTGCCTCATCTGGTGAAGGAAAAAATACCTTTTTTCATCTTATCCGCCTTATCAAGTCTGATTACGGTTCTTGCCGCGCGTCATACCATGTCGGATTTCGAGCTAATGCCGCTAGGCACGCGTATTTCCAATGCCGTCGTATCGTACGTCATCTACATGTGGAAGATGGTTTGGCCCCAAAATCTTGCCGTATTATATCCATACACAGACGTTTTGCCCTTATGGGAGGTACTTCTCGCCGGTCTTTTGCTCCTCTGTATAACAGGCGTTGCTGTTCATTATATGAAACAAGCGCCTTATCTGATTGTCGGATGGCTATGGTTTCTGGGTACGCTTGTACCGGTGATTGGCTTACTGCAGGTAGGCATACAGGCATACGCGGACCGATATACATACATTCCACTGATCGGTTTATTCATGATCTTAGCCTGGGGAATTGCAGATATATCTACAAAGTGGCGTTATCGAAAAATTATCCTGATCTCTGCCTGCAGTCTGATTTTTCTTTCCCTGTTAGTCCAGGCACGGATACAGGTCGGTTACTGGCAAAACAGCATCACTCTGTTCGAACATACAGTCCGGATTACTGACCGGAACTATCTAGCTCATAACAATCTGGGGATCGCCTTGCGCAGCACAGGGAAAATTGATGAGGCGGTTTCCCACTATCAGGAATCTATCCGGATCAGGCCAAATTATGAGCAGGCACATTATAACCTGGGTAATGCGTTAATGGCGCAGAAAAAAATGGATGATGCAGTTTTCCAATATCGTGAAGCCATTAGAATAAAGCCAAACTATGCTATTGCGCATCTTAATCTAGGAACGGTTCTGATTTCACAGGGAAAGCCGCAAGAAGCTCTCATCCATTTCCGTGAAGCCTTGAAATGGGATCCTGAAAATGCCGGGCTGCACTACAACATGGCTCTCACCTTGGTGATGGTCGGACAGAATGATGAAGCCATAAATCATTTTCAGGAGGCTCTGCGTATAAACCAGGGCTTTGCAGAGGCTCATAATGAGTTGGGACGATTGCTCGCAATCCAGGGCAAAAGAGAAGAAGCTATCGCTCATTTCCGCGAGGCCTTATGGCTAAAACCAAATTTTACCATCGCTAAAAAAAACCTTGAAATGGCCTTAGCGGCAGGGAAAGGCAGAAGATAGGTTCTTGTCTACACAACATTCTGACCTTACCTTAGCAATTGACACTTTTATTATAATCTTGTTCTCGGTGATCAATGTTTGTCTTATATAATATTCTGCTCCTGATCGCTGCACTGCTCGCGCTTCCATATTACGCATTGAAGATGATGCTCACAGGAAAGTACAGAAAGAGCCTTGGTCCCAAGTTTGGGATCATGAGTAAGAAAATCTTTGATGAAATGAAAGGTTCTCCGAGGATATGGATTCATGCCGTTTCGGTAGGTGAGGTTACAGTTGCAGCCCCTGTAGTCGCTTACCTACGTATATATTTCCGTGGCGCCTGCATAGTAGTCTCGACAAGTACAGAAACAGGTCAGGAAATGGCTCGCAGGATTGTGGCAGGAGCCACATCCTTCATCTACTATCCTCTGGACGTCCCTTGGGTAGTCAAAAAAGTTATAAACCAGGTTCGACCCGATATATTTATTATGACAGAGACAGAACTATGGCCTAATTTTATCAGGATTTGCAAAGAGAATAACGTGAAAGTAATATTGGTCAATGGCCGCATCTCACCCAGGTCGTTTAAGAAATATGCCGCGACCCGGTTCTTCTGGAGAAGCATCCTGAATGATATTGATGAAGCAGGCGTAATCTCAGAAATTGATGCAGTGCGACTGAATGCACTCGGCATACCGTCAACGAGGATTCACGTCATGGGAAATGCAAAGTATGACAGCTTGGCAGCGAAAGCGTCCCCCGCACTGCAGGAAGAGATTGCCGGAACGTTAAACCTGAAAAAAGATGAAAGAGTTTTAGTGGCAGGAAGTACCCATGAAGGTGAGGAAAAAATCATTATCGAAGTTTATAGAGGTCTGCTCGCCGCATATCCCGACAGCAAATTGATTATCGTCCCCCGACATCCGGAAAGAGGACAGGCTGTCGTTGATCTGGCTAAAGAATCTGGATTTGGTGATTGCATAACTATGACGGCTATCATCGGCGGCAGGCGTCGGACCGACGAACGCGTCATCATCATCGATGTCATCGGTGAACTATTTAAGATATACAGTATGGCTGCTGTCGTTTTTTGCGGAGGATCCCTTGTACCAAAAGGGGGACAGAATATCCTTGAGCCTGCTGCCTGGGGTAAGGTAGTTTTTTACGGGCCCTACATGGATGACTTCCGGGACGAGATGAAACTCCTCGAAGAAACTGGTGCCGGTATACAAGTTGAAAGCGGCAGGCAATTGCTTTCCCACATCCTAGAACTTATGCGTGATCCTGACGCAATTGCCAAGAGGGGCGAAGAGGGCCGGGAGATGATTCTCGCAAATATGGGCGCCGCTGAAAGATACGCCACATTGATAAAAAAACACCTGGTAAAATCCTAAATTCTAAATCTCTAATCCCTAAACAAAAAATACGGATATCCACAACATCCAGAATTTCGATTTTTGAAATTGTTTCAAATTTAGTTTTTAGGATTTAGAATTTCGATCGCTATCCTTCTGCCTTCTTCATATATTCATTCCATCGGGTATCAACCCACCTCTGGAACTGTCTGAGCTGCTCGATGCTCATCTTCCTGAAACGCCCCTGTCTTTCCACATAGTTAATCACCGGAAGTTTATTCCCCTTCTCAGCAAGGGTTTTGCTTCTTCCTGTGAAACGAAATTTCCCGTCCTCAATCTCAAAGAGAACGACGACACCCGTTTCTACGGCTAGCCTTCCGATCCGTATGGTATCCTTGGGGGCATAGCCCCATCCCGGCGGGCAGGGGACAGCGATCTGCATATACCTCGATCCCTTTATACGTTTGGCCTTAACAAATTTATCATAAAGGTCGATAGGAAAGGCCGGTGAGGTGGTTGCGATATACGGCAGGTCGTGGGCTTCCATGATTCGCAGCATATCCTTTTTGGGCTGTTGTTTGGTCAGCACCGGCGTAGTTGTAGTGAGCGCCCCCATCGGGGTAGCGCTGGAACGCTGGGTGCCCGTATTCATATATCCCTCGTTGTCGTAACAGACGTAGATGAAGTCCGTTCCCCTTTCGACTGCACCGCTCAGGGCTTGGATGCCCATGTCGAAAGTTCCCCCATCACCGGCTATAGCCACGACAGTGATGTCCGTGCGTTCGAGGGCGTTCAGACCAGCGACGATCCCCGCCGCAGAGGCCGCCGTACTGGCAAACGTATTATTCAGAGTAGGAACGGTGACGGACGTCATTGGATAAAGACCATGGAGAACAGTCAGACAGCAGGCCGGGAATGTAAGAATCGTATTCTCACGCAATGCCTTAAGGACGTAGCGGTACGCGAGGGACAGGCCGCAGCCCTGGCATGCCCGCTGCCCGGGAAGTACATACTCTTCAATATTAACTTTGAACAGATTCTCCGGCATATATTTACTCCGTAATACAATTCAACCATTTCGGTGCAGGCTCTGCGTCTCCTGAGGTAATGGCATCACGTGATAATCGGACAGCCTCGGCGAGTTCTCTTGCCTTGACGTCCCTTCCTCCGAGACCGACAATGTAGTTGTGGATGGGAAGCCGGATATCGGTCCCGTAAAAGGCGGCCTTGATTTCGGAACAGAGGGCACCTTCATATCCATAGCTGATTCCCTTCTCGAAGATGACAATGGCGTCCGTTTTCCTGAAAGCATCCCTAGCGTCTTCTTTCGGAAAAGGCCTGAAGACCCTAATCCCGACAACACCTGCCCTGACGCCTTCCTCCCTCAGCATATCCGCCGCTGCCGTAGCCTCGGTGGCCACGGAACCCATCCCCGTCAGTATTATCTCTGCGTCATCAGTCTTGTATTGCCATAACAAGCCGCCGTGATCTCTTCCGAATGCCCCGGCAAATGCTTTACCGGTGGCAACTATTACATCACGGGATTCTCCGAGTGCCTTTTGGAGCTTGAAGCGCATCTCCATGTAGCCGTCGCACATGACCCCTTCTGCATTGGCACGTCGCCAGGGGAAAAGAACCGGGTTGATGTTCATGGGGGTCTCCGGAGAAAGGATTGTGTGGGGCTTATAGGGAGGCAGGAAATCGGAGACAAGCTCGGCATCAGGAATCTGGACGGGCATCATAGTATGAGACATGACGAAACCGTCATAACAGATCATGACCGGCAGATACACGGACTCAGCGATGCGATATCCCTGGATGATGGAGTCGATGATTTCCTGGTTGTCCCGGCAGTAAATCTGAATCCAGCCGGTGTCACGCTGGGCTATGGAATCCTGCTGATCGTTGAAGATAGTCCAGGGTGCACCCACACCGCGGTTGACACAGCACATCACAATGGGAAGCCGGGAACCGGCAGCCCAGTGCAGCTGCTCATGCATATAGAGGAGTCCCTGGGAACTGGTGGAGGTAAACACGCGGGCCCCGACCGTGGATGCCGATACACAGACCGTGAGAGCCGAATGTTCGGACTCAACGCGGATGTACTCAGCTTTGAGCTCGCCGCTTTCGATAAACTGAGAAAGGATTTCCGTTACAGAGGTTTGAGGAGTTATGGGATAGGCAGCGACGACCTGGACGTGACTTAGTTTAGCCCCTAGAGCTGCGGCTTGATTGCCCGTCATGATTTGTACTTCAGCCATTTTTGCCGTCCTCGTTCACCATGATGATCGCTTTTCCGGGACACTCCTCCGCGCAGATACCGCACCCTTTGCAGTATGCAAGGTTGATCTCTATTGGGATCGTCGCCTTGATTACTCCTTCCGGGCAGTAGAGCCAGCAGAGAAAACATGCGGCCTTTTTTTTGACGCAGGGAATGCATTTCGATGGATCATAGACAGGCCTCATATCGCGCCAGTCCCCTGTCTTACCTGCTTCTCCAATGGCGGGTTTTGCCATGGCGGAAATATTATCGTCTTTTTTCTTCACAAGTATTCTCGGCCTGCTTCTTTCATTGAAGTTTGTTCAAACGCATCTCTCAAGGCGGCAATGTTGGCAGCGGATACCGTCGCCGACAATTTGCTTTTCAGTCCCTTCTCTAGAGCTTCGACGGAAACGAGTCCTGATGCCTTAGCAAAGGCTCCCAGCATGGGAGTATTCACGATAGGTTTCCCCTCCCTTATAAGGCGGTGCTTCATCGCAATGCCTCCGGCATCTGCAGTTGCGATACTGATGTGTGCATCCAAGGCAAGTTCGTCGGGTTTCAAGGGAGTATTGATGATGATCAGTCCCCCCTCTTTGAGTGTCCCCAGGATGTTTACGACAGAAAGCAAAGACGGGTCTAACACGACGGAGATATCCGCATGCTCAATCTGCGAAACCATCCGAACAGGATCAACAGATATCCTAGTTGAGGCCGTGAGCGGAGCGCCGCGCCTTTCCGGGCCGAAGGTTGGTGCTGAAGTGACACCTCTGAATCCCTGAAGGTAGGCTGCTTCTGCCAGGATCTGGGCAGCGATTACAACGCCCTGACCGCCCCTCCCATGCCATATTACTTCGTACATGCTACTTACCTTTATTAATTAAGCCACTTCGACTCGCTTCACTCGCTCAGGGTCAATTCGACTAAGTCATTTTTCTACGGCTTTGCCTTGAAAAAGGCCAAGTCTCATTGAATTAAAAAAGGCCATGGTCTTTCTGCCCATGGCCTTTAGGATGATCTAAAATTTGTTTCTATCTTTTCCTAAAAACGACGGGTGCCGGGATTTGACCCGGCAAAAGAAGAGCGAGGAGGCGCAAGCGTTCGTCACACAATATGAAAAACTCTCTTCTTCTAAATCCGCAGTTCATTTATAGAAAACTCTTTCCGCTAAGTGATTTGTGAACATAGATCAAATGGAAAACGAAGTCAATAGACAAAATAGAAAAGGCATTGTCATACATAAATCGTTATAAGCCCAACATATGATTCAGTGCGGCAGATTCGAGGAGAGTTAGTTTCCACGGTCATACGTTAACAAATTTTAGAGAGCATCATCGGGCATTTTTTTGTTGAGCAAGGGCAACCTGAAGATTGTTGAGCGCCTCTCTATAACCTGGTCTTATCCGTAAGGCTTCTTGAAAATGTGAAATAGCTTCATGTAATTTCCCCTGCCGTGCTAATGTGGCACCTAAACTGTTGTGAGCATCCGCGTTATCAGGTTTAATCTCCAACGACTTAGTCAAATACATCGCGGCTTTATCGAGGTTTCCCTGTTTTGCGAATACCCTTCCCAATATGTATGGTATTTCTGGGTCGGATGGAAGTATTCTTAATGCCTCCTGCAGTCGGGAAATGGCCTCATAAAGATAACCCTTCTGCATCAGGGCGATCCCAAGATTCTTATGAGCTTCTGCATAATCCGGTCTTGTCTGGAGCACCCTATAAAAATAAGAAATCGCCTCATCATAATTCCCACGCCTTGCCTGGATCACTCCCATGTTAAGGTTAGCTTCCTTATCTGCAGGCATGATCCGGATTGTCTCCCGAAAATGCTGACTCGCCTGTTCGAGATCACCCATCTGCATAAAGGCAAGCCCCAGGTTGTAGCGTGCTTTTAAAAAGTCTGGTTTTATATCCAAGGCTTTCTGAAAGTAAGGTATGGCCCCTTTGATCTCTCCCCGCTGAGCCAGGACTTCTCCAATGTTGTAATACGGTTTCGGGTCTTTGGGATCAATACGTGCAGCCTCCATATAATGGAAAATAGCCTTATCCATATCGCCCTTTTCTCTGAAGGCAGTTCCCAGGTTATTATGAGCCGTTGCATTTTGCGGCGTCACATCGAGTGCATGTTGAAAAAGTGTCACACTTTCATGCCAGTAACGGACTTGTAGCCAACTTCCTATAACCATCATCGTGATTATAAATCCTGCCAGAATGCCCAGCATTATTCTTTGGTGGCGCCACGTTTTTGCAAGTTCCGGCAAACCCCAGACAATCATGACAAAGACACCAATGAGAGGAATATAGGTGTATCGGTCAGCCATAGCCTGCGCTCCTGCCTGCACGATCCCGATTACGGGCACCATAGTCCCCAGGTACCACAGCCATCCAACGGGGAGATAGGGAAATTTATTTGCTGCCCGGACGACGAGATAGGTAATTAAAGCGAGAACCAGTAATGCCCCGAGAACCTCCCATACCGGTAACATACCCGGATGGGGATAGAATACGGCAAGATTTTGGGGCCATATCATCTTCCACATGTAGATGACATATGATACGACGGCATTGTAAATACGCGTGCCCAGCGGCAGTGCCTCTAAACCCGACGCAGCCCCCGCTCCCTGCGCGGCAAGAACCGTAATCAGACTTGATAAGGCGGATAAGATGAAAAAAGGTATTTTTTCCTTCACCAGATGAGGCAGTGAACTGTAGTGTGGTGCAACTTCCACTGTCTGCCTCTTTGTTTTCTTCTTCTTGGAAGACTGCTTCCCGGAAGTCAGTTCCGCGGATGGCGCAACTTTATCAGAGCTGCCGAGTTTAAAACGCCTCAGAGGCCAATAGTCCAGGAGCAATAACACAAACGGCAAGGTCACCAGCA
>DATKLL010000166.1:0-43362 GCA_035542475.1 Syntrophales bacterium
CCCGTAGAGGGCTCCCTGTATTATCACTATGCCCGTTTGATCGAACTGGTCTATGCGTTAGAGCGTCTCGCCCAGCTGTTGGATGATCCGGATATCATGTCCAACGACATCCGCACCAATCCATCGGCGGCAAAGATCCCCGGTCAGGGTGTCGGCGTGATCGAAGCCCCGCGAGGGACCCTGTTCCATGATTACAGCACGGATGAGAACGGTCTGTTGACCAGGGTGAACCTCATTGTCGCCACGGGCAACAACAACTGGGCCATGCATACGGCCTCGGGGTTGGTTGCCAAGGCTTTTGTTGACGGCACTAAGCTGACGGAAGGTATGTTGAACCGTATAGAAGCTGCCATACGCTGCTACGATCCCTGTCTGTCATGCGCCACGCATGCCATAGGGAAGATGCCGCTCGAAGTCACTCTGTACGCTGCGGATGGTACGGTTCTGGATCAGATTTCCCGTTAATATAAAAAATTGATGGAATCTATCACAAGCGGGTGAACTTTAAATAGTTTGCCCGCTTGTTGTTTTAGATAAACCTTTTTTTTCTGTCCGAAGTATAATGGATATCAATAAGCAATCAAACCGCACGCTGGTCATCGGTTACGGTAACATAGACCGAGCCGACGACGGTGTAGCATATTATGTAATCAATACACTCAGGCAGCGCCTTGGTCAGGAGATACTGAAAGAGGATGTCACAGGTCTGGAAGAACTCGGTGCTGAGATAGATTCGATCTTCCTGGTTCAACTGGCGCCAGAACTGATAGATGTGTTGGCACTCTACCAACGGATTATCTTCGTGGACGCGCACGTCTATGATAACGTGGACAATCTCTATTGTACTCCCGTATTTCCCGAATATACACCCTCGACCTTTACGCATCATATGACCCCGCCGATGTTACTCGCATTGCTCAAGTCAATTTACCGGCAGGAACCGGCGGGACATCTCGTTTCCATCCGCGGTTATGACTTTGATTTCCATCGTGACCTTTCCGCGGTTACTAATGCCCTTGTTGATCCGGCAGTAGAATATATACTTCAATCACTTATTTATTGCCGGGAGAAGCTCGATACCGCAGATTAGCTCTGTCATTGCGCTACACCTACCTTGACTTTCTACAGTTCATCAAAGTATAATTTTAAAAAATGAGAGTCTGCACTCGATGAACCTAAAAAGATTTATATTGTACCTGTGTTTACTGGTCGTTACTTTTTTCTTTTCTTATTCAGATATCAGTGCCGCACCATATGGCAAGCTTAGGGCGAAGGCCGTGATATTGATGGACATTGAAAGCGGCAAAATCCTCTATGCAAAAAATCCGAATAAACCCATGCAACCAGCCTCCCTGACCAAGATCCTTTCCCTTTATCTCGTGTATGAGGCAGTCAATGAAGGGAGAATTCATCTTACCGACAAAGTAAAAATAAGCACGGATGCGCAGCTTACCGGGGGATCAAGTATGTACCTTGTGGATGAAACCGAAGTGGCACTGGAAGACCTTATCAAGGGCATGGCTGTTGTTTCGGCAAATGATGCCAGCATCGCCATAGCTGAGCATATCGGCGGCAGCGTCAGCGGCTTTGTTAATATGATGAATGCCAAGGCGAAGGAATTGGGTATGAGGCATAGCCATTTTATTAATCCGACCGGTCTTCCGGCTGAAGGACAGGTTACGACAGCCCGTGACATCCTCATACTCTCCCATGCCTACATCCGGAAATTCCCGGAGGCTTTGCAACTGCATTCCATGCAGGAATATACATACCGCAACATTACACAATATAACAACAATACCCTGTTGAAGCAGCATGGGGATGTAGATGGATTGAAAACAGGTTTCGTCCGCGCATCGGGATTCCATTTAGTTGCGACGGCCAAAAGAAGGGATACAAGGCTCATTGCCGTGGTGATGGGCGAAAAAAATCCAGAGATCAGAGAAAGAGAGACGATAAAACTTTTAGAACGAGGTTTCAAAATGACCAGCGCAAGAGGAAAGGCTTCCTTATCATCTAAAAGTAGTTCGTAAAGTACCTGTTTTCAGTTTATAAGCTCACTTTAATCAGCATGCCGTCAGTCAAATTTCAATCTATAAATTTCATTTGACGAATTCCAATAAACAGAGGTAACGTAAACTAATTTGTTATAAAAACATTTTAACTTAAACAATCGTTATCAAGTGTTTCATGATGCCGGGAGGTGCGGACATGAAAGAAAAAGAGATGGATTATTTCACCGCCCTGTATGAAGTAGCCAGGGTCATCAATGCCTCTCTGGACCCATCTAGAGTCCTGGAGGAGATTGTCCGATGTGTGGCACTGGCCATGCGTGTTAAGGCCTGCAGCATCAGGCTCCTGGATTCGCGAAGGAAACAGCTTGTACTTGGGGCTGCTTACGGGCTCTCTGAAGATTACCTTCATAAAGGCCCTATTTTAATAATGGAAAGCGGACTGGATCAGAAGGCCCTCTCAGGTGAGACCATCTGGTTGAAGAATGTCCAGTCTGACAAGAATTTTCAGTATGGGGTAAAGGCAAAAGCAGAGGGTATTAAATCAGTACTTGCTGTTCCATTGTTACTCGATAAAAAGGCAATCGGCGTTCTGAGAGTCTACACGGATCAGATTTATAAATTTATCGACAAGGAGATTACATTCCTAAAGGCAGTTGCCAATCTCAGTGCTATCGCGCTCGATAATGCCAGCCTTCACCATAAACTTCAAGCACGCTGCGATTTGATGGTTGAACACAAGAATCGAATTGACGACAATTAAAAAGGAGGACTCTTATGATTCGCCTTGGTATCAATGGTTTCGGACGAATCGGGCGGCAGGTGCTGAAAGCTATTTTGGAAAGGTATCCCCGAACTCTATCCGTTGTTGCTATCAACGACCTCTTCGACGTGGAAACCAACGCCCACCTCTTTAAATATGACACAAATTATGGACGTTATTCCGGAGAGGTCAAGGTTAAAAAAGACAACTTCATAATTGACGGCCACATCATCAAGAATTTGGCATTTCGTGATCCTGCGTCATTACCATGGGATGATCTGGGTATTGACATGGTTATTGAGAGTACGGGACTTTTTATTACCGGCACTAAAGCGCGTGCCCACATAGAAGCCGGTGCGAAGAAGGTCATCATCACCGCTCCAGCAAAAGAGGAAGACATAACGTTGGTTATGGGAGTCAACCATAAAGAGTACAAGCCTAAGAAACATCATATTGTATCCAATGCCTCCTGCACAACAAATTGCCTTGCGCCGCCCGCGCTTGTCGTTCATAAAACCTTTGGTATCAAAAAAGGTATGATGACAACAGTTCACTCTTATACCAATGACCAGCGTATCCTCGATCTTCCTCACAGAGATTTGCGGCGGGCCCGCGCGGCGGGACAGAATATCATACCCACTAGCACCGGTGCGGCAAGGGCGCTTTCACTGGTAATTCCTGACCTTGCCGGTCGCTTCGACGGCTATTCGCTTCGCGTGCCGACGCCCACAGTATCAATTGTCGACTTCGTTGCAGAACTCCGCAGGAAAACAACAACAGAAGAGCTCAAAGAAGCACTGGAAAAGGCATGTAAAAAACAATTAAAGGGCATCATGGCGTGTGAAGGCTCCCGTTTGGTATCCATGGATTTTAAAGGAAACACTTACTCCTCTATTGTAGATTTGGAGTTTACCCAGGTACTTCAGGCCAATATGGCCAAGGTGGTCGCCTGGTATGACAACGAATGGGGGTATTCCTGCCGCGTTGCAGACCTTGCAAATTATATGGCGCAGAGGGGCCTGTAAGATTAATATGAAACACATACATATTTTAGTGATCGATGATGATGCTGTGGCCTGTGAGTTCCTGCAGGAAGCACTTTCCCGCGAGGGTTATAAAGTTGATACTTATACTTCCGGGAAAGAGGCCCTGCAAAGGGAGTTGTCTCAATACGACCTCCTGATGTCAGATATCAGGATGCCGGAGATTGACGGGCTTCAATTTCTCCATCATGTACGGGAAAAATGGCCGGAATTGCCAGTTATCCTGATGACCGCGTATGGATCATTGGAAACTACCATGGAAGCTTTGCGGCTGGGTGCTTGGGATTACATCAGTAAACCCTTCTCACCCGAAGCCATTCGCGCCATGGTGCAAAAAGTCCTTGAAGTGCGGGAATTGCGGCAGCGTCGAATGCACGGGCAGCCAAAGATATCGGGGGAACCCCAATTCATCGGTTCATCCGCTACCATGGTGGAGTTTTATAAACAGATAGTCAGAATCGCGGACGCCGATGCAAGCGTGCTGATTGAAGGTGAAAGCGGTACCGGTAAGGAACTGGCAACGAGAGCCCTCCATCAACTGAGTTCACGGCGGGAGAAGCCTTTTATTGTTGTTCATTGCGGAGCCATTCCCGATACCTTACTTGATTCAGAATTATTTGGATACGAAAAAGGGGCGTATACCGGTGCAGATCATAAACATGAAGGGTTGCTTGCCTCCGCCCATAACGGAACCATCTTCCTTGATGAGATTACAGAGATGTCGCCATCCCTACAGGGGAAGCTTCTGCGCTTTATGCAGAGCGGAGAGGTCCGGCGGCTCGGCGGCCACGAGGTCCGGCACTTCAGTGTCCGGGTCGTAGCGGCAACAAATCGGAATATAGATGACGAAGTAAAAAAGGGCACCTTCCGTTCAGACCTCCTCTATCGCTTCGTTGTCCGCCTGCACATGCCTCCTTTAAAGGAACATAAGGAAGATATGCCCCAGTTGGTTGAATCGCTTCTGAAGAAACTCGGATACCCGTCTGTGCGCATTTCCGATGAGGCGATGGAGCTTTTTATGGCGTATGACTGGCCGGGAAATGTACGTGAACTTCAGAATGTTTTGGAGCAAACACTGCTGCTGTCACCTTTTATGGTCATCTTGCCGGAGCACCTGCCGGAGAGATTCCGCCTAAAGCGTGATGAGGCGCTCCCGCCTTTGCCGCCCCTTGAAGAAGCGGAACGAAAACAGATCATCCAGGCGCTGCAAACCACTTCATGGAATCAGAGCCAGGCAGCCCAGCTATTAGGTATTGATCGGAAGACGCTGCGGACAAAAATCCAACGTTACGGTTTGTTAAGAAATGGAGCGTCTTGACTTGCATCAACAGGTGCCACCGCCTCTACAACCGGAAAATAAAGAATAATTTTAGTGCCCTCATCAGGGCGGCTTCTTATTTCGATCTGCCCTCCATGGATCTTAACGATATCCTGCACAATGGATAAACCCAGACCGCGCAGACCTTCGTCTGTATGCGTGCTGAAGAAAGGCTCACATACCCGTTCCAACACTTCCGGATGGATGCCCGGTCCATTGTCCTCAACAGTTATAGCGACAGTATGATTTTGCGGCAGAGCGGAAGCGGAAACGCTTATTCTGCCCCCCCCGGATATGGCTTCCAGGGCATTCTGGATAAGATTAAACAGGGCAGTCTGAACACGATATCGATCTACATGAAGGATAGGAATATTCTCCTCCACGTTTACCATTAGTTGAATGCCTGACTTTTGCATCAACGGTTCTACAAGGGGGATTGTTTCATTTAAAAGATCAGGCACTGTTACAGCTTCAAAGCGCGGTTCAGGAAGGCGCGTAGCATGGCGTACATTCTGAATGACTGTATTGAGCCTCTGTGTCTGCTGGATTATAAGCTCCAGTTTTCTGCTCGCATCCGGGGGCCACGCATCATGTTCCAGCAGGAGCTTGGCTAAACCTCCAATTGAGTGCAGGGGTGTGCCCAGGTCATGCGCCAATGTTGCTGTCAGGTATCCTAATGCTGTGAGCTGCTGGAGCTGGTTCACCTGCTGCTGCAGCTGAACGACCTTGTGTGTAGCTTCCTGCACCCGATCCTCCAGATTTCGCTGTAGTTCCTGATTTTGGGCAAGAACTCTTTCAATTTCCTCAGCCATTAGATTAAAGTGATCCGCCAGATGGCCCCATTCATCCCGCTTGGCTATGGGAATCCTTTTGATGTAGCTCCCTGCCTGGAATTCATCGATCGTATCTATAATGACCCCCAATGGCCGTCCGATAAGCCACCTGTAGCTTAAAGCCAGAACAAACAGAATTGCAAACAAGAGACCAGCGGTACTGAAAAGCAGAAGACGCTTCGCACGGGATAAAATCTCCAATCTGGTTTGAGAAAAGACGACCACCCCCACGAAAACCTGAGCGTCCCTTTCCGATAAGAAGGGATATAGCAGTCCCAGGGCCGGGCCGGCATCCGTGCTTATTTCAATGCGCTGTGTTTTTGACTTCTCAATAGCGGAACTTATTACATTCTCCTGCCATTCATAGGGGACACGCCCCGCACCCGCAATATATTCTACTTCACCGTTTACAACGGAAAAAAGATCAATGCGTGCCAATCTGTCGTCGGATTTTACATGGTCTTCCAAGGCATCGTCCAGGGCCGATAATCCTTTGCCGCTCGGGAAATGCTGGTAGTACGTGATGACAGTTTCCGCCAATTCCTGCATCCTTTTAACCTGCTGTTCAATGAGAATTACATTAAGAACCCTTAGTTGGATCCAGCCCCAGATTGCCACTGTCACAACAAGACCCAGGACTATCAAGACCATTAGTCTTGTACGGACGGTCATGTTAGATACTTTATACGTAATTTTTTTAATTATATCTCGCCACATTGACAGAACGAACACCTTGAAAAAATGATATTCCAATTTTCATAGCAGAAATAAATAAAAAACTCAATTAATCCGGTAAAAATAAAAAGGCACAGAGTCCTTGCCTCTACGCCTTTCGTTTAAGCGCCACATGGTTTCAGATTTTATCTTGGAGAAGGGGGAACTTCAGCAGGCAGTGGTTTTGTTTCCTTTAACGGGTAGGTCTTTTTTAATATCTTTTTAGCGACAACAGGGGATACCTTGATGGCAATGTGCTTTTCATCTTTCTTAATATAAATGACCCTCACTTTATCGCCTACATTTATTTTTTCAACGGGTTTATCCAGAATGAATTGCATGGTTTCCGTACTTTCCTTCACTGTCCTCTCAACAGTGATCATCGTATCCGAGATCTCTTTAACAACTCCCGTAATACTTACCCTTGTCTCTTTCGGGGTTTTTGGGTTAACTGCTTTAGACGGCTCGACCTTGGTGGCTGTAGGAGTTCCGTCAGCAGCGAAGGCGCAAAAACTGGAAATAAAAGCAAAACACGCTGCTAATACTATCAGACGTTTCATTCCAGGCAACCTCCTCGTTATATTTTATAATCATTTTTTTTATTAAGTGATTAAATTAGTGCAATCTACATACCAAATGGACGCCGATTCCGCGACATTAAACTAACTATTCACAATTACGGGGGGTTATTGTTACCAGACAATCCAGAAAGAATGTATATTGTTAAAAGAATGGAGAATTAAACCCCATCTGTTGAGTAATTTTTCATCAATTATGCCCATAATAATCACTAAAAGATACCTAAATTACGACTTTGTTGTGATCAAGCGCAAAGCAGCAGGTATTATTTCTATCACAACCGGTAAATGCCCCGGCTGCTCGCCGTCGACATCGATCAAAACACGCTGTTCCGAAGATGCCTCTACCCTTTTACCGATCAGAAATGACACTTTTTTGATATCTTTAACTCTTCCGGTATACAATTTTGGGAAGTGCCAGAGGGCCTCCGCAAGACTTAAATCACCAACTACCGTAATATGAAACTGACCATCATCGATAGAAGCATCCGGGGCTATCTGCATACCGCCCCCGTGATATTGACCGTTCGCAACAGCTATATTCCAGGTAATAACTTTACCATCAAACAGATCATCAACCTTCAGCCGGATGGACTTTTTTCCATAAAGGAAAAGTGAAACTAAAGCCGACCAGAAAAAAGAAACAAAAGGCCCGAATATCTTGCTGCTTTTATTGACACGATCAACAACTTCCCCACCGAGGCCAAAGCTAGTAATATTGTGGAAATAACGTGTTTTTGAATGTCCCTGATGATCATAATACTGAAGCCGCCCCAGATCAATAACACGTACATGCCTTTCTTTAATTGCGTCAAGACATTGTTCAGTATTCGCCGGAATTGGCGCGGTTTTTACAAAATCACACCCCGTTCCATTCGGGATAAACCCCAATACTCTATCTGCACGGATTGACCCGTCCTCATCCATAAATCCGTTTACTACTTCATTTAGCGTGCCGTCACCTCCAACACAGATAATCAGATCAGCTCCCTCAGTAAGCTTTTCTCTGGTAATCTGCGTAGCATCTCCCGGTTTTGTTGTCATGTATGACGTGAAGGAACCCAAACGGTCACGCGCCATTGCCTGAATGCGAGGCCATTCCCTGCCTGTTGCGCTGTTGCTTGATTTAGGATTTACTATGAATACAACTTTATTTGAACTCAACCTTACCTCCGTCAAGCCATCACATTTTTATTCGTCTATATACCCAGCAGTGAAGAAAGAAAAACATGGTCACCAGACCACCGCAACGAATCAATTTTTTTGCAACCATCCTTACATCTCTCTGCCTATCAACCTTACGATCAGCCAGATACATACCGAGCAGACCGCGGTTAATCATGCGATGGAACCGCGCATTAGGCAGACGTGAAATGCTTAGGTCCGCCTGCTTATAAAAATGCATTAACCGCTCCGTCATTTCGCTGCTGTCCGGGTAGTATGAACAAAAATTCAAATCTCCACCGGTTCGGTCCTCCTCTTGATCGATCAGATAATCAAGGAGTATGTGTAATCCCTGTACCCACGGGAAATATGCATCTTTAATATGTTCTACCAGCTCTTCCGAGCAATCCTTACGAAACGCATGGGCGACAAGACAGAAAATGCCCAGGGTGGAGCCGGCGCAAGCTGCAAATTCATACCAGCTCATCTGAGGCAGACGATCCTTGTATGTATTAAACCACGTCTTCAGACGGGGCACACGTTCTTTAACCCTGACATGCTTTTGGACTTGCAGTTCACAATAATAGCCGGCAAGCTCATGAATAGCTGGTGCAATTAAATGATATGTCGGTATTTTTTCAAGCACATCCTGGCAGGTTTTAACGAGGGAGATCAGGTAACCGCCGTCATTCTGTTCATTTCGGAGTCGATAATACCCGGCACTTGAGACGTTGGGAGTTAGGGCATGGGGCATCGATTCATGGAGGGTACGAAAATCATCCGGATCAAGTGATGTACTGCGATCACATAAATTATCCAAGTAATCGCTGATAGTTTGATAAGCAACTATAAACCGGATTGCCTCCGGGTAGCAATCCCCAGCTAACAAAGCATAAATAGACCCGCCCTCACAGTGAAAAGCCTTTGTCTCGATACTCATTAGCGCCTGTTTACGGAGTTCCGGATCAGGGATTTCCTGTGCGCGCATTTTCCAATCCCCCAGGTAGCGATGAACATCAGGACGAACGCGGAGGATTATTTTTGTCGTCATCGTCCACAGAAAGGCAAGATTGTCTACCAAATGCTTCTCCTCTTTTGAAAACAACTGTTGCTTAAAACGCACCGACTTACTAAAATCTTTTTGATTGTATTTTAACAAGATTATGGAAAATTAGTTGTATTCATAGCATAAGGCATTTTTTAACACAAGCACCACGGGTAGATCACTTATGGGAATTGCATTGACCCTTGATTTTATTTCATGATACTTATTATCAATTACTGATTCACACAAGAAGAAAAACAATAAGGAGAAAGACAGCCTTTTGAACAGGGAACTGCAAGAAGCAAAAAAACTCGCTCGGAGGATCGCCCGCATTGCAGGCCCCCCAATATTTTACCAAGAAAAGAAGCTGGAAGTGGAGGGGTCTCGCAGGCTGTTCAGGTCTTCTCCCCTTGTCAATGAATGCCTGAATCTTGTCAGAAAGAAGGAAGGCAGCATCGGCCACGGAATCGTCCACGTCCAAAAGGTAGCCATTGATGCGGGGGCTATTTCCCTAGTAGAAAACAGTCTTGTCCATAAAAAATCTGAGGTCCGGCGCGTCGTTCTCCTGGCCCATGTGGCCGGTGTCCTCCACGATATCCGGCGGTTGGAAAAGAATCATGCCCGTGCCAGTGCCGATGAAGCAGGAATACTGCTGTCCCAATTTGATCTGCCAAAGCGTGAAATCGAGGCAGTCACCGGCGCCATTGGAAACCACGAGGCTTTTCAGCCTGCTGCACTCCTGGCAGATCCGCTGGCGCGATTTCTTTCCGACGCTCTATACGACGCTGATAAATTCCGCTGGGGGCCGGACAACTTTACAGACATGATGTGGGACATGGTGGAATACAGGAAAGCCTCTCTTGATGCTGTGCTTAAGAGGTTTCTGAAGGGCATGGAAGGAATAGAGCTTATCCGCGAGACCTTTCGCACCGTCACCGGTAAAGCATACGGTCCCGATTTTATCGACCGTGGCATCAAAATCGGTATGAAGTTTTATACGATCATGCTCCAGTCAAAAGTCTGATCCTTGATCTATGGATTTGAAAGACAAGTTGAAAACAGGCCTTCATCCTTTCAGGCATTTTGCGAGATCATCGGCCATTTCCATTCCGCTTTGATATCGCCTTTCTTTATCTTTGGCCAGAGCCTTTTCAATTACAGCCGCACAATTGTCCGGAACTGCAGGACACAAAGTTTTGATCGGTACAGGCTGGACTGTGGTTATCTGGTGAAGGAGAGATGTCAGACTGTCTCCTTTGAATGGTCTTTCACCGGACAATAATTCATAAAAAACGGCACCCAAAGAAAAAATATCCGACCGACCGTCCAGTTTCTGCCCCTCTACCTGCTCGGGTGACATGTAACTCGGACTGCCGATGATTATGCCGGTATGCGTTTTGGAAGTTTCTACAACCCTGGCGATGCCGAAATCCAGGATTTTGATATCCCCCTTTTTCAGAATATGTATATTTCCCGGTTTGATGTCCCTGTGTACAACACCGTTCTCGTGGGCAAAGTGTAAAGCCACAGCCGCGGCTGAAATGATACGAATGATGTCGGAAACGGGAAGAAGGTTATTTTTTTTACAATAAGGAATGAGGTTTGATCCGTCAAGGAGTTCCATGGCCATATAGGTGGTGCCTTCATATTCCCCGACATCGAAGACTGTGACGATGTTGGGATGAGAAAGCTTGCCGAGGGCCTCAGCCTCCCGGAAAAAACGGCTCTTGGCCTCCGCAGCCTGTTCGTCGTCTGCATCCTGGTGACGCAGTGTCTTTATAACCACCTCGCGGTTGATCAGCGGATCCCTGCCTAGATAGACCGTCCCCATGGCACCGCGGCCAAGCTCCCTGATAATTTCATAGCGGCTGATCTTGCGCAATGAATCCGGCACTTCGCCAGGCGCCGGGGTATCAGATACGACAGCACCCTTGCTTAAGTCGGCATGATCGTATGTCCCAAGCTGACGCGATCTGTCCGAACCTGCAGCCGCATCGGCGTATTTACCCTTATGCTCGGAGACGGCAATTGTCTCCGCTTCCCGTATCTGGGCAAGAAAATTCACATCCATAACTTTATTAATAATTCTGTTTCTGTCAATGAGAGGATGGTATGATGAAAGAAGAGGATATACTTTCATAGCGCCGGTTTCCCTGTTAGCAAAGAGCTTGGCAACCTGATCGGCGATGAAAATGATTGTTACATACTTTCGCTGCTCCTCATCCAATCCCAGAGTCCTTGCGCCTGCGTAGGCCGGGGCGTGGTGCATAGCAACCGATTTGATCATCAGCTCAGAGAAATTCCAATGTTCCAGGGCAATCTGCCCTATAACGGTATGATTAATTCCTAAAAGCTGATCTTCGTCATAAATGGAAACGTTCCCCGGATACCTTCCCTGCAAAGACGCCTCATGCTTACGGAACTGAGGTAACCCCAACATGATAAGCTTACCGATGTCATGAATAATGCCCAGTGTAAAGAGGGTCCCCTTATTTAATCCTTCAAAGAGGTCATACAGACCTGATGCACATATGGAAACGATGTTCGAGTGTTTCCAAAGAGCCGCCACTGCTTCTTCCTGCTCCGGGGAACTTGCCTGAAACAGCTGGAGCAATCCTTCCCGGTAAAGGATGTTCATAATATTCTGGAGGCCAAGGATCATCAGGGCATGGTTGATTGAATTGATCTTGTGCGGCATGCCGAAATAAGGGGAGTTCGCCATTTTCAGAATCTTCGCGGTCAGAATCGGATCAACCAGAATAACCTTTGAGAGGTCGGACATTTTAAGTGCGGGGTCATTGATGAGCTTCTGAAGTCGGACATGCTCAGAGCGAAAATGTTTCAAATTTGCGATATGATTCACAACAGTGTCCAACATTTCGGGCTGGATATCCTTGCGCGCCATGGGTATTGAATGGTCACGTTGAAAATCTGACTGACCGGAAAATATCGATTCCATACCCGCCTGAAGAAAGCGCCTAAGTTCACCATGGATATCAAATGTACCCGCATCATCAGACCCGGCGAGGACCGGCAAATCCTGCTTCTGCATCGGGGTGGCCGGGTCATATTCTGTGAGTTTGGCCTCATCAGTTTTACGCGGCTGCTCCTTTTTTGTTGAAACTACTTTTCGGGCAGCCATTTTCGACACCTGTTTCTTCTGATTGGATAAAAGTAAATATACCAGAAGAAGAATTACAATGATGCCTAAGGAAGCAAAAAGTACAAGCGTCATTTCAATCACATGCTATCTTAAATGCCCACAAATGTTTGATTTATTTTGATAATAAGCCTCTTTCGCTGGCTAAGTATAGGGAATAAGGTTCCATTATGTCAAGACAATTAAACTGAGCCTTGAAAAATAGAGGAGGCTCTTCATAACAGCTTATCCTAGACCACATTAAAAAATCAGTTATGGATTTCAAAAGAAATTACAGGTAAAATTATTTGTAAAAATCGGGGAGAAGGTAAATGCTCAAAGCAAAAGATATTATGACAAAAAAAGTAATTACGGTTAATCCCGAGACAGAGGTTGTTCAAGCTGCGAAATTACTGCTCGAACATCACATTAATGGTCTGCCGGTTGTTGATAATGAGGGACATCTTAAGGGTATTCTTTGTCAATCTGATTTGATCTCACAGCAGAGAAAAATTCCCCTGCCTTCCTTCTTTATCATGCTCGATGGTTTTATTCCCTTAACCTCCCCGAAACAAATCGAAAAAGAATTACAGAAAATGGGTGCAATTAAAGTCAGCGAAGCCATGAGCCCTGATCCCGTTACAGTCGGTTTGGAAACTGCTCTGGAAGATATAGCTACATTGATGGTGCAAAGAAATATACACTCTTTACCTGTGCTGGATCAGGGAAAGCTGGTAGGCATCATTGGCAAAGAAGATATTCTTCGCACCCTTATGCCAAGTTAAAAAAATAATCCTTGATTTTATTAATAAGAACTCACTTCCCTGGCTTTACGTGAGGATTTTTCAGAGCTTGTCCTCGACTTGATCATAAAATGGCTTGAATGATTTTAACAACCTCAACGCTTGCCGGGACGAAGCTGATTTTCAGCGACGGAGTAAATTTATGATTGCGGAAAACAGATACTTGCCTGCTGTTGTTGGTGTTGACCTTGCCGGCAGCACAAAGCGGGCGACCGGTATATGCAAGCTTGAAGGTGATAAAGTAACTTCCTGTACCGTCGTCCATACGGATGAAGAGATCATAAGTTACGTGCAGAAAGAAAATCCCGCTGTGGTTGCCGTCGATGCGCCGCTCAGCCGGCCGTATGGACGGAAATCAATGGAGGATAAGACCGACAGACACTTCCGCCCCTGTGATCGCGAATTGTTGAGGAGGCATATCCCCTTTTTCCCTATCACGCTCGGCCCGATGAGATCACTCACGGAACGCGGTATCAGGCTGAAGAAAATCCTCACCCGACGGGGCTATGTGGTGATCGAGGTTTACCCCGGCGCCGCACAGGACATATGGCATATAGGCCGGAAGCAGGACGGACTGTCCAAACTGCGAAAAGGACTTCAGAAGCTCGGCATAAAAGGTCTGGGTAAAAAAATGAATGGGGACGAACTTGATGCCGTTACAGCTGCCATCGTAGGGCAGTTGTTTTTACAGGGGAAAGCGGAGATTCTCGGCAATCTCAAACGCGGTGCTATTATCATTCCTTATTTCAAAGAACCTCGCACAATGCCTCTCCATGGGGACAGCTGTTGATGGAGAAATTTTTTTGCATAATGGTAGGCGTTTCGTCCTTCTTACACCTTTTTTAAATAACTAAGTGTGGCAACGTTCGGATTTGCCGCCAAGAATTGCCAGTCTCCGAACACTTCAAGGTGCGGTCCTCTTGTTAACACATCCCTCTGGGGCCTTTCGACAACCACTGCCTCCACGACCTTTTGTACCGTCGGTATTTGGCTCTCCGGTACTGATATTTTAACAGTCTTTTTAACTGCCGGTTTTTTGCTCTTTAGTGCTATTTTTTTTACCGGCGGCTTTCTCTTGGTCGCCATCTCCTTCACAGCTTTTTTCGTTGCCGGTTTCTTACTCTTAGGTGCCGCTTTTTTCACGGCTTTTTTTACCACCCGCTTCTTACCCTTGAGTGCGACTTTCTTCACGGCCTTTTTTGCAACTTGCTTTGCGCTTTTAGTCGCCGTTTTCTTCACGGCCTTTTTCACCACCGGTTTCGAGATTTTGGACGCCAGTTTTTTTGCGCTCTTTTTCACAACAGATGTTTTACGTTTTGCTGTTGTCTTCTTCACACCCTTCCTTACAGTCCGTTTCTTTTTGCTGGTAGACGCCTTTACCATTTCCTGTTTCCCCTCCTTCTCTTCTTAAATTATTGACCCCTAATCCGGACAGGAAGAACGCGATGTCCTGTTCCGAAACCAAAGCCCATTATCTACAGGTTCAAAAAACTAAAACATCAATTTCATAAACTTGAACATATCTGTACCACATTTTTAAACGAAATTCCTCCATAGAATTAAAATAAGAAAATCCCGCAACACCTTTCTCAGATTGATTTCAATGTTCCTGTCCACGTTTCATATGCAGGAAAGTCTGTCCCTCTCTCCTCCTTCTTGTAGAAAATTGTATAAGTCAGGTTCTTCCAACTGATAAAACCGAGACCTTCTTTTGTCTTGTAATATCTTCGCCGCCAGGTTCCCGTATTCAGGTACACATGTTCTTTGGTTTCCGTAGAGTCTTCCACGATACGTATCGGGACTTGAAGCGGGTCGTGTGTATGCCCGTATACTATGTATCTGATACGACTATCCAGGTGTGAATATTCTTGCGGAGCGGCCTCCAAAAGATCGTCTTTAGAAAAGTGATCTTTCAATTTGTCTATCAACGGCATCAGTTTTTCTAAGGAAAATACCTTAAATTTTTCAAGCAGGAAGAGTGCGAATTGTATCTTATCCGCTTCGTCCATTATGTCGGTCCATTTATCATGGTGGTCATACCATTTCTTGACGAATTCAAGTCTATTAAATTCCTGTATTACTTCATCAACAGAATCCTCGATCACTTCTTTCAGGGCAATGTTTTTCTTAACCTGATAGAGCAGCCATTCGATAATGGTTGAAAAGGGTCTTACATCTTCAATCTCCTGTAAGTTTCTCCTTAAGGCATCCTGCTCGTTTTGTGGCAGCTTTTTTACTTCGCTATTATGCATAACTTGCCATGGGAGTTTCGAAACCAATTCAGTTGTGATTGGATCACCTATCGGCACCCTCATGTAATCTTCATAGCTGTATTTGAGGCCGCCCTCATAATTGAATATGTCAAACTCATGGCCATGCCTCGCAAAGACGCCATACTCGACGTCTTGAAAAAAATGTTCAAACCTGTTCATAGGTTTTGTAATTCCGAGCTCCGTGCATATCTTGTCTTTCAGTTTTGGGTATTTGTTGCATAACCTGTCGTGATTGCCGGGTATATAGATTCTTTCCGGTTCGACAGGAAAGCCAAACCTGTCTTTAAGATTTCCTTTGAGAAGATCGAAGGTAGTACGGTTTTTGTCAATTATTGTATCAAATATGATCTCGGCATTTTCAGCAATTTTACTCTCGTTTGAGCCCCACGGTCTCTGTTCAACAGGATACTCAAACCACTTTTCTGTCCTGAGCAGGTCGAAAATATCCCCCAGAAAAATGATTTTGATCTCGTTTATTTTTTTAATACACTCAACAATGCCCGCAATATCCTCGAAGAAGATGCTAAAGGCATCGGTGGGAATATTGTGTTTGCCCGCCGTCTCATCAATAAAATGTAAGTCACTGATAAAGACTAACATGGTAACCTCCTAAATAATATTTTGTTCGCACTGATTCATCAGGGACATCCATGATAAATATTATCAATCCTTCTTCGTTCTTCTACTTTTTTGAAATATCGGGCTGCCGGATGACTCAATTTCCAGCACTTGATAAAATCTCTTTCTCTCCGAAGGTCTTTCCGTTTGCACACGCAGGTACAATTTTTCGTATGCCTTATCTGGTTTGGCACTGGCTCCATGGCTCGCAATGAAATACAGGGCATCACGGCCCCGGATCTCAAGACTGTTCCCCGGCAAGCACAAAGGTTACAAGGCTGAAAGCTGCGACAATGCATGCAATAATGAAAATTTGAATTTTAAAGTATTCATATAAAAAGATTGCCCCTTTTATTTACTGCCGTTAATCTTTTTTTTCTCGTAATTGATATATTCCCTTTGCTGCGGATGTCTGAATTTTCATAAGTATTGGCTTCCTGCTGAGCAGAGACTCTTATGAATGAACTTTTATAATTATAAAATGATGTTGATGCAATACTAGAAAATCACAAGTCTTATACGAGGAAACAACCCGTATTGGATACCCTGCTAGTTTTTGGCCGCAATAATCGTAATAATTCGCAGAGACCGGCAGCGATATATTGCACTGAGGACATCTCAGGTCAATATATTGCAGAGTAACAGAATCTTTACTTTTAAATGGATATTAAGGAAACTATGTTAAAAAATATATATTGGAAAGAAGAATAATGGTGCAAGTTTGCCGGAGCTTCTATAGATTAAGTAATGATCCCCGGTTTATACCAAACGGTTTTTTCTTGAGAAAAATAGCCTAGACAGCCGCTATTATGTTTATTTGATTTGATAAGAACCCCTTCCATATCCTTTTTCAATTGGCCTATGTTTATAAAATCAGCAGCCAAATAATCCCGGTAAAGACAGATTTACATGTGCATCGCTTGACATCAATCATAGCTGTCTGATAAGTTCTGTTTTACAAGCGATCAGGTGAATGTTGTATGGTAAAGAAAACAAGTAAACAGAGAAGACAGGAGACTAAAGAGAAAGGTCCTTCAAAATATCGAAGCGCCGATAAAAACAAGGGGCGTCGCTTCCTTTTTATATGGCTGCCAATCATTACCGTGATAATTATTTTTTTTTACGCCCTCGTGTTTGACCCGCCACGACCTTTCGGGCAACCGATCCCAGGCACTTCACGAGCAAGTGAACAAACACGGCCGGGTGAGTCAACAGTAAAGACTTACATAGTTGATCTAGATGACGGTCGGATGGTTGAACTTGACGGCCTACAGATGGGATTACTCGAAGCAGGCCGCCGTGTGCTCGTCCAGGAGAGGATATCCCTTATTTTCAAACGAAAGTCTTTTTCATTCGTTCGATACCTCGAAGAAAACAATAAGTCTTTGAGTGTGCAAGTAAGTGAATATGTAGATGGGGGAAAACCGGATATACTTTCTGTACTTTCCGCCAAGTTCGACGTGTATCTGAAGCAGACTGCGGTTCATTCAGATCTAGCTAAAAGTAAAGTAAAATGCAAAAGGAAGAGGGCTTTTTAAAAGGTGTCGGCGACTTCGATATATACTGGAGATGCTGGCTTCCAGACGGTCAACCTAAAGCTATTATACTTATCGTTCACGGACTCGGCGAGCACATTTCCCGCTACAACAATCTGCTAAACCACCTCGTACCGAGAGGTTATGCTCTTTACGGTCTCGATCATGAAGGGCACGGCAAGTCACAAGGCCAACGCGTTTTTGTGAAGAGGTTTCAGGATTACCTTGACAATTTAAAAACCTTCCACGACACGGTTATTAAGGGAAACCCCGGCCTAAAAGTTTTTATACTGGGGCACAGCATGGGGGGACTGATCGCCACCGCCTACACGATACAGCACCAGCAGAAATTGGTAGGGCTCATTTTGTCGGCTGCGCTTCTCAAGGCAGGAGAAAGTGTTTCCGGCGGCACAATCATGGCCGCTAGAATTCTATCCGCTTTAGTGCCAAGAATGGGGGTCCAGTCACTGGATTCAACCTATCTAAGCCGCGATAAGACCGTTGTGGATGCATATGATAATGACCCGCTTATCTATCGCGGGAAGATAACAGCACGCCTGGGCTCCGAATTGTTCGCAACCATGGCCAGGGTGGAAAAGCAGATGCTCGATATACGACTTCCGCTGCTCATCATGCAAGGATCTGACGACAAGCTGGTCAGCCAAGAGGGCAGTAAGATCCTCTATGAAAAAGCCGGCTCGACTGATAAAACCCTTAAAATATACGACGGCCTGTACCACGAGATATTCAACGAGCCGGAACGGGACAAGGTATTTAAGGACCTCGACGAATGGTTGGACAAACATGTCCAAATTTTCCGTTTCTAAGTCTTCACATGCAGGATGGGAAGGCCCAGATGCTTGCGCTTCGTTTCGCCGTACATGCGGGTTTGTTCCCTCACTGTGGGCGCTCCGCGCCTGCCTTTACCGGATACCTCGATGGGGTGCGATCCGCCCAAATGAAGCGTGTGTTTGCCGTACCTTCCGCCTAGGGTATCGGCCGCTTCATAGAGCTGCCTGATCTTTTCCGCTTTCACCGGATCTTCGAAAAGGGAGTATTGGACAGGGGTGTCGGGCACGAGGTCGAGGAGGATGATGCCCGTGGCCCGGTAGATTTCCTTCCCGTCATAGAGCTGATCGAAAAGCTCCTGAAGAAGCTGGGAAAGCTCCAGAGGGTACACGGAGGGGCGGGAAAGCTTCGCTTCCGTCCCCACCGTATCAAAGTTGTTTTTCTTCAGGAGGGGGACGATCTTCCGTGCGGCCAGAGAATAGCGTCTTGCCTTGATGCAGGCCGACTCCAGGTTTCTCAAAAGATGGGCAAAGAGGTATTCCCGGTTGGCGGTCGGAGGGGCGAAGGTCTTCATCTTGCTGATAGAGGCATAGGTGCTCTTCTCCTCAGGTAATACGGGGTATACGGCTTCCCCCCGCAGCTCTCTCCATATCTCCACTCCAGGTTTCGTAAAACGCTCTCTTACGGTCTTCTCCGGGAGCCTGGCAAATTCGAGGGCGGTTTGAACCCCCATTTTCTCCAGATAACTGGTTGTGGCATGGCCGATGCCCCATATCTTCCCCGCAGGGAGACCCTGAAGATACCTGGCAATCAATCTCCCGGGAATGGCGGTGAAGCCGTCCGGTTTTTTGTGCTTGGAGGCTACCTTGGCGAGGACCTTGGTGAGGCTCAATCCCGCAGATATGGTTATACCCAGCTCTCTTTGGATCTCGCTTTTTATCCGGAGGGTGATAGCCTCATATGAGGCATGAAGCGACCTGCGCATGCCCGTGAGGTCCGCAAAGGCCTCGTCAATGGAGTACTCCTCTACCTGGGGAGTAAACCGCCTGATGATATTGAACATCCGCCGGGAAAACAGGCTGTAGGTCTCATAGTCGGAGGGCAGGATAATGAGTTCCGGACAGAGGGCCTTTGCCTCATGGAGGGGGACGCCGCGTTTGATACCCAGTTTTTTTGCCGGATAGCTGGCACAGGCGACGATCCCGCGTTCACCCCCCGTGATGAGAGGCTTTCCTTTAAGTTCGGGGTGAATGGCCTCCTCGCAGGATGTGAAGAAGGCGTCGCCGTCTATATGTATAATAGCCTGGGGCCACGAGTAAAGACTGAAGAGAATGTCGCTCACAGTACGACCTCCTTTTTTCCACATACCCAGATTAATAGAACGATTGTTCTATTGTCAAGATGATTTTTTCAGAGGAGAAAAACCGTGATAATTCAGATGTATAGTCGGGAGTTAAAAAACCATCTCACCCGGTTTGCCTTCAATTTCAATGATAGACACGTCCCTGGAATTAAGCTTGAAATTTTGTAAACCGGAGAGGACGTCATTGAGGTAGGACTCATCGGCAAGGATGGTCGTTGAAGAGGAAGCCCATTTTTCAATATCCCTGGAAAGAAAATCGAAACGTCCCCGGATCATAGATTCCGTCATTTCCGATACCTTAAAATTACACCGGCCGGCAGCAGGCAGATGGAACGCAAAATCATGACAGCCGATTTCTTCCATGGTCTCTGAGAGACGGTATCCCGCAATGTAAAGTCTGTCGAGGGTAAGTTCAGCTAAAGGACCCATGCCCCAGAGCAGGATCTTGAAAGCGCCGATACGCGGGGGAGATGCAATAAGAACTTTTTCCGTAAACGTTGCAGAGATGTGGCCGCAGGCAAGCTCTCTGGAGATCATGCCGTTGAGCCGCCAGTCAACAAAACCGCAATGGCCTTTCGGCGGCCTTTCATCGGAAAAGAAGCCCAGGGCAAGACCTTCGCGGTTCAATGTATCCAGCGATTCTGTTGTTATTTTGATTCTCATCTCTTAAACGGCTGCGAGTATAGGAAAAATTTCCCCTATGTGTCAAGATAAACAATTTTGCGAGATTTTTAAGACCGTTGACAGGGTTATGAAAAGAAGGTAAAGATAAAATTCCGCATATCTACTAAGGAGTTGTCTTTCTGACTGATAAATTAATCAAGGTAGTGGCAACCGGTTTTGGCAGCGGACTTGTTCCTTTTGCTCCAGGGACCGCGGGAACCCTCGTCGGTATTCTGATATACCTGGCACTTTCACGACTGTCCTGGACAGTTTATTTAGTAATTGTAGTGATCATCACATTCCTGGCGTGTTATGTATCACGGGAGGCAGAGAGGATATTCGAAGAAAAGGACCCGCCTCATGTCGTTATCGATGAGATCATCGGCTTTCAATGGAGCATGTTTCTGATCACTCCCACGGTTTTGCACGTGTTTGCGGGATTTATCCTTTTCCGATTCTTCGATATACTGAAGATCTTTCCGGCAGGATATTTCCAGAGGAGTCTTCCCGGTGGATGGGGAATTGTGATGGATGATGTTGTGGCGGGAATGTACGGCAATATCACGCTCCTGCTCATCATTAAGTTCTGGGTTATTTGAAAAATAGCTGTGGGTAGAATTATCAGAGTAAAATGGGATTGTTGAAAAACATCCTTATATGGGGGTTGTTCAAAAACACTTAGATGCAAGGCGCTCAAGAACCGAAGCGCGAGGCGTATATGGAAATACGTCGAGCGTTTCGGTTTGCAGAGCAACGCAGCAGATGAGGGTTTTTCAACAGCACCAAAATGGGTATCTTCAGGTGAAAGTAGGCATATTGACCATAGGAAACGAATTGATCAGCGGGAAGACTCAGGACGCCAATGCTTCTTACATTGCCCGGCAGGTGAGTATCCAGGGTTGGCAGGTTTCGGTTACTATGTCTGTCCCTGATAACGAGAGTGCCATCAAGGGAGGTATCAATCATCTCCTGTCGCTCTCTGACGCCTTGGTTATCACCGGCGGTCTCGGTCCGACAACAGATGACATAACCACTGCGGCGGTTGCCAGGGCATTCGGTCTCGGCCTGTACTCCGATGATGTTGTGCTCAAGCATCTCAAGGAAAGATTTGAGAGGTATAATATCAAGTGGACGGATAACAATGCAAAACAGGCCGAATTCCCGGAAGGTGCTTTGACTATCCCGAATCCGGCAGGGACGGCATGGGGATATCATCTGAAAAGAAACGGTAAGATCATCGCCGTCATCCCCGGCGTTCCGTCCGAGGCGAAAAGGATGATGTTGGAGGGTGTTATACCTGTTTTCAGAAACGCATTAATCGCAGCGGCGCAGCACGTTGAAAGCAGGACCATTAAGCTCTCCGGTATCACAGAGGCCCGTGTAGATCAGTCCCTGGCCGATGTCGATTTCAATAGCCTCGGTGTTGATGTAGGATTTTATCCCAGCTTCCCGGAGATCCAGGTAGTCCTGACGGCGCGTTGTGACACTGAACAAGAAGCAAAGGAGAGGATAAAGGCGGCACAGGAGCATGTAACAAAGAAACTCCAACAGTATATCTTTGCCTATGACCAGGATACACTCGAAGGTATCGTTGCTAGGCTGCTTACCGATAAAAAACTCTCGCTTGCCGTCGCAGAATCATGCACGGGAGGTCTAATTGCCGACCGCCTGACGGACATCCCCGGCTCTTCAGTCTTCCTTGACAGGGGCATAATTGCATACAGCAATAATTCCAAGACGGACCTCCTGGGGATTCCCGAAGATGTGTTAAATAAGTTTGGCGCTGTGAGTGAACAGACCGCTATCCTCATGGCAGAAGGGGTAAGGAAGCTCAGCAGAACCGATCTGGGTCTTGCTACAACGGGGATTGCAGGTCCGGCGGGAGGAACGGAAGAAAAACCCGTGGGAACGGTCTTTATAGCACTTGCGGATGGCGGAAAAACCTTCTGCAGGAATTATGTCTTCCGGTGGGAACGCAGGAGAAATAAGACACTGACATCCCAGATGGCCCTCATTATGCTGAAAAGATACCTGATGGGTGAACTTTATCGTGAGTGATGAAAAATCCATACGTTTATTTCTTGCCGTTGATCCTTCCCAGGAAGTGCTAAACGAGGTAGGCAGGATTCAGGAGCGCTTCAAAAAGACCATCCAGGGAGACATACGCTGGGTGAGACCGGAAGGCATCCACCTGACGCTAAAATTTTTTGGCTATGTTTCCGAGGCGGATATTGCAAATATCTCGCAGGTGGTAAAAAATAACACTGTGAACATTAAACCTTTTATGCTGAATATCAGAAGGGTGGGTGTATTCCCGAGTGTAAACCGTGCCCGTGTGCTGTGGCTGGGAATGGACGGGGACATAGATGTATTGATCAGGCTCCAGAAGGAAATAGATATAGAACTCCAGGGGTACGGATTTGAAATGGAAAACAGGCCTTTCAGCCCGCATCTTACACTTGCGAGGATTAAGGAACCGAAGGGTTTAATTGGTCTTGCAAAAATTATGGAAAAAAGTGAAGAATACGTAGCAGGAAGCTTCTCTGTCGATGGACTTAACCTCTTTAAGAGTACACTTACACCAAAGGGGGCTGTTTATACGAAACTTGAGTATTTTCCATTTTTTGTTTAGCCCTGTCCCCCTCTGTGAGGGGGATAAAGGGGGAGGTTTCCACCAGCAGGGACAACCACCCCCTACCCCCGCCAGCGGGGGACAGAAAGGATTCAGAGTTTATAATTTAGAATTTAGGATTCAGAAATTATAATTTATCTTTATATTGGAGGTGATTATGGCACCAGAGATGGACAGAGAAAAGGCCGTGGATCTGGCTATAACCCAGATAGAGAGACAGTTTGGAAAAGGTTCCATCATGAGATTGGGAGGCGGCGAACATGTAGCCGATATAGCAGTTATTCCTACCGGATCACTAAGCCTTGATCTTGCCCTTGGAGTAGGAGGAGTTCCACGAGGCAGGGTTGTAGAAATATTCGGTCCGGAAGCGGGTGGCAAAACCACTCTGGCTCTACATATCATAGCAGAAGCGCAGAAGAGAAACGGTCTTGCCGCGTTCATCGATGCCGAGCATGCCCTCGATGTAGCCTACGCAAGAAGAATCGGTGTGAATACGGACGATCTTCTCATTTCCCAGCCTGATACAGGAGAGCAGGCACTTGAGATTGCTGAGACACTCGTGAGAAGCGGTGCGCTGGACATCCTCGTGATCGATTCTGTTGCCGCGTTAGTCCCCAAGGCGGAACTCGAGGGTGAAATGGGGGACGCCCAGATGGGACTTCAGGCCCGATTAATGTCACAAGCGTTGCGCAAGCTAACGGGAAGCATCAGCAAATCCAAGACCACGGTGATTTTTATCAATCAGATCAGGATGAAAATAGGCGTTTTTTTCGGCAGTCCCGAAACCACAACCGGCGGCAATGCGCTCAAGTTTTATTCTTCTATGCGCCTCGACATAAGGAAAATGACTTCTATCAAGATCGGACAGGAAATCATCGGATTCCGGACCAAGGTCAAGGTAGTCAAAAACAAGGTGGCGCCGCCCTTCCGCGAGACGGAATTCGACATCATCTTCGGGGACGGTATTTCCAGAGAAGGTGATATCCTGGATCTTGCCGTAGAAAACGGTATCATCGAAAAGAGCGGGGCATGGTATTCGTATAAGGGTGAAAGGATTGGCCAGGGAAGGGATAACTCACGGGTGTTCCTCAAGGAGAATGCAGACACTCTGAAGCAGATCGAAGATGACGTGCGGGAGAAGATCGGCCTGACGATATAATAGCGGGGAGTTGTGCCATTTACTGAAAGGAGACGGGGTGGAGAAAGATCTCCTTCATGAAAAAGCGAAGCAAAAAGCCTTTCGCCTTCTCGCCATCCGGGCAAGGAGCGAAAAAGAGCTGCGCACAAAATTGAAGGAAAGGGGTTATGACGAATCCGTAGTGGGAGACGTCATGGCAAGACTTCGGGAGTTCAGGTATCTGGATGACGAATCCTTTGCTAGGGGATGGGCCAGAAATCTTGCAGTCAACAGACTTTGGGGAAATATAAGGATTGAAGCAAGCTTGCGGGATAAAGGAATCCCACGGGAATTAATCGAGCGGGTCATCAGGGAGATACGCGAAGAGTTAAGTGAGCAGAAGGCACTTAAGAAACTCCTAAAGAAAAAGGAAGGAGGACGTTCCCTAAAGATGGATGTTAGAGATAAGAGAAGGTTGACCCAGAGCCTAATGGGAAAAGGTTTCCCACTGGATTTAATTATTGATATGTTAAAGACACCAAAGGAGGATTTAACTGATGACGGGGGCTGAAATCAGGGAAAAATTTTTAGAGTACTTTGCGGAAAACGGGCACACTATTGTGGCAAGCTCTTCGCTCATACCGAAAGATGACCCGACGCTTCTTTTTACCAATTCAGGCATGGTTCAGTTTAAAAACTGCTTCCTTGGATTAGAGGATCGCGGCTATTCGCGAGCAACGAGCTCACAGAAGTGCGTCAGGGCAGGCGGGAAGCATAATGACCTGGAAAACGTTGGTTACACGGCTCGCCATCATACCTTTTTTGAAATGCTGGGAAATTTTTCCTTTGGTGATTACTTCAAAAAGGAATCCATCTTCTGGGGATGGGACTTCCTAACTAAAAAGATGGGCATACCGGAGGAAAAACTCTGGATCACGATCTACAAGGAAGACGATGAGGCCTTTGAGATCTGGAATAAGACAATGGGCGTTCCCGCAGAGAGAATCGCCAGAATGGGAATGGACAGCAACTTCTGGATGATGGGTGAAACAGGCCCCTGCGGCCCCTGCTCGGAGATACTTTATGATCAGGGCCCGTCCGTGGGATGCGGCCGTCCCGAGTGCAGTGTGGATTGTGATTGCGATCGTCATCTGGAGATCTGGAACCATGTTTTTACACAATTCGATCGGGACAAAGAGGGAAACTTTCAACCCCTTCCTAAACCGAACATCGATACGGGAATGGGGCTGGAGCGCCTGGCAGCGGTGGTCCAGGGGGTGCAGAGTAATTATGACACAGATTTTTTCACACCCATAATCAAAGCTATAGAAAAGATCTGCGGGAAAAAATACAAAGACAATGAGGAAAATGACATTTCCATCCGGGTCATCGCCGATCACAGCCGGGCCGTGACATTTCTGATCGGAGACGGCATCTTACCCAGCAACGAAGGCAGGGGCTATGTACTGCGAAGGATCCTGCGGAGGGCCGCCCGTCACGGCAAACTCTTAGGCCTGGATAAACCTTTCTTGCATGAAATAGTTTCCGTGATTGTCAAGGAGATGAGAGATGTCTATGCGGATTTAATCGACAAAGAGGTATACATCAAGAAAGTCATCTTCAATGAAGAGCAGCGCTTTATAGAAACCCTTGACGCGGGTTTGAAGATACTGAGCGACGAAGTAACGGCGCTCAAGAAAGCAAAGTTTTTTATGGTTCCCGGTGAAGTTGTCTTCAAACTTTACGACACCTTCGGGTTCCCCGTGGACCTGACAGCGGATATTGTGAAGAGAGACCGCCTTACCCTTGATGTGGAAGGATTTGAAAAGGCCATGGAAGTTCAACGGGAAAAGGCGAGGGAATCCTGGAAGGGAAGTGGTGAGAAGGCCGTTTCCTCCGTCTACCAGAAGCTGACTCTTGCCGGGACGAAAACCACATTCGTCGGGTATGAGGGCGTTACTGAGGCGCGTTCGCGCATCTCAGCCATTTTAAAAAATGATGAACTGGCGGGCTCTTTAGAAGAAGGGGAAAAGGGAGAAGTATTTGCCGACTTTACACCTTTCTATGGTGAGGCGGGCGGACAGGTAGGCGATACAGGGCTCATAGAGGGAGACGGATTCATCTTTGAGGTCTGGGAAACCCAGCGCCCCGTCGAGGAAGTGATTACCCATATCGGGAAGATGAAGAAGGGGAAGATGAAGGTCGGTAGCGATGCCGTCATGAAAGTTGATGTTGGGGCAAGACGGGCAACAGAGGCGCATCATTCGGGAACGCATGTTCTTAATGCAGCGCTGAGGAACGTCCTGGGTGGTCATGTGAAGCAGTCCGGTTCTCTGGTAAACCCGGAGAGGCTCCGTTTTGACTATACACATTTTTCAAAGATAGAGGAGGATGAGCTTAAAAGAATCGAACTGCTTGCCAACGATATGATCAGAGAGAATATTCCCGTGCAAACTGAAATTCTTCCCCGTGAAGAGGCAGTGAAGACAGGGGCCCAGGCTGTTTTCGATGAAAAATACGGGGAAGAAGTGAGAGTCGTAAAAATGGGTGATATCAGCATGGAGCTGTGCGGCGGTACCCATGTCTTAAGAACGGGAGACATAGGATTGCTGAAGATCATTCATGAATCGGCCATAGCGGCAGGCGTGCGGCGCATCGAGGCCGTAACGGGCAGGGAGGCACTGAAGTATGTACGCAATGTTGAGGGGGAATTGAAGAAAACAGCATCTCTCTTGAAAGCTAATCCCCTTGAGCTTTCGGAAAGGGTTGAGAAAATCATCAAACACCAGAAGGATCTGGAAAAAGAAATCGACGCGCTTAAGGGTAAGCTTGCCTCCAAAGACACAAGCGCTCTGATGCATAAAGTGAAGGAGTTAAAGGGGGTAAGCGTCCTGTCTGCAATGGTGGATGTGGCTGACGCAAAGACCATGCGCGATCTGGGTGATAAACTGAAGGACAAGATCAAATCGGGAATTGTTCTGTTGGGCAGTAAGACGCAAGATAAGGCCATGCTCCTTTGCATGGTGACAAAAGACTTGACCGATCGCTACCATGCGGGGAACATCATAAAAGAGATTGCTCCGCTCATCGGTGGAAGCGGCGGAGGCCGTCCCGATATGGCCCAGGCCGGGGGACCGAAACCGGAGAAACTAAAGCAGGCCCTTGATAAACTGAAAAAAATGATCTGAGCAGAAAGGGGGACAACAGTCCCCTTTTTCTCTTTTATCTGATATGAATACGGCGACTATCTTCGTGTTTCAAATATGTGTCGACATCCGGCGTAATGATTACAACTGTGTGGTCGTCTTTCATCTTTAGGGATGTTTTCGCTTCGAGGATGGAATACCAGACTCCAATCTGTTTGCCTTTGTCATCGAGCATTACAAATCCATGGAGAACTAGTCCGAAGCCTAATGCAGTCACCTTGTCATGCATATATTGGACAAGCTCCCGGAGCTTTTTTGGTGTCATCTCAACAGGCTTCCATAGATCAGGCTCAAGTGCGTAAGCTTTATCCAGTCCTATAATCGCATTGGGATAGACTTCTGAGCCGCTGATAAAATAATTGTACTTCGGGTTTACCTGATATTTTTCAAAAGCATTTGTCACTGCTACACTTGGATCTATCCTTCCATAATTCTTAAAAAGTGAACCCGTGCACGCCGCCGATGGCAGCAGTATTAAAACACTTATGATACAAAAAGCGGTTACAAATTTTTTTTTCATCGTCTCTCCTCCTTTGCGAAATATATTTTTTATTTCTTTTTTTCTATCTTTTTGAGAATTTCATCCATCTTCCCGAGTTCTTCTCCATAACTGCCCCAGTTGCCTACCTTCAGGAATTCCTGTGCCCTTCTGTAATGAGAAAGGGCCTCTAATGCCAATTCCCTGTCAGTCTTTTCTCTCACAGGACCTGCCGCCCTATCAACCGCCGTATATTCTTTTTCCCTCATCAACTTTCCGCCGAAGATGTGCTGAAGGGAAGTTTCCAGATTTTCCTCCATGGCAATAGAGTTCCCGTAGGCGACTATAACTCTTTTCAATTCCGGGAGCTGCCCCTTTTCAGCAGCCAGGTAGAGAGATTCGAAATAGATTATAGATTTTTCAACAGGGATTGCCAGGAGTCTCCCCCGGATGACCTGAGAGCCTCTCTGGTTCCAAAGTGAAAGCTGTTTGGAGATTTCCGTATCCTGGTCTATGCGGGCTTCTATCTGGCTAGGTCCGTAAACCAGTTTCTGCTTGGGAAATTTGTAAACTGTCATCTTCCCGTAATTCGGCGCATCGCAGCGCACCGCCATCCAGGCAGACATGTTGTCCTTTCTGCTGGGAGTGTATGGCAGCAGGAGTATGAATTCTTCCTTCCTGTCCCCAGGGAGTCTCATGATGGTGTAATACGGCTCCATTTCCCGTTCACCGCCCGTCACATGTTTCCCCGGAATCGCCCACAGGTCTTCTTTGTTGTAAAATACCTGGGGATCCTGCATGTGATACGCGGCATACATATGTGCCTGGATTGCCAGCATACTTGTCGGATAACGAATGTGGCTTTTCAGATCCACCGGCATCTCATCCATTGACTTGAAAACTCCTGGGAATATCCACGCGTAGGTCTGTATTATAGGATCCTTCGCATCACTTATATAGAGTTTTACCGAACCATCGTAGGCGTCAACAGTCGCCTTGAGGGAATTGCGAATGTAATTGCCCATGTTTGCCGTCGGTTCCGAATAGGGAAAACGATTCGTTACGGTATAACCGTCCAGTATCCAGACCAAGCGTCCTGCCGGGGTTATTACCATATACGGATCTCCATCTAATTCAATAAACGGGATGATATGAGAGACCCGGTCTGTAACCTTCCTATAATACATGACACGGCTGTCGGCGGCAATGTCGTCGGAAAGAAGGATGGTAAAGGAGCCAAAACGAGCTGCGAATAGCAGTTTTTTCCAGAATGAGAGGGGAACGCCTCCATTACCCTCGTAGGTGGTGTAGACATTCTTGTCGCCAACAGGATAGTCGAACTCCTGGCGTTTCGTCCGGACAAAGACATAGTCATTGGAGGTTTCACCGTAATATATCTCGGGACGATTAATTTTGATGGCTGTTGTAGAAACAGGCGGAATATCCTTGATGAAGAATTCAGGAAGCCCTTCACTCGATATACGATTCACCGGACCGAGAACAACACCATACCCGTGAGTGTATGTGAGGTGTTCATTAACCCATGTCTTTGAAGGCAGCGCCTGGTAGGAAAGCTCTCGCGGGGAAAGCATCACCTGGCGATACTCGCCATTCACCATATAGCGGTCATTATCCACACTGACAAATTTATAGTACGTGCGCATTTCCTGAAGCTGGCTGAAAGTCTGGAGAAGCGGGGAGTGATCCCACAGACGGATATTCTTGATAGTAAGGTCATTTTTTCTCAGGTCGTCACGGGTCAGGTTTTCCTCTACGGGAAATTCCCAATCTTCAATATCCTGCAGTTGATACGCCATGCGTGTATACATTATGTTCTTTTCAATATAGGGCGTCTCAAGAACAATCTCATTGGGAACTACTTTAAATTTCTGAATGATCGTGGGATAGACGCCGCGGCCGACAATAACAAATAACAAAAATAAAGATATGGCCAGTGCAGGAATTCGCCAGTCCGGTCGAAACGCGTAATAAATAACAGACAGACCGCACAAGATGCAAACGACTGTCATGGCCTTGAGTACCCACAACTGCGTGGTAACATCGGTATAACCGGGACCGAAGACCACCCCCCGTTTCGTAAAGAGGATCTCGTTTAACTCCAGCCAGACTCCGAACGTACCCCAGAAAAATAATGCAGCAACCAGTACAGAGAGGTGTATCCGTGCTTGCGGCGCAATTCTCCAGATCTTTGGAGGTATAAAATAGAAGGAGCGACGGGCAAGGTACACCAGTCCGGTGGCAATGATTGTTATAATGATGGTAAACATCAGCCAACCGTACAAGTGTGTTAAAAAGGGCAGCTTGAATACATAAAAACCTATATCTTTATTGAAGAGAGGGTCGGAGATGCCGAAAGAAGTAGCATTTATAAACAGAAGGAAGTTTTGCCATTGGCCGGTTCCGTGTGAAGCCGCAAAAAATGCAAAGACAATACTTACGATCAGAACCAGTATCTGTAGTCTTTTGCTTTCTATCTCCCATGGCGCCTGGACGGTATTGTCCCTATCGACGACGAATATTCGGGAAGAAAGCCGCACAGCCAAAAAAAGATTCAGGTACAAAATGATGAAAAAGCCGATTCCAAAAAGCGCAGCCGTTTTTATTTTTGTTAAAAGGGTTGTGTAGAAAATGTTCTGATAACCGACTTCCTGAAACCAGAACCAGTCTGTGATCAGCACAACAAACTGAAGAGAAACAGCAAGTATACCTATAATGACAATGAAAAGAATCAATCCTTTGATGTTTTGCAACCTGGGCGGGGTTATTTTAAAGTCGGCCATATTTTTCCTCCTTTTTTTATCGTATAGGTGAATGGGCATTAATGTCAAGATACAAACACAGTTAAACAAAAAAGTCCTTGATATTTTGTATAGTTAAGGATACTTTAATTAAGTAAAAGTCGTGAATACCATTTATTACCCATTCTGACCGCAGTTGGCGTTGGAGAGATGCTATGGTAGAACAAAACGAAGACGTACACGATCAGGGTCAAATTGATATCAGGGACGTTTTGTCATCTATCTTGGATTCGATTCCCCATGCGGTTGTCGGTTTGAGGAATCGCCGGATCATTTTTGCGAACCATGCGGTGGAATCTGTCTTTGGCTGGAAGATTTACGAGATAATAGGGAAAAGCACGCGAATTTTGTACCGAAGCGATGAGGAATATGAAGAAATCGCAGGATATGCCTATCCGGTTCTTGAGAGGGAGCGAATATACAGTATAGAATATCCCTGTAGGCATAAGGATGGCCGTGACATTTTTTGCCTGATAAGTGCATCAAGAATAGGGGAAAGCCTGAGGGACAGAATGATTGTAGTTACGTATTCCGATATTACTGATCGGAAGAAGGCCGAAGAATCATTGAGGGAATATGATGCACAACTTGAAAAGCTGGTCGATGAACGCACAGCAGAGCTTTCTAAAGCAACATCACTTCTTCAGCAGGAAGTTATTGAAAGAAAGCACACTGAAGGGCAGTTGAAAGAGGCCCATGCGCGACTCCTCGCAGTTTTAGACGGTCTGAATGCCGCTGTATATGTCATTGATTTAAACACATACGAGGTTCTTTACATCAATAAATATATGAAAGATTTTTACAGTGATGTTACAGGAAGGATATGCTGGCAGAGTATTCAAGGTCGATCAGAGCCTTGCGACGACTGTTTAAATGAACAACTATTGACGCCTGATGGAAAATTTACCAATGTTTGTATTTCGGAACGGTATAACGCTGCATTGGGAATATGGTTTCTAAATCAGGTCCGAGTTATTGAATGGATAGACGGACGCATGGTTCGACTGGCAATAGCAACAAATATCACCAAACGCAAACTGGCGGAAAAAGCTGTCAATGAAATTCAATTACAGCAGAAGGCTATACTTGATAACATCCCTGATATGGCTTGGCTAAAGGACAAGGAGAGCAGGTTTATAGCAGTGAATGAAGCCTTTGCTAAGGCTTGCGGTCTGAAGCCGGAGAATGTAGTCGGCTTGACAGATTTGGATATCTGGCCTGTTGAATTAGCTGAAAGGTACAGGGAAGATGACAAAAAAGTCATGGAGTGCGGCAGACGGAAACGTGTCGAGGAGCCGTTGGTAAACAAAGACGGTAGAGAGAGCTGGATAGAAACGATTAAGACGCCGATTTACAGTGATGGCGGTATAATTATAGGGACTGCGGGAATTGCCCGTGATATAACGAGACGTAAACAAGCAGAAGACGAATTGAAGAATAGAGAGCGTGAACTGAAGGCCAAGTCCAGGAACCTAGAAGAAGTCAATATCGCCCTGAAAGTCTTGCTTAAACGGAGGGAGGAAGACAAGGCAGAACTTGAAGAAAAAGTTTTAGCAAACATAAGGGTGCTTGTTGCTCCTTATATTAAAAAATTGAGAAGAACGCGAATAAATATTGATCAGAAGGCATATATAGATATTATTGAAACGCATCTTGACGACATTATATCTCCTTTTCAGCGCAACTTGACATCCAAATATCCGCATCTTACTCCTCGGGAAATTCAAATTACAAATCTTATAAAGGAAGGAAAAACTACTAAAGAAATAGCGGATATATTGAATTCATCATCAGGAGCCATTGACTTTCATAGAAATAATATTAGAAAAAAACTTGGACTTAAAAATAAAAATGCCAATTTGCGATCTTATTTACTTTCCTTGTCTTAATATAAGTATTAACCTTATATTAACCTTATAATCTCTTGGTATTGCATTCTTAAATTATTTATTTTATCAAATTCACGATTTGCATATCAAAAGTTCCCAATTTTCTGTTTTGCTGAACCTCAATTCAAATTTCCTAAGGCCTCAGAGTATTTAAAGAAACAACTCGTCAATTTAAAGCGGTATTAGAATCACAAATAGTTACTTAATAAAAGTGGTCATTCTATTGGGAACGTCCCGTGAAATCCAGGCGCCATAGAGGGGTGCTATCTATATAACTTGTAACCTTATCAGACCAACTCTAAATGTATAATGGATATTCAGGCAAGCCATTTACTAAAAGAAGGTAAAAACCGGTCGGGTCAGTGCCTCTGAGGTTTGTGAATGTGCCAGCAAATTATTCATTATAATTTATTGTAACCTGAGAAGAAAAGGGGGGATAGCATCCCTTGCGTGGTGTTTTACAATTATCTGGATCTTACCGTTTAGGTTCTGGAAGAAAATCTCTCCTGGATTGCCCAGTTTTTACAGGAAGTAGATTTATTATCGAAAGGAGGTGAAGGTTTTACAAGAGGTCAGCAATTATAATAAAATCCGATTTGCATTGACAGAATTGATATTAAAGAAGGAGGTAAAATATGGCTGGCAGTAAGAAGTTGAAACTCGTGAAAGTTGACAAGCCAAAACTACCAAGTCAGATGTCAGTAGATGAGCTGCCCTACTATGCAACCGCGTCGCAGTCTGTGGTTCCCAAAGCAAAAGAAGTTGTCGACAAAAAAGGGGTCAAGCCTATTACGTACAGTTGGGATAAACTTACAAAAGAACAGCAAAACGCTGTAATGAAAGTCTGGAAGTTGGAAGCACTTACTCCCGAAGAAGAGAAGACCCTCCCCTACGAGGAGTGGGCCCGGTACATCTTCGACCCGAGAAAAAGGTTCCGGAAGCCGGAGGCCCTTGACGGCGTGAGGGTCCTGGAAATCTGCCGACCTGACTGGTGGTCTCTTGCCCTCCAGGTCGGCGGTTCCTTTCTCGCGGAACATGGCGCGGAGGTGATCAAGATTGAGGATCCCAAGAAGGGTGATCCCCTTCGCTGGGTCGGTCCCTCTGTGGAAGAGGGGGGCGCCCTCAAGGCGGAAGGTGAGAATTATCCACCCCACGGGTCGGCTCTCTATGCCATGGTGGAAACCCGCAATCGCAACTGCATCAGCGTGGATATTACCACGGCCAAGGGCCGGGAAATCATCAAGATGCTCGCAAGAAGGGCCGATGTAGTGATGGAGAATTACGACCCCGGCTATCTGGACTCCCTGGGCATCGGCTACCGGCAGTTGAGGAAGATCAATCCGAGACTGATTTACGCGGCGGTCACCGGCTTCGGTTCCTTCGGTGCCGACTCCTGGCGCAAGCCCTTTGAATCGGGCATCCAGGTGATGACCACGGTGCCTTCCTTCGCCGGTCCCTTTGACATGTCCAAACCCACCCAGCAGGAAGCTCAGGAGACAGGATACGTGCCCTCTCGCGCAGGGTGGCCCATGGGCTTCATGACTGGTGGAATCAGCGCCGCGGTGGGTGTCGCCGCCGCCCTCTATTACCGGGAAAAGACCGGGAAGGGACAGATGGTTGATGTGGCAAGCTATGCCCACTGCCTGCGCTGGTGTGACTGTAGCTTCCCCTGGTACTCCATGACGGGCAGCATCAGACGGCAGTTCGGCAATCTGGACTTTGAGATCAATCCCTATGGATTGCACCGGGCCAAACCTGATGAATTCGGGGATAGATTCTCCATCATTGCCGCGATCGGTCCAGTCTGGCCGCGACTGTGTGAATGCATGGGCACAGACAACATGAAGAAATGGACGACCGAACTTCCCATGAATTCGGATCGCATAACCTGGAAGGCGCAGGTCGAGATCAACACTGAAATTGACAAGTGGACAGCACAGCACACCCTCCCGGAAATAGACCAGTTGGGTATGAAATTCGGCTTTGCCGGCGCCGGTTGCCGGAACATTAAGGAAATCGCCAGCGATCCCCACTTTCTGGACAGGGCTTCCATGGAAGAAGTCGATGACCCCCTCTACGGGAGAATGCTCGTCCAGGGCTGCCGTCCCAACTTCCACTTCACCCAGGCGAGGATCAAGTGGAACTGCAAACCCATGGGCTGGGATAATGAGGAAGTCCTGCGCAAATACTGCGGTCTCTTCAAGTCTGATCTGGAGCAACTCGTCGCAGAAGGGGTAATCGGAAGGAAAGGAGGAGGGTACTAATATGGAACTATCACCACGAGCAAGATTTAAAAAAGACGTGCCTCCGGAGCAGATGGAGGCGGTATGGTATGATTTCGAACAGCTCAGTCCCGCACAGAAAGCCCTCGTGATGAAGGCCAGGAGGGGTGAAGACCTGACCGAGGATGAAGAAGACGACCTTCCCTATGAGGAATTCTGCCGGTACATGTTTCATCGCAAGAGGGTGTACAAAAAGGACAAAATCCTCGACGGTATCCGGGTAGTGGACTTCACGACCCTTATCCTTGGTCCTTCTCACTGCGCTATGCTTGCCGAAATGGGCGCAGAAGTGATCAAGCTGGAACTCCCCGGCCGGGGCGATACCATGCGGGCCCTCGCCCCTCCGAAGGATCAGGGTGGTTTCCCCATGTGGTCGGAAGAGAAGACGGGCACCAAGGCACCCGGCATCCTGGGGAAAGGTGTTGTTGCGGAAACAGACATCGCCATGGCGGGTGGTCTCGGCTGGACAGACTGTGCGAAAAATAAACTCCATACCTGCATGGACATCCATCCCGGTGAAGGCGGGACCATATTTAAGGAACTGTGCAAGAGGGCGGATATCTTCATCGAAAATGTCCGCGGTGGCACCCTGGATAGGTGGGATGAAGGGTATAAACAGCTCCGTGAGATCAATCCGAGACTGATTTACCTCACCTCCAATGGGCCGGGACAGTGGGGCCGTGAGGATCTGGTGCGCGCTTCCTACGATATCCTCGCCCAGTCCATGGGCGGGAGCGTCTTCATCAGCGGTCATGACCCCGGTGATCAGATGAAGATTCCTATCTGGGTGGCCGACTATATGGGAGGCACTTTTGGCCTCTTCGCGACCCTGGTTGCTCTGTATGCCCGTGAGAAATACGGGGTGGGGCAGATGATCGAAAATTCCCAGGTGGAAAATATTACCCGCTCCCTCGGGCCGGGCATCGTCTGGTACAGTCTGACGGGTTATGTGCAGACCCGCTGGAGCAACCGGTTCCGCTGGATCTGCCCCGACTGTATCGTGAAAGCAAAAGACGGCTTTATTGCCGTCGGCGCTGACGATGAGGCCTTCAAGGCATTGTGCAACACCATCGGCGGTAAGACTGTGGGATTACCGGGTAAATACCCCACCAATATGGACCGTGTGAAGCTGGAGGCTCAGGAGGAGATTTACGAAGCCATCGAGACCTGGGCAGCGAAACACACAGTAGCGGAAATCGACAGCCTCGGCAGAAGGCATGGCTTTGGCGTCTGTCCCGTCATGAACGCGAAGGATGCCTGCGAGAGGCCGCAGTATCGTGAACGGGGAGAGATCGAGTATATCGAAGATCCCTGGTATGGTCCGATGGACATCCAGGGCTGCTTCCCGCTCTTCTCCGAGGCCCCGAGCTATACGGAATTCGGCGGCAAGCCTATCGGTTGGGATACGGAGTATGTGTTACGCCGCTTCATGGGATATGATACGGAAAAGATCCTGAAACTTGAGGCTATGCACGAAATCGGCAAGATAGCCGGTGCTGAAGGACGTCGCGTGACATGGCCCGTTAAGCCCAAGGAATAAACCTTCAGGTCTAAAAAGCGGCTCTTCGGAGCCGCTTTTATTTTTTGGCGCATGATCAATATATGGGGTATATGTACCTGGGGTTTAGGGACTTATGACCAGATGACGAGATGGAATCTTTCTTGTCCTTTTTTTATCCCGGGTGACATAAGGAGAATAGATGTGGAAAACTGCCGTGCCAATTGTGCATACTGGCATGTTTACGACGAACACTTCTCAAGAGATGGAAATGGATGATCAACACATGGGGCATATGTGAGTTTGGCGGGATTTATACCACACAGATGGTTCGCTGGGATTCGTGCTGTAAATACTTTGTACTGAAGGAAAGTGAGAATGGAGAAAATATGAAAAGAAATTGCGCCCATTGCAGATACTGGATCAGGTCCGACAAACTCCTTACAGAGAAGAAGAAATGATCAACATATGGGGCATATGCGAATTCGCTGAAATAACGCATGATCCGCTAAGGAAGTGGGATATGCAATGCAATTCATTCAGTCCCAGGAAACTAAAAAGGGTGGAAGAAAGCGAAAGATGCTGCGCCAATTGCACATACTGGCTTATTGCCGATGAAAGGCTTGAAAACAATAATAGTTAGCGATAACAGGAACACTTACAATTTATAGATAAAATCGCTATCAGCAAATCACACATAAAAAAATCCTATAGCCTTACCCATGGAAAAAGAATATCCATACCTCACTTATAGTCAAATTACCTCTATATAAAATAATATCTATTCAATTTCCCTCAATTATTTTAAAATTCTGCCGATATTACATAGTGGACACCTTACTGAATTCCACCAGTACAGAATACGGGGTTACCGGAATTGCCATGGTACAATCCGACAGCATGACCAAAGCATTTTTCGCCAGCACAATATTTTTGAGTTCATTCCTTTTGTTCCTTGTCCAGCCTATGATCGCAAAAATAATCCTTCCATGGTTTGGAGGGACATCAACCGTTTGGATCACCTGCGTTCTTTTCTTTCAACTGGCCCTTTTAGGGGGATATCTATATGCCCACTACATAAACGGCAGATTATCCACTGTATGGCAGATATTGCTGCATTCATCTTTATTGATAGTCAGCGTGTCATTCCTGCCTGTTGTCCCCTCGTCAAACTGGAAACTCATGGGCAGTATTAACCCGAGTTTGTACATCATCGGATTATTGGTTGCTACCGTCGGCCTGCCGTATTTCTTACTCTCAACCACGAGCCCTCTGTTGCAGGCATGGTATGCCCGCAAATACAGCATGGGGCTTCCTTACAGGTTCTTTGCACTTTCAAATCTGGCATCGCTTCTAGGCCTGCTTTCCTATCCTTTTCTAATAGAAACAAATCTTACCCTGCACTGGCAGTCCACTATATGGTCAGTTGCTTACGGGGCTTTTGCGCTTCTGTGCGCGACAATATGTTTCTTAAGTTGGCGAGATAAACGTCTTCACTCATCCGGGATCATAACTGACACGGCTGCTACGAACACCGATTCAGGACAGGCATCTCCACCGGGTATGAAAGACAAGGTTCTGTGGCTGTTGTTGTCAGCCTGTTCATCCATACTTCTGCTTTCAACGACAGATCACCTCTCTCAGAACATCGCCGCCATACCTCTGCTCTGGATTCTGCCGCTCAGTTTATATCTTCTGAGCTTCACACTGTGTTTCGACCGGGCCGGCTGGTATAATCCCAAATGGTATTTTTGGATAGTCTTTTTTACCCTTATCGGAATGTCATATGGTTTGGGCAAGTGGGGCGTTGGCAGTGATATAAGAAAAGTCATCCTTGCCTATTGCGTTGGCCTTTTTTTCTGCTGTATGTTCTGTCACGGAGAACTGGCAAGGAGAAAACCTGATCCCCGTTATCTTACTTCTTTTTACCTGCTAATATCAATCGGTGGAGCTTTAGGCAGTATTTTTGTCGTCCTTATAGCCCCGAATATCTTCCGGTTTTATTTTGAATTGCCTATAGGTCTTATTCTATGCACTTCTCTGCTGTTTGCAATAAACTTCCGAAAATGGTGGGTCACAGATGTCGCCTGTGCTGCACTGATCGTCCGCCTCCTTATCATTTCATTCGTCTATATGCAATTTTACAGTAACCCGGAAGGCATTCGCACTCTAGTAAGAAATTTTTACGGCCACCAAAGGGTAATTGAACATGACGTGGGCACAGATAATGAATACCGCACACTGATCCATGGTACAATAACTCACGGTATACAATTCATGTCGCCTGAAAAACGTCCCTTGCCGACCGCCTATTTTGCTGCTACATCCGGAATGGGCATTGCAATAAAGCAACTTCCTGCGGGGCCGCGCCGCGTCGGTATCATAGGACTTGGAGCAGGAACAATGGCAACATATGCGCGCCGGGGTGATCAATACAAGTACTATGAAATCAACCCGCAAGTAGAGGATCTTGCCAGAAAAGAATTCAGATTCCTGACTGACAGCCCGGGTATGGTTGAAATAAAAATCGGTGACGGGAGACTTTCAATCGAGCAGGAACCAAATCAGCAATTTGATCTACTCGCTGTTGACGCTTTCTCTGGGGACTCCATCCCTATTCATTTGCTGACCGTGGAAGCGATTAAGCTTTACTTCCGTCATCTGAAGCCTGACGGCATTTTAGCCTTTCATGTTTCTAATCTATATCTTGACCTTTCGCAGGTTATAGACACGGCAGGCAGGGCGCTCGGCAAACATACTTTTGTAATTGTGAATCAAGAAGATGAAAAGAAAAAGATTTTTCAGGCCGAATGGGTTCTCATGGCTTCGAATCCTGCTGTCTTGGATACACCGGAAATAAGAAAAGCCGGCAGAAAGGTCGAGTCAAGACCTGAACTCAGATTGTGGACAGATGATTACAGCAACTTATTCCAAATCCTACAATAAGAAGTGATCAATAAATGAAATTAAACAAAATTGAATTCATTGCGATGAACAATCCAATAAGGGCTGCAATTCAGGAGCACTATGAATTGCCGATGTTGAGAAGCATGATAACCGTCGATAATATTTATAAGGCATTGGAAATCGGATGCGGGAACGGACATGGCACTAAGCTTATTAAAAAATACTTTAATCCCCAAAATATAGTCGGTATCGATCTCGATGAAAGGATGATAAGACTTGCGAAGAGAAAAAATGACGACCAGTCAATCACTTTCCTCGTGATGGATGCTGCAAATCTGAATTTTCCCGATAAAAATTTTGATGTTATTTTCGATTTCGGCATGATTCACCATATTCGCAATTGGAAAGATTGTCTAAAGGAATTAAGAAGAGTCCTTAAAGATGACGGTAAGATAATCCTGGAAGATTTGTCATCCGATACTTTTAAGACTCACCTGGGACGAATAATGAAACTTTTATCCGATCATCCATATGCCGATATGTATTCAACAGCAGAGTTTTTAAATTATATGAAAAACATCGGGTTTGAAATAATAAATTATAAGGCGTCAAATCCCATCGGCCTGATAAAATTCTTTTCATTAACCGCAAAAATAATATGATAGAAATAATGCAGCATAAGCATAAATAGTATGAATAAGAATTCAACCTGCTTAAAATACCTGTTGATAACCCTCAGTATTGTGGCGCTGTCAGTGCCATCACACGCCGCCGAAATGTACAGGTGGATTGATAGTGAGGGAGTAGTACATTACTCAGATGTACAGCCGGATGATATAAATAACCCTCAATCAGTAAAGGTGCAAGAACCTGATTTAAAGAACGATGTTTCCACTAGGGAACCCATAGTACCGAAAAAATCAAAAACAGCGGCAAGACTTCCGGCAGGGGAATCTGAAACTCTTCACAAGATTAAAAATTTTCCCTTAATAAAACAGGATCGTAACTGGTGTGCACTTACCAGTATAGCTATGGTCGCCCAGTATTACGGTTATCACATAGATCCGATGCAGGTGTCGATAGAAGCCGGCATTCCTCTGGAACGAGGCATAAGCACGGAAGGGATTATGAAGTATTTTGAACAGCTGAAGGCCCTAAAGCTCGATACTGAGTACCGCTATCACGGCACTATCGAAGCAATAAAAGATTATATTGACAATAATATCCCTGTTCTGTGGCTGCACTATGTGGTAGGTTGGGGACTAGGCGGTCATGTGGCCGTAGTGATAGGATACGATGACAAAGAGAGGAAAATGATCGTAGCCGACCCAGCATATGGGGCTGAAGTAGCTATGCCTTATGTCGAATTTTTAAAGCGGTGGCAAGTAAGGCGCGAAATGATCGCCGTATCTTCAAGAATATGAATCTGCAGATTCTTCAAGGATGTATTATATTACCATATATGGATTGCGGCTGCTAAATTCTTCATATTCGTTATTCTTTCCACCGTTCAGAACGTCATTATGCTGGCGTCAAAGTCATTACATCAAGTACCGTTTAGGACAAAACATCACCTCAAAATGTCTGTTTACAACCACACCTACATGATATATAACCACCCCCGAAATAAGTCTTAGATAATATCGGTTTGAAAAAAATTCTCATTTGACATTTCGACTGCTCAGGAGTGACAACTATTTCTCGTAGTTTACCATGAGTAAACCGAACGGACTCGAAATGACGAACACAGAAAATCCCGTGATGACGGAAAAAGGTTTCTTGCGGCACTCGCAATAGCAGGCTGACGCGTGTGGCAATTCAGACTGATTACAGAACAACGCGGAGGTTAATCTATGCAAAAAGAAGTTATTAAGGCCAATATCATTGTTTTCATCGCCAGCTTCTGCACCCTGGTTATTGAGCTGGTAGCAGGAAGAATCATGGCGCCTTATGTGGGCGTATCCCTTTATACCTGGACAAGCATTATTGGTGTCGTCCTTGCCGGAATCAGCATCGGTGCCTACCTTGGAGGGATGCTGGCTGATCGGTTTCCACGTCCTTCTACGCTGGGATGGCTCCTCTTTTTTTCAGGTGTGGGGGCTTTTTCCATTTCACCGCTCACAAACCTCCTGGGAGCAACCCAGTTTCAGACCTCATTGATGATGCGGATTCTTCTTCTTACCACCTTTATCTTTTTTATACCATCCTGTATCTTGGGCATGATTTCCCCCGTCGTAGTTAAACTCACGCTTCATAACCTGGCTAAAACAGGAAATATTGTCGGGAAGATATATGCTTTTTCGACACTCGGCTCCATCATTGGCACCTTTGCCACCGGTTTTTTTCTGATCTCCTGGATGGGAACAAGAAATATACTTTTGATTATCGGCTTTATTCTCATACTTTCTGCCCTGATTTTCGGGGGAGCTTTTGTAAAGAAAAAATCAATCGCCATTTTATTTTCCGCCTTCATTATAATTTTTGTTTCACTTGTCTTTATCTTTTACAGTTACGCCTTCAAAATGCCTGTCAGCGATAAGACCTATTTCTTCAAAGAAAGTGACTATTATACAATCCAGGTGAAGAAGATCCTCACTAAAGACAAGGAGACTTGGGCTGAGGCGCTGGTTTTAGACCATCTTATCCATTCCATAAATGACCTGAACAATCCACTATATCTGGATTATGAGTACATCAGAATTTACGAGGAGTTCATGAGGTGGCGGGTCAAAAGGGCTGGCTCCCTGAAAACATTGTTCATCGGTGGCGGGGGCTATACGCTTCCGCGATGTCTTGAAATAATGTATCCCATGGCAGAGATCGACGTTGTGGAGATTGATCCGGAGATAACAAAGGTTGTATATAATTATCTGGGTGTACCCGCAAGCACGAAGATCCGGACCTTTAATGAAGACGGCCGCTGGTTTGTAATGAATTGCCGGGATAAAGAAAAATACGACTTTATTGTAGTGGATGCATTCAATGACCTTTCTATCCCTTATCATCTGACGACGAAGGAATTTGCGCAACAGATGGCAGAACTTTTAAAACCGGACGGTATACTAATGGCTAATGTGATTGACAGCTACCAAAAAGGGTTGTTTATGCCATCCTATATAAAAACACTGGAGGAAGTGTTCGGAAGGGGAAATGTCCATCTGGTTACTCACAAGCCTTATGAAGAAAGCACAGGTATAAGTACCCGTGTGATAGTTGCAAGCAAGCAAGGTATCAAGGTAAATGATTTTGTCGACTTCATCCATGGGCAGGGTGGAAAGGAAGCCATGTCACACGTTATGCCTCAGGACCGACTCCAGGCGTATATGGCCGAGCGCCCTTCCACAGTTTTGAAAGATGATTATGTCCCGGTGGATAATTTGACAGCCCCCATTTTCGAAGAGCGGTTTGGCTATCAGAGGCGTTAATTATATGTAAGGAAGATTATGTTTATGCTGACGGACATTCAACTCGAAAGATACGCGGATGTACTCATCTGGGCATTGAAAGTAGCAAGGAAAGATCCATTCAAGAGGGACGATACGATCTTACTTCAATATAACCCCGCGGCCTTAAGACTCGCAGAGATATTGTATGACAGAATACTTGATATGGGGATGAACCCTGTTCAGCGGATGGGCCTGACGATGAACATGGAACGGGGTTTTTACGAAAAAGCAAACAACAGACAGCTTGTTTTTCTAACCCCGGGAGATCGGGTCCTCTACAGCAGTATCAATGGAAGAATCTTTCTCCATGCCCCGGACGCCCTTACGCACCTGAAGGATGTCGATCCCACAAAAATCGGTAGGGCCCTTATCGCCAGGAAGCCGCTCCGGGATATTATGAATAAACGGGAGGAGAAGGGCCATTATAGCTGGACC
>DATKLL010000167.1:0-11355 GCA_035542475.1 Syntrophales bacterium
TTCCTATCTAAGGGAAACCCTCCCCGCCCAGTCCCGGCGGGGAGCTAAGATCATAAGCCTTTTGGAAATGGAAAGGGAAACTGCCACCGGAAAATATGATAAAAGCACGATTAACCTCAAAGCCCTTCTGGAAGACCTGGCAAACCACTATCACCTCAACTATACTATAAGGGGAGAAGGATCAATCACTGCCGAAGAGTATAAGGTCAACTCTATTTTCGTTAACATTCTTAAAAATGTCTACGACAAGTCTCTGGAAGAGCATAATCTAACCTGTCATATTGATATTACTTCTGACGACAATGAAGTAAAAGTTATAATCTCAGATACAGGAAGTCCTATAAAAGACAGCTCCCGGATATTTGAACCTTTTTATTCCACAAAGGCAGGAAGGGGCGGTCTTGGCATCGGTCTCTTTCATGCAAAGAACGTGGTTCAAGATATGAAGGGAAGCATCCAAGTCCTCCCTCAGTCAAACGAAGCAGCGTTTGAAATAACACTCCCCTCGCACAAAGAAGTGTAAAATTCTTTTACTCTTGATTACTCAATTGTCTCGATTATTAATTAAAATAAAGAATATGCGCCTTTAATATAAACAGAAAAAGAAGGCACAAGATAATCACCTTTGTGAAGAAAATGAATGAGAAAGGTTTTTCCCTCGTTGAACTGGCCATCGGGCTGGTAATCATCGGCCTTATTCTGGCGGGCATTGTTAAGGGGCAGGAACTGATCTTCAACGCTAAGATGAAAAGTATGTATAATGCCCAGAAGGAAGTTGCCGCTGCTGCTTATACCCGTTACAACAGGTATCAAGAGTATCTGGGTGATGATAATACAGTAACAACCATATGGCCGGGAACATTTAACGGGAATGGAGATGGTCTTATTGCAGGGGGCATTATAGGGATAGGTGCAGCTCCGGGTGCCATGTTTACATGCACTGCGGCAACAGACAGTGAATCCTATGCTCTATGGCAGCGTCTGAGGCTTGCCGGTTTAATCTCTGGAACTGATACTATTGGTGCAGCACGTTTGAACCCAACACAAGCATACGGCGGAACCATCGGTGTAGCTAATGTAGCTGTCAATGACATAATGATAAACTGGATTCCGAATGACCGGAAGCCTTGAAAAAATATGTCAATCAATTGATATTCCATTTGATGATGAAGATGCGCTGACTGATTTCTATTCAAGGTAACAGAGCTTCGCTGCACCGTTTATCGAGATCACACGAACTCAATATTAAAAGCTCTAAATGACGGCAAAGATAATTTCTCTTTGTGTTAAAGTAAGGCTCTAAACAAGAATTAGAAAATAGTTGCAATGCGGTTAACGAATTCTCGGCGCGAATCTACTCAAATTCTTTTTAAAACATCACGCAAAACCCCTCTGATGACAATCATTTTCGTGCCTACATCTACTCGCTACTTTTTGATAAATATCTTTGCGTCTTTAGCCACTTTAAGTTAAAGATAATGGCATCTTAACGCACAAGAAAAAATACTTATGGATAAAAAAGCCGGTATAGTGAAAAAAGGGCTAAAATGGAAATTCCTCCTGACAGGCTTGTTCGTTCTTGTCCTTTCCGCACTCATACTCATATTCGTTTCTCTTAGTATGGCGGAAAATTTATCCCCCTTCCGCCAAATCGTCCTAGTCTTTGCTCTCATTATTATCCTGGCGGGCCTTGTCATTCTTTTTCTCATCTTCAACAGCGTATATTCTGAAGCAGAGTCTCTAAAAGAAGCGGTAGAACAGTCATCCTGGAAGACTATGGAGTTAAATGCCATTAAAGACATTGCAAACACGGCTTTTCAGAATAGAGATTTTGAAGAATTTCTCAATGCTTTTCTCGATAAAGCCCTCACCGTGACAAATGCAGAAATAGGATCATCCTTTGTGGTAGACCCTTCATCGAGGCGCCTACGCCTTGTCGGATCAAGGGGTATCGAAGGCCTGGAAAAGGGCGCATATATAAATATTGACGATTCCTTGATAAAGCATGTCATCGATGAAGGAAAACCGCTTCTCGTTAAAGATATCGAAAGTGATGCGAGATTTCAGAAAAAAAACGACCCTAAATACGGGTCACCCTCATTCCTCAGTGTACCTGTTCACATGGGTCAAAAGGGCAATGTCACAGCTGTCTTTAACCTGTCACATAAAAAGGCAGGAGCAACTTTTGATACAAGAGATGAAACCATTATATCAACCATGCTTGTTGAGATCAGGTTAACCCTGGAAAACGCCCTTCTTCAATCACAAATCGGGGAATATATAAAAGAGATAGAAGAACATAATGTCAATTTGGCGCGGGAGATCAACAATCGTAAACAGATTGAGGCTTCCATCAGAGAGAGCGAAACCAAATTCAGAGAACTCGCCGATTTATTGCCTCAGACTGTGTTTGAAACCGATCTCAAAGGCAATTTCATGTTCACAAACAGATCGGCATTCGAATTGTTCGGTTACTCGCAGGAGGATTTTGCTCAAGGTCTGAATGCCTTTCAAATGTTTATACCTGAGGACAGGGACAGGCTACGCAGGGATGCTCAAATGATACTAAATGGAAAGTATTTGGGGGGGCTTGAATATACAGCCTTGAAAAAGGACGGTACTGCATTCCCCGTCACTGTTTATGCCAGCCCCATCAGCAGGGTAGGCAATGCAACCGGCGTACGAGGGATTGCTATAGACATGACTGAGCAGAAAAGGACGGAAGAAATTCAGAAAAAACTCCACGAAGATCTCATACAGGCTGAAAAATTGGCTACCGTGGGTACATTTGTTGCCGGTATCGCCCACGAGATCAAGAATCCCCTGGCAATCATCATCCAGGGTGTTGAATATTTAAAAGACTGCACGGGTCCTGATGAACTTGTCGTTGACGTCGTGGACAGAGTTATGAAATCAGCCATTAGGGCGGATTCGATAGTTAAAGGACTTTTAAGCTTTACCCGACAGACGCCGATCCAGACGGAGGAGGCAGATATTATACCGGTAATTGAGGAGACTCTGTCGTTTATAGAATATCAACTCACTTCCAGACACATTAACGTTGTCAGAAAATACTCGCCGGCCTTGCCAATGGTGAATATTGACAGCAATCAGATCAAACAGGTCTTTATAAACATTCTCCTGAACTCAGTCGAGGCCATGGAGGATGTCGGAACTATCACCATAATCGTCGAGGAGATAAAAGATGACTTTAATCAACGGTACCTGCAAATTGTATTTGCAGATACAGGCTTTGGAATCTACGAAGATAATATTGAAAAAGTGTTTGATCCTTTTTTTACAACAAAGGATAATTGGAAAAATACGGGTTTAGGACTATCGATTACAAAAGGAATCATCGGCAAGCACCGCGGCATAATCCAGATAGAAAGCGAGGTTGGTAAAGGTACACGGGTCATTATAAGATTACCCATAAATGATAAATCAGAAAAATCGGTGAATCCCACATATGCAGGATCTCGTGTTATCGCCAGTTGAGCACATGGCATTTATAGCTGAACAGGATACAAACTTTAAGGAAAAATGAACACATGATTCGTCACCAGATAGAACGTAATGGGCTTGTATTAATCGCTCTTTTCATGGTGTTAATTTACTGGATTATTGATTCCCTGTCGTCTGATCAAGTGTTGACACGTGTGTCGATTGCTGGTCTTGTAATTATCTACGGATTTTTCACCCAAACCCTCATTAACTCCCGTAAGGCGGCTCTTGAAGAAAAGGAGCGGACGCAAAAGCAATTGATCCAGGCCGAGAAACTTGCTGCTCTGGGTATCGTTGCTGCCGGCATAGCCCATGAGGTGAAGAATCCTCTCGCGATCATTATCCAGGGGGTTGAATACCTCCGTACTTCCACTGGTTCCGATGCCCTTCTTATTGATGTCGTAGAGAGAATTAATAAATCTGCTTTCAGAGCTGATTCCATCATTAAGGGTCTTCTTAGCTTTACACGCCAGATGCCGATTCAGCCTGAACCAGTTGATATCCAGCCTGCCATTGAAGAGACTTTGTCATTCATAGAGCACCAGCTCAAGCTTAAACACATAAAGATCATCAAACAATTCCCGGCAGAATTGCCAAAAGTAACCATAGACTTGAATCAGATCAAACAGGTTTTTTTGAATGTTTTTTTAAATTCAGTTGAAGCCATGCAGGATGATGGGACGATCATCATTAGTACTGACCTGGTAGAAAATAAGTCAGGAGGGCAACATCTACAGGTCATTATCGCAGACACCGGACACGGGATACCCAAAGATAAAATTGAAAAGGTATTTGATCCTTTTTATACAACTAAGGATGGCCCTGGCAATGCCGGTTTAGGCCTGTCAATAGCAAGAGGAATCATCGATAAGCATCATGGGACGGTAAGGATAGAAAGCGAGGCAGGAAAAGGTACAAGGGTAATCATTAGATTGCCCGCCAGCAATTCCAAATAACAATTTCGAAGAATGATACTTGTTTTCATATTCCACTAATAAGGGAGGGCACCATGAACGAAGAAATTAAATCAGAAATACCTTCTAAGAAGAAAAGAATTTTGCTCATTGATGATGAAGAAGATTTTTGTTTTTTTGTCAAACTCAATCTTGAAAAAACCGGGAGGTTTGAAATATTGACGACTACAAATGGATCCGAAGGCATAATCATGGCATCACGGGAGCGTCCTGATTTAATTCTTCTGGATATCATCATGCCGGAAATGGGCGGCGGGCAGGTAGCAGAGCTGTTGCTTGAAGACCCAAAAACAAGAGATATCCCCGTGTTGTTCATTACTGCTATAGCATCGAGACGGGAAGTCCAATCACAAGAAGGAACTATAGGAGGTAGAAATTTTATTGCGAAGCCGGTAACGCCTGAAGAATTAATGGCCAAAATAGACGGTATCTTTAAGCGTATAAAACAATAGCTTTATCCTCAAATAAAAAATAATGTGCTTTTCTTTTCTTGACACTTCACCTCAATATATATATGTGAAAACAGTTAGTAGCCTTCATTCTTGTGCCTATGTTGGTTGCATCATCGGTTCCACAATAAGTAGCTTGCGGCAGGTTTTAAAGTAGATTGAAAATGAACGAAAAAAATTACGGAGTTGACATATGAGATCATACGTCGTTTTTTCATCCATGGGGCCGGACCGTCCCGGTCTGGTGAGGGAAATCGCGGAATTTTTTTCGGCGCGCGGTATCAATATCGAGCGGTCGCGCGGCTGTGTGCTGGGAAATGAATTCGGCATGGTAATCCTGACTTCCGGCAATAACGAAAATATTGAACAACTGATCAATGACCTTGACATCCTCCGTGAAAAAACCGGGCTGGACATTTACATCAGGAAAACAAAAGCGCCTCTTCATAGAGAGGTCTTGCCGTCGATTCCTTACAAACTCATCGCCATATCTATCGACCGACCGGGGATCATCCATCAAATTTGTAAGGTGCTTCATGACAGGCGGATCAATATAGAGGATATATTAACTAATGTCGATCATGATCCCGCGTCAGGCGCCAACGTTTTTCAGATGATCTGCTACTTTTCCCTGCCGCCTGCTGTCAAGATTGTCGATCTTAAGAATGCCATCACCCGCATCAGTGACGAGTACAATATTGATATCCGGTTCGATGCGGTGATTAACAAGTAGCCATGGGAAAAGAAAAAGAAAAACGTTCCACCAGGGGCCTTAAGCCGATCTCCGAAATAGCTGCCTCCATCGGCCTTGCGGAAGATGATCTGGAATTGTACGGACGCTACAAGGCCAAGGTCAGAATCGAGGCCATCAAGCGCTTTGAACGCAGGGAAAATGTATCTCTGATACTCGTTTCGGCTATGACCCCGACGCCTGCCGGTGAAGGAAAGACCACGGTATCCATCGGCCTTTCGCAGGCCCTTGCGAAGCTGGGGAAGAAAACAATAGTCACCCTGCGTGAGCCGTCTCTCGGACCTGTCTTCGGCATTAAAGGCGGCGCTACCGGCGGCGGCCTTTCCTGTGTCCTTCCCCTGGATGATATTAATCTTCATTTCACGAACGATTTTCCTGCTGTCGAAAGCGCCCATAATCTGCTGTCAGCTCTTGTTGATAACTCGGTATTCCACGGTAATACCCTGAATATCGATCCGCGCAAGATCACATGGCGCCGCGTGCTGGACATGAACGATCGTTCCCTGCGTGATATCGTTATCGGCCTGGGCGGTTCCACAAACGGCGTACCTCGTGAGACCGGATTTGACATTGTTCCCTCCAGCGAGATAATGGCGATCCTCTGCCTTTCACGATCTTACGCAGAATTAAAAGACAAGATACGAAAGATACTGGTGGGTTTTACCTATGACGATAAGCCTGTCTTTACCAGGGATCTCAAGGTCGAGGGGGCCGTCACGGCCCTCCTGAAACATGCCCTTCTTCCCAATCTAGTGCAGACCACAGAAGGAGTGCCGGCGATCATTCACGGCGGGCCGTTCGCCAACATCGCACAGGGAACAAACAGCATCATGGGCACTGACCTTGCGCTCCGTTTAGCTGATTATGTTGTGACTGAGGCGGGTTTTGGTTTTGAGCTGGGCGCGGAAAAGTTTTTCGACATTGTAGCACCTTACGGAAATCTGAATCCCCGCATTGTTGTCCTGGTGGCAACAGTGCGCGCCCTGAAATATCACGCCGGTGTACCCCGTGATGAACTCAACGTGCCCAACCCCCGTGTGGCGGTTCTCGGCATGGCCAATCTGAGAAAACACTATGAAAACATCAGTAAGTTCAATGTTCCCTGTATAATCGCCTTGAATCGTTTCCCCTCTGATACGGACGCGGAAATACAGGCCGTCATAGGGGCCGCGGAAGATGAAGGAATGAATATCGCGCTTGCTGACGTATTCCGCCTTGGCGGTGAAGGAGGGCTGGAACTTGCAGAAAAAGCGGTGAGTATAATCGCAAGGTCGTCAGGCACTTTCAAGTCACTCTATAAGTGGGAGCAGCCGGTGGAAGACAAGATCTTTACTATAGCGAGTAAGATATACGGCGCTGTTTCTATCGACTATCAGCCGCTGGCAAAAAGAAATCTAGACCTTATTAAGAAATTCGGCTTTGATAAACTCCCGATATGTATTGCCAAGACACAGCAGTCCCTCTCGGACAACCCTGCCCTTCTTGGACTGCCCAGCGACTTCATCGTCACTGTTCGGGAAATCAAGATCGCATCAGGGGCAGGCTTCCTAATCCCCATCACCGGTGAGATCCTACGCATGCCCGGCCTTTCGAAAGTGCCGGCGGCTTATCATATCGATATTGATGACGACGGAAATATCACAGGCATCACCACCCCCGGAGATGCTTGACATCACGCACATATCAGGAATAATGGACGCCGAATATTTGAAAACATGACTCAACACCGAACGATGTATCCACCCCTTCCCCGTTTATCCTGCATCAAGATTGCTTCAAAGATATAAATGTTATGGCAAATGCAAAGTGCAGAATAGATGATTGAGGAGTTACCATCAGATGATTGTTAAACCGCATTTTTTGGCGACTGCTATCGGCAGCATGCCTCTTAATGATCCGAAACAAGCGATCGACCTGATCCTGTCCAAACTACCGGAAGCGCCGCACTGGCCGCAATTACCCAAGCTTGGCCTAAATGAGCAGATGGAAATCCAGTTTTCCGAACACATGCCTTGCGCAGTTATCGACCGGGAAAAGAACCGCCTCTATTTCGATACATCCTGTGATTACTCTGAGGCTTTCGCACAATTTTATGAGTCCTACCTCCTCGCTATGGACCCCGAAGACGGAAACGGCGATTTTGCTGCAGTGGCTATCAGTCCGGCCTTTTCTGTCGGGATACACGCATTGGAAGATAAACTGCGGCAGTGGGGCAAAAAGCTACCTTTCGTGAAATGCCAGGTTACAGGCCCGTGCAGTTTTTCGCTCACAGTCGTGGACGAAAAAAAGCGGGCGATTTACTATAATGAAGAATTTCGGGATATAATTACGAAAACACTGGCCATGATCTGCCGCTGGCAGGTCCGTATATTCAAGCCCTACGGAGAACGGGTAATATGCTTTATCGATGAGCCCATCCTGTCTGCCTTCGGCAGTTCCACCTATGTATCCGTCCGACGTGACGATGTTATCAGTTTGCTCACCGACATGATAAATGCTGTACACGCCGAAGAAGGCATTGCCGGCATGCACTGCTGCGGCAACACGGAATGGAGTATCCCTATCGACGCAGGCGCAGATATTATCAGCTTCGATGCCTTTCAATATGGTGAGACTATTGCCATGTACGCCGAAGCCGTTAAAACCTATCTGACAAAAGGCGGTGCGCTCGCCTGGGGAATAGTGCCCACCTCAGTGGCCATCCGGGAACAGACTGTAGATAGCCTTGAAATGCGGCTCGAAGGCATGATGGATTACCTGGCTTCCAAGGGCATTGAAAAAAGAATCATTGCCGAACAGGCCCTGCTTACACCCTCCTGCGGCACTGGCTCCCTGACGCTTGAAGATGCAGAGTTGGTATACGACAGGCTGGCTGCACTCTCCGCAAGGATGAAAGAGAAATACAGCAAATAGATTGCAAAATTAAAAATGAAAAATGCAAAATCGAGTGAGAATATCATTTTACATTTTGCACTTTGCATTTTACTTCTGCATTATTCTTTTCTTGTTTTGAATTTTACATTTTGCATTTTGACTTTTTCATTATTTATGACTTATGAAACTCGCTATCTCTGGAAAAGGTGGAGCCGGTAAATCGACGCTGACCGCCGCCCTGGTTCTCCTCATGACCCGCCGGGGCCGGAAGGTGCTGGCTGTAGATGCCGACCCTGATGCCAATCTGGCGGCTGCCTTGGGGATTCCAGCCTCAGAACAGGAAAGAATCGTACCCATCTCCCGACATGTGGCTTTAATCGAGGAGCGGACAGGGGCAAAGGTTAAACAGTACGGGCAAATATTCAAGCTCAATCCTGAAGTTTCCGACATAGCGGATAGATTTGCTTACTACCATCAGGGTGTGGCGCTCCTCGTACTCGGTGCCATTGAGCGAGGAGGGGGCGGCTGCGCCTGTCCGGAAAACGTACTCATGCGTGCCCTGGTCACCGATCTGGTACTTTATAAGGATGATGCTCTTGTTATGGATATGGAGGCCGGCGTAGAGCACCTTGGACGAGCTACAGTCAGCGGCATGGACAGGATGATAATCGTCATTGAGCCGGGCCAACGGGCCGTTGACAGCACCAGACGTATCCTGCGGCTCGCCCGTGACATTGGCCTGCGGGACATCTGTCTTGTGGCTAATAAGGTAACCAGTCCTGAGGATGAACGTTTCATACGGGAGGCCTTTCCGGAAAGTACATTTCTCGGCGTTATTCCGTATCGGGAGGAGCTCCGCCGTGCCGACAGGGATGGCTGCTCTGTCCTGGATGATTTGCCTGATGACCTGCTTCGCTGTTTTGAAGACATCCTGAACACCCTTGAGGCATCATCATGAGTAAACTGATCGCAGTTTCGGGTAAAGGCGGTGTCGGCAAGACGACTGTGGCGGCGCTTCTGGTGATGCGCTTGCTACATCGGGGATTACGTCCCGTACTGGCCGTCGACGCCGATCCCAACATCTGCCTTGATGCGGTTCTGGGCGTCAAAGTCGTAAAGACCGTGGGTGGCGTCCGTGAGGATGCCCGGAATTTCACCCAGGAAGGCAAAGTCCGAGGCATGGACAAGAAACGTTTTCTGCAATTCAAGATCGCAGAGAGTCTTATCGAAAATAATGACTTTGATATCATCGCGATGGGGCGCAGCGAGGGACCAGGCTGTTACTGTTATGCCAATAATGTCCTGAAGGCAGTCCTGAATGAGATGATCGATAAGTATCCGTATGTGGTACTGGACAACGAAGCAGGTCTGGAAAACCTCTCCAGACGCATCGTCAATAAGGTAAACCTTCTCGTAATGGTTACTGACCCGACGAACCGCGGTTTCGAAACTGTGAGGAGACTTCATGCACTCGCATGTGAGATGGAGATCGCGTATGATCGCCTGGCTATCGTTGTTAATCGCCTCCGAAGGGAAGGATTACCCGCGGGCACGGAGAACCTGAAAATAGCAACAAGGGCAGATATGATCGTTGGTTTGCCGGAAGATGAAGAGATTATCGCCATATCGGAGCAAGGTGGAAATCTTAGAAATCTTTCACTGAATAATCCGCTGTTGATCGGAGTGGACAGGATATTGGAGGTAACATAAGGCAAAATGTAAAGTGCAAAATGAGTGCTTCATTAATTTCGCATTTTGCATTTTGAAATTTGCATTAATCCGTTAGGAGTCAAATGACCAAAAAAATGAAAAAACCCCAGGACCGCGTGTGGGACAAGGCATCGGTGGAAACGCTGATCAAGGCGGAACGGGAATGCGTAGATACCTGCTTCACACGCCTGGATAGCCAATCAAACCCCTGCCGTTTTGGTTCAGAAGGCATTTGCTGCCGGATATGTTACATGGGCCCCTGCCGGATCACAACGAAGTCCCCGCGCGGAGTATGCGGAGCCGATGCAGATACGATCGTCGCCCGTAATTTCCTCCGAGAGGTAGCCGGCGGAACGGCGGCCCATTCCGACCACGGCCGCCACCTGGTTCTCCTGCTGAAACAGGCGGCGGAGGGCCGCATTGCCGATTACGTGATCCGGGACGAAAAGGCGCTCCGCCGCGCCGCTGCTGGCTACGGCATTAAGGATGCGGGACGTACAAAAGAGGCGGTAGCCCTGGAGCTTGCCGACATGCTTCTGAAAGAGTTCACGCTGCAGGAGCAGGCACTCGCAACGCTCCGTCTCTCTCCGATAAAACAGCAAGCTATCTGGCAAAGCCGGTCAGTAGCACCCCTCGGCATAGACCGGATGATTGTCGAATCACTTCACCGTACACATATGGGAGTGGATCACGATTACCGCAACGTTCTTCTCCAGGCCTTCCGCACGGCCATTGCCGACGGTTGGGGCGGGTCAAGGATCGCCACGCAGATCTCAGACATCCTCTTCGGAACACCCTCACCTGTAAGGAGCGATGCGAACCTTGGAGTCCTTAGGAAAGATACGGTCAATATCGTCGTTCACGGCCATGAACCGGAACTGCCGGAGATGCTCGCCATCGCCACGCGCGATCCTGTCATACAGGCTTATGCGAAAGAAGCCGGCGCCGTAGGCATCACCCTTGCCGGGATATGTTGCACGGCAAACGAGATATTAATGAGGCACGGTATCCCCGTCGCGGGCAGCTTTCTCCAACAGGAACTTGCCGTGGTGACAGGTGCCGTGGAAATGATGCTTGTCGATGTACAGTGCTG